>CAYZID010000188.1:0-11700 GCA_964478315.1 uncultured Myxococcales bacterium | reverse complement strand
CGCCCACACGCGGGATCCAAAGCCGAATCCCAGAGTAGGTGGCGGATCTGGGGACCTCGTCCGCCTTGCTTCCAGTCCTCGACCTCGCTACGCTGGCCCCAAACCCGGTCTCTGGAGGCCCTCATGCAAGCCAGACAAGAAGCTCTCCTCGCGTCCCCCCTCGGGGCGGGCCTGCTCTCGCCCGCGGCGATGGCCCTCGCGGTGGCCTTGGCGCTCGCCGTCCCCGGAGGCGCCTGCGACGGCGACGGGGGGACCCCGGGGGGCGCCGACACGCTCGAGACCAGCGACGGCGAAGACCCCGGGCCCGTCGATTCCGGTCCGGTCGATTCCGGGCCCGTCGACTCCGTGGGCTCGGACGGGCAGGGCACCTCGGATGGGGCCGGGGACACGGCGTCGGCGCCCGACGCGGGCCCCGACGGCACCACGAGCTCGCTCCCGGCCTGCGACGCGCCCCAGGGGCCCCAGCCCGTCGTCTTCTTCGAGGCCGTGGACACGCACACCGTGAACTGGCGCGCTCAGGGACTCACCGAGTGGGAAGGCGACGTGACCGTGTCCAGCGTGGAGGAGTGGGTGTCGCCCGCCGTGGGGCCCCAGGATGGGGAGAGCGGCTGGGTCTTCACCTTGGACACCGGCACTTCGGGCGGCGCCAGCCAGCTCTACACGTTCCGCGTGGTCCTGGATGGCTACCACGTGCCCTTCGCGGTGGGGGACAGCCTCCACGCCGACCTCCACGTCTTTGCGCCCGAGTTCTACGCCCAGAACGCGTGGCTCGCCCTCACCGACGCGGACGGTGCCCTGGTCCTGATGGCTTTCCAGGGCGTCGCCTACTATCTGCCCTTCTCCATCACCGGGTACGAGTGCGCCGATCAGGGGGATTGCGGGGTCCTCCAGGGACGAGGCCCGCTGGGGTTTGATGGCGACCTGACCATGGCCCCGGCCTTGTCCGGCGCCGTCGTCCCCGACCGGGCGGCGACCACCGTGGGCGAGGGCGACGGCGCCTACCTCGTGCTCATCCACGACGCCTGGATGGATGCCGCGCCGGATGACCCGCCCACGTGCACCGACGCCATCCAGAGCTGGTTCCAGTTCGCCATCCTCCCGGCGCCGGCCGCCCAGTAGGGCTCACCCAGCCGGGTTCTTCCGCTCGGTTTGGTAGGCGCTCGGGCACCCGCCTCCCTGTGCGCTTGATCCCAGCCGGGCGCGGGCGCAGGGTGGGGCCATGGGGACGCACGCGACCAGCCGCCCCGCGGCCGACCCGCCCCGCGGCGAGGAGCCCGCCCGCCGCGGGAGATGCCTGGCGCTGGCTCTGGGCCTGCTCCTGAGCTGCGCGCCCTCCGCGTGCGGGGGAGGGGGCGGGGAGGGGGCGCGCTGGGAGCTCACCCTCCAGGGCCCCGACGGCCAGCCCGTGGGCGACTACGTGCTCGTGGCGAGCGGGGCCGGGCCGGCCGGGGACGGAGGCGCCGCCGCGTTCGACCCGGTCGTCCTCTCGTGCGCCCCGAGGGGGCCCGCGGAGGCCGAGGCCCCAGCCCCGCCCCTGTCCCCAACCGACGCGGGTCCGCCGCGCGGCGGCCGCGTGACCTGCGACGGCGCCCGCGTGACCCTCTCGGGCGACGCCTTCGCCCAGCTCACGGTCAAGGCGCCGGGCTTCGAGCACGCCACGCGCTCCGTTGGCCCCGACCCCGGCGCGGACGCCGGCCCAGACGGCGCGCTCGCCCGGGGCCCGTGGACCCTCACCCCCCTGCCGGCGTTCCAGGTGACCGACGACTACGCTACGGGCCTGGACGCCGGTCAGGGCTTGGAGGCCGCGCGCGCCGCCTTCGAGGCCCTGGCCGTCCCCTTCGACACGGAGCTGGGGCCGAGCCTCGTCGTGAAGTTCTACGTGGCGGACCTCCGGGGCGAGACGCCCACGGTGTACCTCCACGACACCAAGCGCCACCCGCTCCACTACGACTTCTATCGGGACGTGTTGGGGGGCACGGCCACGCGCGCCGAGTTCGAGGCCGCCACCTACCACGGCGAGGACCGCACCGCCGCGGCGGGCACCCTCGTCTTCTACCCCCAGCTCGCGGGGGACCACCCGGCGCCCGTGGCGCTGACCTTCTTCCCCAGCGACGACCTCTCGCCGGCCCTCGCCCTGCGCGTGTACGGGCTCGTGGAGGCGCGCCTGGGCTTCCTCGCCCCCGCGGGCGCCGCCCGGCGGTTGGTCTACGTGCCCGCCGGGGACGTGCAGGAGGGCCAGACCCGCGAGGCGGCCGCGGCCTGGCGCTTCGCGGCCCAGGACGCCCCCTGGATGGCCCACAGCGACCTCTACGCGGGCGTCACCGAGCAGCGCCTGAACCCGGGCGTGACCTTCGGCACCTTGCGTCGCCTCACCCCCGAGCAGCTCGAGCGGACGGTCGTCTCGTACCAGGACGTGCTCCTGCTCCCGCGCCTCCCCAACGAGGTGCCGCTGGTGGGCGGCTCCATCACCGAGGAGCTCCAGACCCCCTTGGCCCACGTGAACGTCGCCGCCCGGGCCCGGGGCACCCCGAACCTGGCCCTCCCGGGGGCCGGGGAGCGGCCCGAGGTGGCCGCCCTGGTGGGCCACCCCGTGCGCTTCGAGGTGACGCCCTCGTCGTGGTCGCTCACGGCCGCCACCCAGGCCCAGGTGGACGCCTTCTGGGCGGCGCGCGCGCCCGCGCCCAAGGTCCCCGTCTTCGACGTGGAGCGCCAGGGCCTCCTGGGCTTCGACGACATCGGCTTCGCGGACGCCATCGCCGTGGGCGTCAAGGCCGCCAATCTGGCCGAGCTCCACCACCTCCTGCCCGACCACAGCCCTCCCGGCTTCGCGGTCCCCTTCTACTACTACGACCAGTTCATGCGCAGCCCCGCCGTGACGCCCGCCGCCTGCGACGGCGCCCAGACCGACTGCCTGGAGGAGGGGCGCCCCGCGGCCGTCTGCGCCGCGGCGCGGGCCCTGTGTCTCCCCGCCGGTGCCCAGGGGCCGGGGGCCGCCGAGGTCCTCTACGACCACGTGGAGCGGCTCCTGGGGGACGCCTCCTTCCGCGGCGACACGGCCACCCGCGAGGCGGCCCTGGACAACCTCCGGTGGATCATGCGCCACGCGACCGTGGACCCCGACTTCGGTGCCGCTCTGGACGCCGAGATCGCGGCCCGGCTGGGCCCCTCGGCCCGTGTGCGGCTGCGCTCCAGCACGAACGCCGAGGACCTGCCCGACTTCTCGGGGGCGGGGCTCTACGATTCCTACGGGGCCGACCCCTCGGGCTCCGACGCCGCCTCCCTGGAGATCCGCAAGGTCTGGGCCTCGGCCTGGACCTGGCGCGCCTTCGAGGAGCGGTCCTTCTGGAACGTGGACCACCACGCCGTGCGCATGGGCGTCGCCGTCCACCCCGCCTACCGCGACGAGCAGGTCAACGGCGTCCTCATCACCCGCAACCTCGCCGACCCCACCGTGGCCGGCTACTACGTCAACGCCCAGCGCGGGGAGGTCTCGGTCACCAACCCCACGGGGGGCGCCCTGCCCGAGGTCTTCACGGTGGTCGAGGCGCCGGGCGGCGGCGTCCAGGTCGTGCGCCAGCGCTTCTCCAGCCTCTCCCCCGGCGTCCCCCTCATGACCCAAGCCGAGGCCACCGCGCTGTTCGTGGCCGCCTCCCAGATCCAGGCCCACTTCGCGCCGCTGTACGGGGCCTCGCCCTACGACTTCCCACTGGACATGGAGTTCAAGCTCGACGGGCCCCAGCGCCACCTCGTCCTCAAGCAGGTCCGCCCCTACCACGTGGCCCAGAGCCCCTGAGGCCTCTCGGTCCAGCCCTTCTCCCCACGCACCCGTTCCCACAGGAGCCAGCCATGCGCCTGCCGACCTCCCTCATCGCCCTCGCCTGTCTCGCCTGGCCCCTCGCCGCCGCGGGCGTCGCCGGCTGCGACGGCGCCCCAGGGCCCACGCCGCCCCCCGACGCCGTGACCGACGCCGGGACCGACACGGCCACCGACACGGCGGCCGACACGGCGGCCGACACGGCCAGCGACACCGCCACCGACACCGCCACCGACACCGACACCGACACCGACACCGATGCGGCGGCCGACACGGCGGCCGACACGGCGGCCGACACGGCCACCGATGCGGGCGGCGACACCAATACCGACAACCCTTGGGGTTTGCCCATCACGGCGCCCGAGACCCACACGGTCCCCTGCCAGGACCCCTTGAACCCGGACGCCACGACCATGGAGGCCCAGGACATGCATTGGCTGTGCACCTTCGACGACGGCACGTCCACGGGGCACGTCTACATCGAGGCGACCCCCACGGGGTGTGCGCCTGCGGGGCTGTCCACGAACCCGGAGTTCGGTTTCGCCGAAGGGTGGATGGCGCTGGACGGGGCCCCCGGGATCGCGCCTCTCGCCAGCGCGGCCTACGACTGGGGGGGCAACCACCACAACGACAGCCTGCTGTTCGAGTGGGAGGGCAAGAACTACCGCTACTACCACTCCAGCTTGGGGTTTGGTTGGCGGAAGTGTCAGCCCATGGACTGCATGCAGATCCGCGACCAGGAGGGGACGATGCTCACCGACGGGTGCACGGTGGATCGCACGCTGCCCATCGTCTGCCGCCAGATCCAGCCCGACGGCACCTGGGAGGACCTCACCGACACCTTCGCCCCCTGCGAGGGCGACCCCAACTATCGGTAGACGGGCGTCCCGGGGGCGTTCGCGTCAGCGGTCGAGGTCCATGCCCGTGAGCCGCTCGATGACCTCGTAGAGCGTTTTGGAGCGAACGGGCTTTCCCAGGACCTCGGTCATGCCCGCCTCCAGGCACCGCTGGCGCTCCACGGCGACCACGTTGGCCGTGAGCGCGACGATGGGCGTCGCGGCGTTGGGGCCCCCGGCGCGCATGCGCCGCGTGGCTTCCAGCCCATCCAGCACGGGCATGCGGCAGTCCATGAGCACCAGCCCGTAGCGCCGCTCCGTGGCGCGCTCCAGCGCCTGACCTCCGTCCTCGGCGACCTCGTAGGGCACGCCCCGCCGCTCCAGGAGCCGCCCCACGAGCCGTCGGTTGATGGGGTCGTCTTCCACGACCAGCACCGGCGCCAGCTCGCCCGGGCGCATCTCCGCGCCGTCGTGGGGCGTTGGCTCGTGGGGCGCGCCCGCGTCCGCCTCCTCGACGGTCGCGTCGGCTTTCGCCGCGCGGGCCTCGGCTTGGCGCACGGCGAGCTCCACCGCCGCCCACAGCGCCGCCCGCTTGGGCGGCAGGGACACGTAGGCATCCACGGGCGGCCCCGAGGCCCTCTGGGCCTCCACGAGCCGGTCCACCCGCGCCGCGACGACCACCCCGGCGCCCGCCTTGCCTGCTGTCGCCCAGGCGCTCTCCACCGCCTCTGGCGCCACGATGAGCACGCCCCAAGCCGGGTCCTCTCCATCGGGCCCTCGCCCTAGGGCGCGCAGATCGGCCTGGGGCCCCACGGCGGTCACCTTCCAGCCCTTGGCGCGGAGGTGGCGCGACGCGGCGAGCCGCTGCCCCGGGCTGTCGAGCATCACGAGCGCCGCGCGGCGCCTCTCCCCGCTCTGGGCGTCCTCGGAGGCCCAGCCGGGCGCCCCCCCGCGGGCGCGGGCACCTTCGCTCTCCGAGGTATGCGGTGGGTCAGCCGGGAGCGGCAGGAGTACCCCGATGGTGGTCCCGGTGTCGCTGCCCACGCGGCGGGTCTCCACGGAGAGCTCGCCGCCCAGCGCCGACACCGTGGCCTGGACATAGGCGAGCCCGAGCCCGGTGCCCCCGTAGGCGTCTCCAGCGGTCATCTCCTCCGCGCCAAAGGCGGCGAAGAGGCGCTCCACCTGCTCGGGAGCCAGCCCGGGCCCCTCGTCCCGCACCGCCAGGAGCGCGCGGTCTCCTTGGCGGCGCCCGAGCAGCGTCACCGCGCCGGATGGCGTGTGGCGCACGGCGTTGGAGGCGAGGCGGAACAGGGCTTGGCGGAGACGGTCGCGGTCGGTCGTGAGCGCCCCGGGGAGTCCGGGCGCCGCGTCGAGGACCAGGTCCAGGTTGCGCCGCGCGGCGTCCACGGCGACGAGGTCGACGACCTCCTCCAGCAGCTCCCGCGGATCGAAGCGCTCGTCCCGCACAGGCAGCGCCTTGGCCTCGGCGCGCGCGAGGTCCAGGACGTCGTCGATGAGGTGCTCCAGGTTGTGGGAGGCCGTCTTGAGGAGCCCCACGAGCTCTCGCTGCTGGGGCTCGCACACCGTGTCCGCCAGCAGCTCCGTGACCCCGAGCATGGACGCCAGGGGCGTGCGCAGCTCGTGGCTGAGCTGGGCCAACAGGGCCGCCTTGGCGCGGTGGCCGCGTTGGGCTTCCAGGCGCGCGTCTTCCAGCTCCTGTGTCATGCGCTGGAGCTCCTCGTTGCGGGCCTCCAGGGCCCGGCGGGCGGCGTTGGCTTCGGCGAGGAGCCGACGGTGCAGGGACTCTCCGCTCTCCTTGAGCTCCTCTAGCCGCGCCCGGTGCGCCTCGGAGCGCTCGAGACGGCGCGCGAGTACACGCACCCGATGGCGCAGCTCCCGCAGCTCTTGTTCCTCGTGCTGCGATGGGGCCTGCGGGTCGGTCATGGCGCGCTCCCCACGAGGAGGGTCACGAAGGTCTCCGCGTGAAAGCGGCTCGGGGCAGCGAGCCCCACGGGCGCGAGCTCGCCGTAGGCGTAGAAGCCCGCGATGGGCACGTCGGGCCCCAGGCGTTCGCCCACCAGCTCGAACTCGCGGGCGCTCCAGGTGCCCAGCACCGTTCTGCGCCCGGCGCACGAGAAGAACCACGCGAGGGCCGGCGAGTTCCCCGGCGCGGCGGCCTGGAGCCGCGCCTGGGCGGTCGCGATGGAGGTGGCGCAGGCGTCGAGCACGGCGGCCCGCGTGTACTCGGTGAGCCGCACGCGCGTCCCCTCGGGGACGTCTCCCGTGAAGGTGATGGCCCCGGTCTCGTGGTTCGCGGCGAGGGGAGCGCGCATGTAGGCGATCTCGTCGCCCTCGCCCTCGAAGACGGCCAGCGCGTGCTCCCCCAGGGGATCGCGCGGGCCGATGTAGTCCTGGTAGAAGGCCAGCGCAGGGCGACCGTCCAGCGTCTCCACCGTGTTCCCGGCGGCCCCCGTGACCTCCACGGTGGGGCCCACGGGGCGCCAGCCGCTGGCGACGCCGTGGGCGAGGGTCACGGGCCCGGCGAAGGCGAGCACGACCACCGCGTCACGGAGCACCTCACCGTTCAAGAACTGGTAAGTGCCCGTGAACTGGAGCTGGTCGCCGGCGGTGCCCCCGACCACGGGGACGCCGGCGCCCGCGGCCGTCTGGAGGGCGTCCACCAGCGCCGCGCCGCTCGCCGTGAGGGAGTCGGCGAGGGCCACCACACCGCGCGGCGTGCGCTCGGGGACCCCCGCCTCCGCGTAGGCCTGGCGCACGGCCTCGCGCGCGGCGCTGGCCGTGGCGCGCCCGATCCCGCGCCCCACGCCCACGCCCAGGCCCACGTCCTCGGAGCCCAAGAGCGTGAGCACGATGGAATCTTCGGCGAAGCCCGTGGGTGACGCTGCCTCCCCGTCCGTCGTGCAGCCGACCACGCGAATCCCCGGCCAGGCCTCGCCCAGCGCGCGGAGCAGGGCGGCGTGGTCCGCGTGAACCTCCGCGAAAACGACGCCCACGGACGGCGCCAGCGCCCCTTGGGGCCACCGCTGGCGCGCCTTGGCGATGAGGTCCGCGGCCGCCGCGGCCGTGTCCGGATCTTCGGCTTGCGCCACCGCCGCGTAGAGCATCGCGACCCCTCTCGTCCCCCGGTCTCACCGTTGGCGGTGCCCTTCCGCGGGGCCCCACCAGTGAGCCTACACCTGAACGCCACCCTCCTGCCAAGCCTCCACTCCGCACGCGAGGGCGCGGGCCTGGGGCCTACGGGAAGTTGAAGCAGGTGTTCATCTGCGACGAGCTGATCTGATAGACGCTCGTCCCCAGCGGCGTGAGCGACGCCCCCGGCCAGCCGAGCGTGAAGACGTCCCAGGTGTCGTTGGTGCTGGACAGGTGCACGGGCCCGTAGGTGCCGATGAGCTGGTCGTAGCTGTAGACCTCCACTGTGGCGTTCGTCTCCGTGGACATGCCGTCCTCGTAGCTGTCGCTGTAGTAGTGGACGACGAACTTGTAGGTCCCGGGCTGGGGCTCGGAGATGTTGATGTGCTCGGGGCCGTATCCGTCCACGTCGTCCACGTCCAGGAAGGGGTCGTCCACCCAGTCGCCCTGGGTGCCCCAGTCGGGCGAGGGGTTGCCGAAGTGGCAGTCGGTCGTGCAGTCGAAGAACGTCCCGCCGGGCGCGATGAGGTGGCTGTCCACGTCGCAGCCGTCGGAGTCCCAGGACAGCTTGATCATGAGGCCGATCTCCTCGGGCGGTGGCGAGGTCCCCACGCCCACCACGTCGAGCTGGAGCTCGGGCTCGTTGGGGTCGTCGGTGTGGAAGGCGAAGTAGCCCGAGTCGGGGCCCGCCAGCTTGGGCTGGTAGGACACGGCGAGCTGGAGCTGGCCTCCCGGCGGGATCGTGTAGGGGAGCTGGGGCTGGTTGTCGATCTGGAACTCCTGGGTGAGCTCCACGAAGAAGAAGGTCGAGCGCGTGATGCTGTTGAGCTTGAGCGGCATGGTCTCGCTGCAGTTCTTGAGGGTCGCCTGGAGGACCTTCGTGTCTCCGCGCTGGACCTGGCCGAAGTTGAGCTTCGAGGGCTGGAGCCCGCCGCAGGGGTCGGGCGTGTCCACCGTGGCCTTGAGGTAGCTTGCGAGCGTGACCTCCACCAAAGGCGTCGTGGGATCGTCAGACTCGATTTGGAGCGTAGCTGTTCCGCCCTCGACGTCCTGGAAGCGGATGTTCAAGATGATGGACTTGCTAGGCTGAATCACCTTGGGAACCGCAGGGGGCTGCCAGAGAAATGTGAAATCCTGCGAGCTCCCAGGCGCGAACTGTATCTTCGTGATTGTGAGCGGTCCGGTGCCCACGTTCATGACCGTGATCTGCTTGCTCAAGATCGTCGTGATCGGGGCCACGTAGGAGAAGGTGTAGTTCGTGGGCTGCACTGCGATCTGCGGCTCACCCGTGGGGTTCGTCTGGGCCGTGTCTTGCCCCGCTCCCGTGTCCTGGCCCCCGCCCGTGTCGGGCGCCGTCGCCGCGTCCTGGGGCCCGGCGGTGTCCGGCGTGGCCGCCGCGTCCGGCGTCGCCGCGCCGTCATCGCCCGCCGCGTCGGGCGTGGACGCCCCGTCGGGGGTCGCCGCACCGTCCTGGGGCCCCGCGCCCGTGTCGGGGAAGACGAAGCCGTCGCCCGCGGTGCCCGTGCCCCCGTCGATGGGGGCCCCCACGCCGCCCGTGCCCGCGTCGGAGCAGGCCCCGAGCGCCAGCGCCACCGCCACAGTGAACCACCCGGCACGCACCAGGTGGGCCACCCCCATCCCGCTGGAATCACGTCCTGCCATCGACTGGAACCCCTGCGCTCGTGTCTTCATGGCCGGGGATTCTGCCACGCACGCGCGAACAGATCGAGGGGACCCGCGCAACCCTTCGCCGAGGTCCCAGATCCGCCACCTGCTCTGCGGACCGAGGCGCAGGAGGCCGCGTTTGGGCAAGGAGACAAGCGGCTGGGCGCGGAGGCGTGGCCGCGTCACGTCGAGCACCCAGACGTGCAGCTCGACGCCGCCCACACGCGGGATCCAAAGCCGAATCCCAGAGTAGGTGGCGGATCTGGGGAGGTCCGTGCCAGCCCCCTCCGATGTGTGGGGAAGGGTGGCGCCGGGCGGCGCGGGCTACTACCCTCGCCCCGCGACTCGGAGGTGAAGCATGCGGGAGTACGATGTGGTGCGTAGCGAGGGGCTGGGGGCGGGGAGCCGCCCGTCACGCCTGGCGACCTGGGCCGCGGTGGCCGCTGCGGTGATGGTCGCCCTGGCCTTGGCGGGGGGCGTGGGCTGCGACAGCGGGGGAAGCCCCAGCACGGCGCCCGTCGACGGCGCGAGCACCTCGGACACGGGCCCGGCGGACGCCGGCTCCGGGGACGTCGCCGGCGCACCGGACACGGGCACGACGGACGTCGGGAACCCGGACGCGGGGGGCACCGGCCCTGACGCTGCGATGGACGCTGCGATGGACGCTGCGGTCGACGCGGCGCTGGACGTGGCCGCCGACACCGCGCCCGACAGCGCCCCCACGGGGACCAAGCAGCTCGGTGAGGCCTGCGACGCCGACGGCGAGTGCGCCTCGGGGCTGTGCTTCCGCGTGGCCGGCTTCAAGGGGTGCACCGTGCCCTGTACGTCCAACCAGGAGTGCCAGGATCTCGCTGGGCTCCTGTGCGTCCCCGTGCGCCCCGGCGTGACCGGCTGCGTGCCGCAGATCGACCCGCCGGCGGAGACCTGCGCGAGCCACGACGAGTGCGCCTACCCCTTCGCCTGCCGCGACGACACCCACTGGTGCGACCTGCCTCAGTGCACGGTGGACGGCGACTGCGCGGCGGGAGAGCGCTGCGAGCCGGCCTCGCGTCGCTGCGAGCCCACCCAGTGCTCGGACACCGTGCAGTGCAAGAACCCCGGGGAGTTCTGCGTGGAGGGGGCCTGCGGGCCGCCCCTGTGCGACGGCGACGCCGACTGCGACGCCGGCTCTTTCTGCCACCCGGTGCAGCGCACCTGCCAGCCCACGAAGCCTTGCGACGACGAGGGCAAGTGCTCCTACTACAACGAGACCTGCGTGGACGGCGCCTGCGTCCCCAACCTGTGCTGGCAGCCCTGCGCGGGGGCGGGTGACGTCTGCGATCCTGCGACCGGGCAGTGCGGAGCCCCCTGCGCCACCACGGCGGACTGTGGCGCCGGCCAGGCGTGCCTGCACGAGACCGCCTGCGTGGACAACGAGCCCCCTCTGGCCGTGGCTACGGGGCCCGCGGGCGAGGTCGTCCTCGCCGCCTCCGTGGGGCAGCCCGTGACCCTCACCGGGGCGGCCTCGGTGGACGCCCAGGGCGGCCCGCTGACCTTCGCGTGGACCGTGGGCGCGGCGCCGGACGGCAGCGCGCACGCGCCGGGCGAGGCGCTGGGGTCTACCGCCCAGATCGCGTTCACGCCGGACGCACCCGGCCTGTACTGGGTGCGCCTGCGCGTCCACGACGCCAGCGGGGCCGCCAGCATGGAGGCCCAGGTCGCCGTCGTGGCGAGCCCGTGAGCGGGCGCGCCGGGGCGCTCAGTCGTCCCGGCGCCGCCGCCGATCGCGGAGGTTGTAGACGTAGGACTCCAGATCGCCGCCGCGGTAGACGAAGGACTCCCGCCCCTCGCTGTCCTCGATGCTTACCTTCCCGTGGCGCTCGCCGCTGAGCTCCTTGGCCCGCCCGATGGCCTGGGCGCGCCCCTCGTACTCTTCCACTAGATCGCCAGACGTTACGATAAACATTGAGGACTCCCGCTCCCGAAGCGGCACCTGGTGGGTTGGATTTCGAGGCGTCGCCGTGCGTCTTCGCGCCCAGCGGGAGGCTCCCCCCCTCGCCACAGACACCCCTGATGATGGAGCTAGGCTAGCCAATCCCAAGAAAGCTGGCAACGGGCCCACAGGCCCCCCGATCCGCCACCTACTCTGTTCCCATCCTGAAAAGCCTCCCGTCGCCGCGACGGCCGCTGCACGCACCAGGTGCGTCCCCGCAACCACTTGAAGTAGCGCTGCTACTCCGGCGGGTTGCGTGAACG
>CAYZID010000187.1:0-11708 GCA_964478315.1 uncultured Myxococcales bacterium | reverse complement strand
GCCCACACGCGGGATCCAAAGCCGAATCCCAGAGTAGGTGGCGGATCGGGGGCCCTCCCGAGCTCTTGCGCCGCTGCCCCATCGGTGCCAACGTGCTGCGCCGTTCCAGGGCGAGCGCCATGACGCTCCGTCCACGCCGGCCGGGCCCAGACAGCCCGGTCCGAGACAGCCCAGTAGGAGACGCCACGTGCCGATCGAAGCGTTGCGCCAGTGCAAAGACCAGTTCGATGACATCCTCCGCGTCGTGAACCCCAAGCGGATCGCGGCGGACATGGCGAGAGCCGACAAGGCCTTCCATTTCCGCAACTTCAAGGGGTACCGCCCCAGCGCGATCGGCCGGGGTCGGCTCCGCAAGGTGGCCGCGCGAGAGATCTTCGCCGGCGAAGGCCACGAGCTCTTCGCGAACGTCCTGATCATCCACTGGAACAACGCCAAGGCGACCCTCTACCGCGAGATGGTCGCCCACGTGAAGACCATCAACGAGGACGTGGAGGCCATCGAGCAAATCCCCGACGACCGGGCGCACGCGATCATCGACGATCTCCTCGGGCGCCACGACCGCGTGGACGTGCTGCTGTGCGTGCGCCTCAACGGCGTCCGGTTCCGCGAGGAGGTCATCGAGAGTCGCCTCGTCCGGGGTGAGCCGGGGCCCGCCCCGGCAGCAGGGGACGAGGGGGCGGACGGGGCCGAAGACCGGGCCGCCGACGGAGACGCGGAGGATCAGACCGCGGCCCCCCAGGCGAACGCACCGCCCACGGGCGAGTCCCCCCAGCCCACCGCCGAGGCCGCCCCGAGCCCCGCGAGCGAGGGCTGAGAGAGCGCCCCTCATCACCGCCGCCACGAAGGGGCGGCGGCTGGGCCGAGGCCCGGGCGTGGCTCACGGCGGGGGTGGAGGCGGGGGCGCGCCTCGCCCACCTCCCGCGGACGGCGCAGACCACCCTGGGGGCCGCGCTCGCCCACGAGGAGGCCCTCCTGGGGCCTCTGGCCCCCCCGGCCCGGCTCGTGGCCCTGGCCGTCGCCCAGCCCCTGTGGGTCGCGCGCCTGGAGACGGGGACCACCGAGCAGCGGCGCGCGGCGACCGGCGACCGGGTGGAGAGCCTCCTCGCCCAGCTCCGCGCGCTGTTCAGCGACCCGCCCCGCCCCCGGGCGGCGACCATGGACCTGCTGGGCCAAGCGCTGGAGAAGGGCGGTCCGGGCGAGCAGCTAGGCGCTGCCGTAGGGCTGGGCTTCACCCTGGACATCCCGTTCTCGCTGAGGACCCTCCCCAAGACCTCCGACCCCACCGTGAGGGCCTGCGCGGCGGTGGCCCTGGGGATGGCCGCACGGGCCGGCTCCCTGTTCGCGGCGAGGCTGGTGCTTCGGCGCCTGGCGAGCCGGAGCGAGCCGGAGAGCGGGGACGACGCGGGCTCGGAGCCCCTCGCGGAGGCCGAGCGCGCCGCCTTCCTCCAAGGGCTGGGGGACGGCCTCCTGGACGACGGCCTCGGATGGTTCCTGAGCGCCGCGCGCCACGCACGCCGCGAGCGGGAGACGTGGACCTGCGCCGCGCGGAACGTCTGGCGGGTCGCCGCGCAGATCGGCTCCCCCTCGGAGCCGGCGCTCCGCGAGCTCGTGCTCCGCACGTCCACAGGGGGCTGCCCGCCCGACCTGGAGGAGATCGCCGCCACCCTCGCCATCCCGCCCGCGACCCTGGCGAGCGACCTGGCCGACCGGTGGTGGCGGTGGCCACCGCCGGTACGGGCTGCGCTCCTCACCGTGAGCCCCTCGCTGGTGTTCGACCGCCCCGAGCTGTGGGCGCGGGATCGGTCCTCGGCCGTGGGCCGGGCGGTGTTGGACGCGCTGGAGTCCTCACCGGAGCTCCTGAGCGCGGAGCTCCAGCGCAGCACCACGGAGCTCTTGGACCACGGAGAGCCCAGCGTCCGCAACCGAGCCCTGGGCCTCCTGGCGCGCCAGCAGCGGCGACCGGCGGTCTCGTGCCTGCCGCCCAGCCCCCGCGGCGGGGACGTCGTCGTGCTGCCCCGGAGGCGGGCCGAAGGGGCCCCCCTGGACCAGCTCCGGGAGGCCCTCTACAGGGGCGACGCGGACGCCCTCCCGGCGCTCATCCCCGAGGTCGCCCGCGCGGCCCCCGCGGAGGCCGTGCGGGCGTTGGTCGAGGCGCTCACCATCCCGGACATGGCGATCCGACGCGGGGCCATCGCCGCCCTGCCCCACCTCGGGGGGCTCGCGGACGTGCCCGCCCTGCTGGACGCCGGCCAGCGCCTGCGGACGCTGGAGGGCCCCGTGACGGCGGCGATCCACGCCCTCGGTGAGGCGCCCGACGCCGGGCGAAGCGCGGCCCCGTGGGAGGCGGCGGGGGAGGCCCTCGTCGAGCTCTTCGACCGCCGCCTCAAGTGGGCGGACGACGACGCGGTGGACCTCCTCGTGGGCCTCCGGGGCGTGGACGCCCTCCTGCCGAGCCTCCTCCGAGCGCTGGACACGCGCTTCTACCCCGCCGCGCGGTCGGGAGCCGCGCGCGCCGTGGGGCGGCACCGGGTGGCGGGGGCGGCTCTGGCCCTCCGACGCCTCGTGCTCCTGGACTCCCACGGCGACGTCCGCAGCGACGCGGCGAACGCCCTGGTGGCCCTGGGGACGACACCTCCCCCTACCGGGGAGCAGGCGGGCTTCGCCCTGGCCCACGCCGCCCTGGGCGAGCTGCCCGCGGCCGCCCGACGGGCCACGGAGGCCGGGGCCCAGGCGCTCCCCGGGCTCCGCCGCGTGCTGGGAGAGAGCACGTGGAAGCGGCGCCACGCCGCCTGCGGCGCCCTGGCGGGGATCCCGGGCGAGGACGCCCAGGCGCTGCTCCTAGGCGCGCTCACCGATGAGGATGAGGACGTGCGCCTGGCCGCGCTGGGCGCCCTGGAGGAGCGCGGGTGGGCCCCTGCGACGCCGCGGGAGCACACCCTGGCGGCGCTCGCACGGCGCGACCTGGGGTCCCTGCGAGACACCCCGCACCTCGTGGACCCGCCGACCGTGTGGGAGGCGCTGGGGCTCGGGGGGCACGTCTTTCGAAGCGAGGTCGCGCGGTTCGTGGAGTGGGCCGGCCTGCGCCCCCCCACGCCCGCAGAGGAAGCATCGCTGCACGTGGCCCAGCTCGACCCCACCGCGGCCGTGGAGACGACCGGAGGGCTCACCGAGGTCCTGCGAGCCCTCAACCGCACGTGGCAGGCGTATCCGCACCGCGACCACCTGGCCCAACCGCTGCGCCACGTCTCGCCCGAGGTCTTGGGCGAGGCCGTGCGCCCGGGTCGCACGTCGTGGCGCGCCCGGGAGGCTCTCTGCGTGGCCCTGGCGCGCCCGGGCGACGACCGGGCGGCCGGCGTGCTGGCGCTGTGTGTGGAGGACGACGACGACGACGTGCGCGCCGCCGCCCTGGACTCCCTCGCCGTCATCGCCTCGGGACGCGCGGCCCAGACCGCAGCCCGAGGCGCCCGGAGCCCCTTCCGAGAAGACCGCCTCCCCGTGGCCGAGACCCTGGCCGCCATCGGAGAGGCGGCCTTGCCGACCGTCGACCGCCTCTCGGCGAGCCCATGGTGGGAGGAGCGCCAGGTCGCGGCCCTCGCCCTGGGGCAGTGGCGCGGTCCCCGGGACGTCGCCGCGGACCGGCTCATCCTCCTGGCCGTGGACCCGGAGATGCGGGTGTCGATGGCCGCTACGGAGGGGCTGCGCACCCACGGTGTCCCCCCCTCCCCCGCCGCGGCGCGGCGCGCCATCGCGGCGGCCCACCCGGACGTGCTCGCGCCGCTCGTCGGGTGGCTGGGGTTGGGGCCTCGTCACGCCCTCGACCCGGCAGGCGCGGAAGAACTCCGGGCCGCGCTAGAGGGCCTGCCGCCCGACGCCCTGGCGCTCCGGCTCGGGGTGGTGGCCGTGGTGCGCGCCGAGTCCTTGGCGCCATGGGTCGCCTCCCTGCTGGGGCACGCCCACGCGGGCGTCCGCCTGGCGGCCCAGGAGACGACCCGGGCGCTCGCCAACCTCGCCTGCCACGTCTGCGGCGGCCACGGCTCCGTGCGGTGCCCGGCGTGCCGGGGGAGCGGGGAGCAGACGTGCGCCCGCTGTGGCGGCGGCGGGCTCCAGCGCACGCCCTGCCCCGACCCGGACTGCAACGCCAGCGCCACGACGCGGTCCATTCACTCGCGGGCTTGCGTCACGTGCCGGGGGCGCGGCTGGGTGCACGTGGCGTGCACCTGCGGGAACGGGGCCGTGCGATGTGACCGATGCCGAGGCGCGGGGCGGTTCCGCTGCCCGCTGTGCGACGGGACCGGCGCCGCCTGACGCCGCCATCGGGCCCCGTTGGATCGAGGGCCTCACCCCCCGCGTGGTGGGTGGTTGACGGGCCACGGCGCGTGTCTATCGCTTTGCACCGCGCGGCCCACCCAAGGGCCGCCCCAGACCCCCATCGGGAGGTGACCGTGGCCAACGCCCCTGAGACCTTTGCGTTCCAAGCCGAGGTGAGCGAGGTGCTCGACCTCGTCATCCACTCCCTGTACTCGCACCGCGAGATCTTCGTGCGCGAGCTCATCTCCAACGCCTCCGACGCCTTGGACAAGCTCCGCTTCCGGGCGCTCACGGAGCACGACCTCGTGCCGGAGGGGACCCCCCGAGAGATCCGCGTGATCCCCGACGAGGAGGCCGGGACCATCACCTTCGAGGACTTCGGGGTGGGGATGACCCGCGAGGAGCTCATCTCCGAGCTGGGCACCATCGCGCGCTCGGGCACGCGGGCCTTCGTGGCGCGGGCCAAGCAGGCCACGAGCGGGGAAGACGGCGGCGCCCCGCCGGAGCTCATCGGTCAGTTCGGCGTGGGCTTCTACAGCGCCTGGCTGGTCGCCGACCGGGTGGAGGTCGTCTCCCGGGCCGCGGGCCACGAGGACGCCTGGCGCTGGTCCTCGGACGCCAAGGAGGGCTTCACCGTGGAGCCGGCCGAGCGCGAGTCGGTGGGCACGGCCATCACCCTGCACCTGCGGGACGACGCCAAGGAGTACCTCTCCGACTGGAAACTTCGCCAGCTCATCGGCCAGTACTCCGACTTCGTGAACCACCCCATCATGCTCCAAGTCCAGCGCATGGAGCCCGCCGACCCGGACGCGGCCACGGACGGGGACGGGGACGGCGAGGACCCACCGCCCCCCAAGGTCACGACGGCGCTGGAGCAGGTGAACAAGGCCACCGCGCTCTGGCGCCGCCCCAAGGCCGAGGTCACGGACGAGGAGTACGCGGAGTTCTACAAGCACCTGAACCACGACTGGGAGGCGCCCCTCACCCACATCCACTTCCAGGTGGAGGGGACCCAGTCGTTCACCGGGCTGCTCTACGTCCCCGCCCGCCCGCCCATGGACCTCTTCTCCACGCACCACCGGCGGGGCGTGCGCCTGTACGTGAAGCGCGTCTTCATCATGGACGACGCCGAGGAGCTCGTCCCCCAATGGCTGCGCTTCATCCGGGGCCTCATCGACAGCGATGACCTCCCCCTCAACGTGAGCCGCGAGCTCCTCCAGGACTCGGCGGTGGTGCGCCGCATCACCAAGCAGGTGGTCCGCAAGTCGCTGGAGATGTTCGAGCAGCTCGCCAAGGACGAGGAGGCCTACGCCAAGTTCTGGGAGGCCTTTGGGGCCGTGCTCAAGGAGGGGCTCCACTTCGCAACCGACCAGGCGGACCGACTGAGCAAGCTCGTCCGCTACCACTCCAGCGCCTCCGAGGACACCTGGACGAGCCTCTCGGACTACGTGAGCCGCATGCCCGAGGGCCAGGAGGCCATCTACTACGTCATCGCCCCGAGCCAGCGCGCGGCCGCGACGAGCCCCTACTTGGAGGCCGTCAAGGCGCGCGGCTACGAGGTGCTGTTCATGACCGATCCGGTGGACGAGTGGGTCGTCAAGGGGGGCCTCACGACCTTCGACGACAAGCCCCTCGTGAGCGTCGCCAGCTCCGATTTCAAGCTCGACGCCAAGACCGACGAGGACGCCGAGCGCGACGGCGAGGAGGGATCCGACACCTCCGACGCTGGCGACGACGCCCCCATCCAAGCCCTCCTCAAGCGGTTCCAGGAGGTCCTGGGCGACCGCGTCGCCGAGGTGCGGACCTCCGAGCGGCTCACCGACTCGCCGGTCTGCCTGGTCATCCCTCCGGGTGGCCTCCACGCCCACTGGGAGCGCATCCTCAAGCAGACCGACGCCACCTTCCAGGCCACCCGGCGCATCTTGGAGCTCAACCCCAAGCACCCGGTCATCCAGACCCTCGCCCAGCGCCTGGCGAGCCAGACGGACGCAGCCGGCGAAGACGCCGAGGGCAGCGGGGAGGGCAAGGACGGCGTCCTCCAGGTGGACGACGAACTGCGGGGCTGGATGGAGCTCCTCTACGACCAGGCGCTGCTCACCGAGGGGAGCCCCATCGAGGATCCCAACGCCTTCGCCCGGCGCATGACGTCCTTGCTCCAGTCCGCCATGGGCTGAGGCATCCGCTCCGCGTCCCCGGCCACATCCGGGGACGCGGCAGCCCCAGCCCCCTCCGCGCGCCGCGGCGAGAGCCCGCTCGGGTCAGAGCGCGTGGCGCACCGGCGCCAAGAACCGCTCCACGAGGCCCGGCACCCACGCGGCCACGGGCGAGCGAGCCAGCGCGTCCCGCCGGTCTCGGAGCCACACCGCCGTGGCCTCCAGGGCCCCCACCCGTTCGAGCAGCGCGAGGCCCTCGTCGATCCAGGCGTCGGGCGTCTCGGCGCGGGGGGTCTCGACGATCTCCCGGAGGCGCGAGGCCTCCGCCCCGCCCACCTCCGTGAGCACCCAGACCACGGGGAAGGACAGCTTCCCCTCCGCCAGATCCGAGCCACGGCGGGCGCGCCCCTTGTCGCCGATGAGGTCCAGATAGTCGTCCTGAACCTGGAACAAGAGCCCCGCGTCCTCCCCGTAGGACCGCACGGCCTCCACCTCGTCGGCGCTGCGCCCGGCCGCCGCGGCCCCGGCCTGGCAGCACAGCCCAAAGAGGGCGCCGGTCTTGGCGCGAGCCATGGCCTCCCAGTTGTCCAGGGTGGGCGCCAGGTGCAGCGCCTCCCCGCTGGGGAGCTGGAGCTGAAACTCCATGGACTGCCCCCCCACGACCCGCGTCACCGCCCGGGACACCGCCGTGAGGAGCCCCGGTCCCGCGGGCGCCAAGGCCACGCGTTCGAGCCCCATGAAGAACAGCGCGTCCCCCAAGTTGATGGCCTGGGTGGCGCCGAAGGCCTTCCACACGGCCGGCTGCTTGCGCCGCACCTCATCGCCGTCCTGGAGATCGTCGTGGACGAGCGTGGCGTTGTGGATGAGCTCGATGCCCACCCCCAGCTCGATGGCGTCTCCCGCCTCCCCGCCGGCGTTCGCGGCGACGAGGGCCGGGAGCAGGGCCCGCAGCCGCTTGCCCCCCGTGTCCATGTGGTAGCGCCCCATCTGGGTGAGCGCCCCCCACCCCTCCAGCGCCGCGTGGATGCGCGCCTCGACCTCTGCGCCCCAGCGGGCGCGGGTGTCCTCGATCGTCGTCATGCGCCCTCTGCCGCGGCCCCGTCGTCCGCCTCATCGTCCACGACCTCAGCCTCCAGCCCCTGGTCCGAGATCGCGACCTCCAGCCGCGCGAAGCCCAGGGCGCGCGCGGCCTCGACGGCCGCGTCCAGGACCGCCTGGTCGGGCGAGACCGCCCAGATGCAGTCACCGCCCCCGGCGCCCGAGGTCCGAGCGTAGGCCCCGGCGTCCTCCACGGCCGCCTTGAGCTCCGCGTGGGCCCGCGGCATGAGGCCGATGGCCCCCGCCCGATCCATGGCGACCAACGCCTCCTCGGCGTCGGCCACGGCGCTCAGGATCTTGGAGACCTCGCCCGCTGCGAAGGCCTCCGCGAGCTCTCGGGCGCGCGCCCCCATGGGCACGACCCAGCGCTCGGCCTCATCGCCCTTGGCCTCGCGCCAGGCGCGCACGCGCTCCACGAGGGCCACCGTGGACGCCTTCACGCCCGACGTGAGCACGGCGTAGTGCAGCCCCTCGGGCCACGCCAGGCGGTCCGCCTGGAGGTCTTCCCCCGTGGGGTCGAAGCGCACGACCCCGCCAAGCAGCGAGGTGGCCACGTCGTAGCCGCTCCCCACGCCGCCCTGCGCCGCCCGGTGGACCCGCACGACGTCGTCCACGCCGGGAGGATCGTCGCCCACGAGGGCCCGGAGCGCGCCCAGCGTCGCCACGCACACGGCCGCCGAGCTGCCGAGCCCAGCGCCCACGGGCAGATCCGTGGCGATGGACACCAGGCCGCCCGGGGGCACCCCGGCGCAGTCGGCCAGGGCGGCCTCGACCACGGGGACGGCGGCGGCGGGTGCCCCGTCCAGCTCCATGGACGGAGAGGTGACCCGCCAGCCCTCCCCGCCCGGGGTCACGGTCACGGTCACCCGGGCGTCCACAGCGGCGGCGAGAGACGGCGCGGTGCCGTCCACGACGCTGTACTCACCGGCGAACATCAACTTCCCAGGGGCGCTGGCCCGTGCTGTCTTCATGGCTGCTCCGAGACGAGGCGCACCGAGACGCCCGCACCGGGACGGCTTACCAGCATCCGCGAAACGCCGTCAATGGACGCCACGCGCTCGGCCACGGAATCCGCGTCGTCGGCGCGACAGAGGACCTTGACGTTGGGGCCGGCGTCCATGGTCCAGCCCACGGTGAGCCCCTCCCCGCGGAGCCCCTCCACCGCGCGCACGACCTCCAGGGACGCCGGGCGCCAGTACAGGATGGGGGGGCGCGCGCCCATGGCGGACGCGTGCATCCGGTAGGTCGAGGCCTCCATGGCGGCGATGAGCCCGGATAGATCCCGGGCGCGGACCGCCTCCACCGCCTCGTCGAAGGTCCCCCGCGCTTGGCGCACCCACCCCTCGTAGAGCGGCGAGGTCGCGGCGGTGCGGTTCATGGCCTCCCGAGAGCTGATGGCTTTGCGCCCGGCGTCCACCATGGCGATCACCATGGCCACGTCCATGTGGTCGGGCGGCGCCAGGGGCTCGGCCGCGCGGCCCTCCCAGGTCACCCAGCCGCCGAAGACGCTGCGCGACGCGCTCCCCGACCCCAGACGCGCGATCTCGCTGGTCGCGCGGTCGGTCCCGGGCCCCAGGCCGGCGCAGCGCGACGCCGCCGCCGCCAAGGCCGCCATGGAGGACGCCGAGGACGCCAGCCCGGCCGCCATGGGCACCCGGCTCACGCTCGTGGCCGCGAAGGGAGCCGCCAGATCTGCCAGCTCGCGCACGCGGTCCAGCACGGCCACGACGCGCCGCATGCCGCCCTCGTCCAGGGGGACCCCGTCGACGACCATGGTGTCCGCGGGCTGCTCGGGCGCCAGGCGCACCGTGACCTCGGTCCAGGGGTCCTCCAGGGTGAGGGACAGGCTGGGGACCGCCGGGAGGTTCGCGTCCAGGGGGCCTCGGGCGGGCGCCTTCCCCCAGTACTTGATGAGGGCGAAGTTCACCCCGGCGCGCGCGCGCACGGCGCCGTCGAGGACCAACTCGGTGGCCTGGGCCGGGGGGGGGGCGTCAGTCACGATGGTTCTCCTCCTGAGCAGCGGGGAGGTGTGGGCGCGTCGGCGGGGGAGTCCCCGAGGGGCACATGGCGCGCGGGCCGGGGGAAAGGTTCAGCCCGGGGCGAGGACGTCCGTGGCGCCCGCCCGGCGGAGCACCTCGTCCATGGGGGCGTCGGCGGGGGCCAGGGCCACCATGGCGCCCCCGAGCCCGCTGCCGGTGAGCTTGGCTCCCCACGCCCCCGCGGCGAGGGCCGCGTCCACGAGGGCGTCCAGGCGCGGCGTGCTCACGCCGATGGAGCGCAGCAGCTCGTGGTTGTGGGTCATGGCCTCGCCCACGCCGACGAGGTCGCCCGCGCGCAAGGCGCCCAGGCCCCGCTCGACGACCTCCCGGGCGCGCACCTCCAGCGCCCCGAACCAGGCCCGGTCTGCCTCGCGCCGGGCGGCCACACCCTCCACGGCCTCGCGCGTGGATGGACCGCTGGGCGTGAGCCCCACCCACAGCGGGACGTCCGCGGCGTCGTCGAGGACCTGGGGAGGCTCCCCGCGCACGTAGCGCACCGCCCGCCCCGAGGCCGCCACGGCGTCGTCGATCCCGCTGGGGTTCCCGTGCGCCAGGCGCTCCAGCGCGTGGGCCCGGCGGCGGACCTCCTCGGGGTCTTCACAGCCCAGCGCCCGCACCAGCGCCACGGCCAAGGCGGCCGACCCGCCCAGCCCGCAGCCCAGCGGCAGGGTGGTGTGCACCCTGAGCCACCAGCGCTCGGGGGCCTCCCCCAACGCCCCCAGCAGCTCGCGGAGCCACCGCTGCCCCTCGGGCGCCACGTCCCACTCGGCGGGCAGGCCGTCCTGCCCCGGGGCCCCCTCGGCGCGCACCCGCGCCTCCACCTCCACGAACCGAGAGGACACGGGCACGGCGACCGCGGGGACGCCGTAGACGACGAAGTGCTCGCCCAGGAGGATCACCTTGCCCGGGGCGCGCCCCACGCTCACGCCGGCCCCCCGGCGAGGACCACGCGGCCGCGGAGGTCCGCGGGGGTGCGGGCGCCCGTCACGAAGCACAGGATCCGCAGGGTGTGGACGTAGTGCTCCAGGAGCTCCACGACGACCTCCTCGCCGTGCGCGGCGGCCTTGAGGAGCGGCAGCGCGGCGGCCACCGCGTCCGCCCCCAGGGCGAGCGCCGTGGCCATCTCCACGGCCGTGCGCAGCCCCCCGGAGGCGATGACCACGCGCCGGGGCATGGCCGCGCGGCACGCGACGACGCTCTCGGCCGTGGGGATCCCCAGCCCGGCCAGGGCCAGCCCCGCGAGCTCCGCCTGGCGATCCCCGCCGGCGCGCAGGGCCTCCACCTTGGCCCAGCTCGTGCCGCCCACGCCAGCCGTCTCCACGCCCGCGATGGGGAGCCCAGCCAACAGCGCCGCGGTCTCCGGGCCGATCCCCGCCCCGACCTCCTTGACGAAGACGGGCCGCGAGAGCGCCCGGGCGAGGTCCCCCACGCGCTCCGCCAGACCCGCGAAGTCCGTGTCCCCCTCGGGCTGGATGGCCTCCTGGAGGGGGTTGAGGTGGAGGTTCAGCGCGTCGGCGCCCAGGAGCTCGCAGAGGCGCTCGGCGTCCCCCGCCGTGACGCCCATGTTGAGCTGGACGGCGCCCAGGTTGGCGAAGAGCAGCACGTCCGGCGCCACGTCTCGGACGGCGAACGAGTCCAGGGTCTCGGGGTGCTCCAACACCACCCGCCCCGAGCCCAGCGCGAAGCCCACGCCCACGCGCGCCGCGGCCCGCGCCAAGATCCGGTTGAGACGCCCCGCCTCGGGCGTGCCGCCCGTCATGGCGCCCACGACCAGGGGCGCCCGGAGGCGCTTGCCGGCGAGGGTGATGCTCAGGTCCACGTCCTCGAGGCGCAGCTCCGGCAGCGCCCGATAGGCCAGGCGGTAGCGCTCGAATCCGCCGGAGACACCGGGCTCCACGGCTTCCCGGAGGCACACCCGGAGGTGAGCGTCCTTGCGACCGGTGATCCCCCCGCCGTCCGCCTCGGCGGCGGGCGGGGCGTCGTCGGTGGGGCTGTCCGGCGTGGCTCGCTCGCTCATGGTGCGGGACCTATCCCGGCTCTCCCAGGCGGTCAAGCCTCCCCAGATCCGCCACCTGCTCTGCGGACCGAGGCGCAGGAGGCCGCGTTTGGG
>CAYZID010000186.1:3188-11874 GCA_964478315.1 uncultured Myxococcales bacterium | reverse complement strand
GAGTGCCGGCGGCTGCCGGATGTGGTGAGAGGGGGGTGTGTGGGGGGGGTCGTGTTGCCCGGGCCCCTCCCCCTGGTCGGTCGCCCTGGACGCCGCGTCCATCCACGGCGGGGTCGTCTCCTGGGCGACCCGCGGCCCCGAGGCCCGCGCGCGGCAGGCCCTCACGGAGCTCACCCTCACCACCGCCTTCCACCTGGAGCCCGCTGGGCTCGCCTGGTCCCAGACGCTGCTGACGGCCACCCTCGCGGACCGTCGGCTCACGCTCTCCACGGCCGGTGGGCTCGCGGACGGCGCCCTGACCTTGGACCCCCTGAACGCCACCTGGGGCCCCCACGCCCTGCGCGCCCACGCGCGCCTGCCAGACCTCGACGCCGGCTCCCTCGACGTCCGCGTGGACGACCTCGCGCTGGACCTCCGGGACGCCTTCGCCCTGGCGACGAGCCCCCCCAACCCCTCCTCGCTGGGACAGCCGCCCCACGCCCCCGACGTCCTCCACGTCAGCGGGACCGTCCGGGGGCGCTGGGCGGCGGCCCCCGACTCCCTCCGCGCGGATCTCACGGCACGCGGCGGCCCCGTGGGCGTCCTCCGCGTCGCGGCGACCGCCGGCTCCCTGGGGCCCTCCCTGGCGCTGACGATGGACGCGCGCGACGTGGACCTCGCCCTACTCCCCCCCGGCCTCGTGGGCGGCCCCCCCCCGCCACCGCTGGGCGCCACGTCCCTCCGCGCCCACGTCCAGGGCGCCGGACGACCAGGCGCCCCCGACGCGTCCTGGCGCGCCGAGGTCCAGCTCGCGGGGCTGTTCGGGCCCGCCGGCGCCCTGCCCCCCCGCCTGTCCGCCACGGCGGCCCTCCAGGGACCGGCCTTCGAGGCCACCGTGGACGCCCCGGGGGCCCTCGCGGCGCGCGCCAATGGCGACCTGCGAGGCGACTACGCCACCGCCGACCTCCGGGTGACTGACCTCGACGCCGGGCCGACCCTCGCCCTCGTGGACCGCCTCTCGGGCGGCGCCCTGGGCCCCCAAATCGCCCGCGCCCACGGGCACCTGGCACACCTCGACGTCCGCGCCCACCTCACCGGCCTCGCCAGCCTCACGGGCCGAGCCGGCGCGCCCCCGCTCCAGCTCGCCTTCGCGGGCTGGTTGTCGGCGGCGGAGGCGGCGCTCCCGCTGCCCGCGAGCCCCGGCACCGACCCAACCATCACGGTCGCCGGGATCCAGGGCCACGTTCGCGGCACCTGGGCGGGCCCGGGCCCGAACCCCGACGGCGCGCCCGAGTTCCACGCCGACATGGCGGCCGACCTGGAGGCCAACCTGGAGATTGTGGGCGCCCGCACCCCCTGGGGCGGCGCGGATCACCTGGAGCTCGCCGGCGGCCTCACCCCCACGGCGCCTGACGAGGCGCGCAAGACCGCCCGCTGTGACACCGGAGCGCCGGGGCTCGCCGTCCGGGGCGACGTCCTCCTGCGCGGCGCGTGGGTCGGCCCGCGAGGGTCGCGCGCCCGGGAGGCCCTGGCGGTGCGGCGGCTCGACCTCCGCGACGTGAACCTGGCCCTGTGCCCAGGCGACTGGCGCCCAGCCGGATCCGTTCGCCTCGCCGCGCGCGGGTTCCGCTTGCCGGGAGGATCGCGCGTGGGCGGCGTCACCGGCGCGTTCCGCGCGTCGCGGCGCCGGGGCGGCCTCCTGGGGCTCACGGCCACGGTGGAGGCTGACGCCGCCGCGCTGGGCGGTGTGTCCCTCCCCCACCTCGCCACGCGCTTCGACGGCACCCTCAGCGGGCGCGGGCAGCTCCGCGGGGAGGTCGAGGCCCACGCGCGCGCCCCACGCGCCGGAGCCGCACGCTGGGAGCGCGTCGCCCTCCAGGCGCGCCTCTCCCCCCGGGGCCGCGGGCGCCTGGGCGTGGAGGGGGCGGTCCACGCCCAGGGCATGCGCGTGGGGGCCGGCCCCGACGTCACGGCCCGCTCGACGACGGCGCGCGTGTCCCTGGTGTTGGGCGGGCGCGGGCTGGGCGTCCAGGGGAGCGCTCGCTGGCGCGTCGCCGATGCGCGCTCGTGGGGGCGGGCCCACCCCAGTCTGGAAGGCGAGGTCGCGCTCGACGAGGGAGGGGCGCTGAGCCTCACGGGCCAAGGCGGGGTTCTGCGCCAGCTCCGCGCATCGGCGCACCTGCCCACACCAGGGCGCCCGGGCTTCGAGCTCGCGCTGGAGGCCCTGCGGCTGGAGGAGGCGCGGGCTGGCTTCCTCGTGACGGCCCGACGCTTGCGCCTCGGGGGCGCCGGCGGCGTGGAGATCGACGGCCTGCGCGTGGAGCGCCTCCGAGGCGACGGCGCCCTGACCGTGGACGCCCGGCTCCCGGCGGGCCGCGGGCGGCTCCACCTGGACGCCCAGGCGACGGAGATGCGACCAAGCCCCTGGTGGGCGCGCCTGCGAGGGCTCATCGGGCTCCCGTCCACGCCGCGCTTCCCCGCCGACGGGACCTTCTCGGGAGCCGTCCACCTGGCGGGGACGCGGTCGGCCCTGGCGGGGGCGGTGGACCTGACCCTGGGGCACGTCCGCGTGGGCGACGTCACCGGGCTCGACGGGACGATCCGGGCGACCCTCACGGCGCCCGCCGCGCGCGGCCGCCGGCGAGGAGCGCGCGGGGCCCCCACGGGGCGGCTCACGCTCAACGCCCAGCTCCGACAGGAAGGCGGGGGGGCGGTGACGCTGGACGACGTCTCCGTGCCCCTCGCGCTCTCCCTCCGAGCGCCGTGGGTGCGGCTGGGCGACGCCTTCGAGAGCGCCGGGCGCGTGGTCCTCGACGATGTGGAGCTGGAGCCCCTGGGCGTGCGCGTGGGGCGGGTGGACCCGGACGCGCCCGACGAGGGGCGCGGAGGACGCGGAACGGGGGGCCCGGAGGTGGGGCGGGCCCAGGGGCGCCCACTGGTGGGCCAGGTGCGCGGGCAGATCCTCTTGGCGCCGTCGCCCTCGCGGCAGCTCTCCCTGGAGATCGAGGCGCGAGGGCTGGGCGTGGGCGGCTACACGGGGCGCACGGCGACGGTCCTCGCGACCTTGGAGCCCGACCGAACGTCCTTCGGGCTGGCGCTGTCCTGGCCGGGCGCGCCGCGCGGGGTGCGGAGAGCTCCCCCCGGAGACGAACACGCCCACGACGGCCAGGAACCAGGCGCGTCGCTGGCGGCCAGCGAGGCGGGCGAGGCGGGCGAGGCCGACGCGGGGGACGAGGAGCGAGGCGTGTTGGAGGTGCGCGCGGCGGTGGACGCGGGCGTGGAGCCCGTGCTCCGCGGCGACATGAGCTGGGCGCAGCTCGCCGAGGCGGCGCGCGGGGCGGGGCTCGGAGGCGCCGTGGAGCTCCACCGGGTGGGGCTCGACGCGCTCCCCTGGCCGGTGGCGGTGCCAGCGAGTGTGGCGCGCGCCCGCGTGGACGGGGCGCTCACCGTGCAGGGGACGGTGGAGGCGCCGCTGCTCTCCGGGGCCGTGCGGGTGGCGGGGGTGGAGGTGGGCCGCAGGGCCTGGTCGGCGGACGTGCAGGCGCAGCCCGAGCGGCGGGCCGCGGGCGGCTTCGTGAACCGGCTGGGGGTGCGGGTGACGGGTGCCGTGGGGGAGGACGGCGCGCGCACGATCCTGGAAGGCTCGGCACGCCTCCCCCACGTCCTGCCGGCCGTCTTCGACGACCAGCCCATCGTGACGGCCCTGGGGACCTCCCCGGCGCTGCGGGTCGTGGCACGGCTGAACCCCGTGCCCAACGCGGGCTGGATCCCCTGGGCGCTGGGGCGGACGAGGGGGCGCGAGGTGCTGGACGCGCTCGGCCTCGTCGTGCCCGGGGGGGCGCTGGGGGGGCGCCTGGCGGTCTTGGGAGGCGCGGCGGGGCCCACGGTGACCGCGACCGCCCACCTGGAGCGCCGCCGGGCCGCGCGCGCGGCCGGTGGGGGGAGCCTGAGCGCCGTGGGGGCGGCGAGCGAGGGCGAGCTGGTGGGGCTGGCCCGCTCGGTGGATGTGTCCGCACAGGCGAGCGCGGGGGGGCTCACGGCGGCGGTGGCGCTGGACCAGTTGGACCCGTCGCGCCCGCTGGGTAGGGAGCCGGGGGACGAGCCCGGAGACGCGCCCCGCGGGGGGAGCTTGGGGCTCACGGCCTCCTCGCCCGTCCCGGTCCGGGCCTTGTTGGAGGGGGACGCCGCGGCGGCGCTCCGAGAGGCGACCTACGCGGTGCGGTTGCGCGCCAACCGGTTTGCCTTGGACCCGCTGGCGAGGGTGCTGCCGTCGGTCTTCGGAGAGGCCCGCGGCGTGCTGGAGGGGGCCGTGAATGCCCAGGCCACACGAGCGGGCTGGTCCGGGGCGGGGCGCCTCGTGGCGCGGTTCGAGCGGGTAACCGTGGCGCCCCTGGGGCTCGCCCGGCGGGATCTAGACGTCGCCCTGGCCCTAGGGCCGGGGGCCCTGGAGCTGGAGCCCCTGGTGCTGGAGGAGCGAGGGCGCGGTGGTGGGCGGCTGGAGCTCGCCGCGCGCGCGACCCTCGGGGAACCCGCGCCCTGGGACGCCGGGGAGATGCCCCTCACGGGGCGGTTCGTGTTGGACCGCTTCCCGCTCCTGGCGCGCAAGGACCTGGCGGCCCGGCTGGACGGGGCCATGGACATCGGAGGGACGCTGGCACGACCGCGGCTCCTGGGGCGGGTGGCCGTGGCGCGGGCCCAGATTGCGCCCCAGCTCGGCGAGGCCGACCTCCAACCCATCGAGCTGCCCCAGGACGTGCGCTTCACGGAGGGGGGCGAAGATCCGGGGCTCCGCGCGGCCGCGTCGGCCGACCGGGTGACCGCCGCGGCGCTGGTGGGGCGGCTGCCCGTGGACCTCAACCTGGACGTGACGCTGCCCAGGCGCCAGGTGCGCATCACGCACCCGTTCTTGGACGTGCGGCCGTGGGGGAAGCTCCACGCCGTGGCCCAAGGGGGGCCCCTGCGCCTCACGGGGCGCGTGTGGCTGGGAGACGGCGCGGTGACCCTCTATGAACAGCGGTTCGTGCTCACGGACCAGAGCTACGTCGACTTCACCGGCCACCCGGACACGGACCCCGAGATCCACGTGGCGGCGACCTACGACATCTCCGACGTGGATCTGTCCGCCATCGGGGAGGAGACGACGGAGGACTCGAAGATCACGGTGCGCTTGGACGGGACGGCGGCGGACCCCGGGGCGCCCCAGCTCAGCAGCGACCCGCCCATGGACGAGAGCCAGATCGTCAGCGTCATCGTGCTGGGCTCGCCGGTGGCGGGGGGCGGCAGCGGCGCGGCCTCCACGGAGCGGCTGTCCCAGGTGCTCATGGGGGCGCTGGGGCTCACGAGCCGACTGGAGCGCGAGCTCTCGTTCGTGGACTCCCTGAGCCTCTCCGCCGGGACGGAAGCCCTCCACCTGGCCGTGGGCAAGCGCGTGGGCCCCGGGCTGTGGTTCTACTACGCACTGAACCTCGGGGCGCCCGAGGGGGAGAACGTCCACGAGGGCCGGATCGAGTACCGGCTCGGCAAGCGGCTACAGCTCAGCACCCGCTTCGGAGACGCGCGCAAGGGGAGCCTCGACCTCCTCTACCGCTGGCGCTACTGACCCGGCGTTGGGAGGGCCGAGGGCTCCCCGAGGCGGCTCGGGGACCGCCGTCAGTCCGAGGCGGCCGCGGCGCCGGCGATGATGAGACCCAACACGAGCACGCTCCCCATGGTGATCCCCATGGTGGCGAGCATGGTCTTGCCCGGCGCGAACTCCACGACGGTGGCGCGCTGGATGTCCCGCAGGGGGAAGGCCTCCCCGCCGTTGCCACCGCGGACGATGAGGTTCTCGCCCTGGATCTCGGCCATGACCGGCGAGCGGAAGCGCACGTACCGCTGCCCGGAGCGCATCTCCACGTCCGCATCACCGCGGACCTGGATCACCCCGCCATCCGCGCGCACCAGCTTCACCTCGCTCACGACCTTCGCCGTCCCGTAGGTGGGAGTCACGTAGCCACTGTGGCGCCCGGTGTGCACATAGGTCGAGCCCGTGACGCCGGTCACGATGGCGCTCTGGGCGTTGCCCAACTTGACCAACTCGGTGGGCACGACGTCGTAGCGGTTGTAGCAGCCCGACAGCCCCGAGGCGGTGGCGAGGGTGACGGGCAGGACGACGGCGAGGCTCCACGACAGGGCGCGGCGGGTGGGATTCGAGAACATGACAATCCTCCAAGAGCGGGGCTCCGACGACAGGCTCGGAGCGGCGAGTTGTGTGCGGCGCCGTCAACCAACCAGGCGCCGCGCGAAGATGGTCGCTACCCGCACCGAGCGCTGTCAAGGCCCTCCGGCCGTCCCAGATCCGCCGCGGTCGTGGAGGATCGACGCGCGGCGGCGCGGCGCGTGACAGGGCGCGCCGAACGCTGTAGGGTGCCCCCACATTGACGTGAACGGGCGCGCCGAAGGTCGGCACGCCCACCAGCGCCGCCGGAGCTGCCACCCATCATCGCGTCTGCGAGCGCGTGCTCCAGACCTCGGCAAGCTCCCGGGCGGACCAGAGACCCAGCTCGGCTCCAGCGCGCCCGGCCCCAAGGCCTGGCGCGAGCCGAGACCCTGAACCCGGAGCCCACCGACAGCCCGCAACGCTGCTCCTCTGTACCGGTCTTCCGACCGGAGCGCGCGAGCCGGTGGCCCCATCGCCAGAGACAGTCGACGACGCCTCACCCCGCTCGGGCGAGCTCGGGATCTCCCGCGCAACGCCACCCGGCGGGAGGAGACGGCCTCTCCAAGGAGCCCTGGCGGGCAGGCGCTGCACGTTTCGATCTCGACCAAGAGCGAGTCATGCGCATCCGAGAGAGCCTCGTAGACGCCAGCCAGGTGGCGGCGTCCAGCAGTGAAGACCTAGGCAACATCGCCGTCTTCTTCGACACCGAGAACATCATCCTGGGCATCGACGACTTCCACGTGAAGCACGTCATCAACGCCCTCAACGAGCGCGGCGACGTCATGGTGCGCCGCGCCTACGCCGACTGGGGACGCTACCGGCGCTTGCAGCGCATGTTCCTGGAGGAAGGCGTCCAGATGGTCTTCCTCGCCAGCTACGGCGTGAACGACAAGAACCGCACGGACACCGCCATCTGCGTGGACGCCATGGAGGATCTGTTCACGCGCGACCACATCGACACCTTCGTCATCTGCAGCGGCGACAGCGACTTCGGCGTCCTGGCGCGGCGCCTGCGCGCCCACGGCAAGCGGGTCGTGGGGATCTCCGCCAAGAAGGCGGCGAGCAACATCCTCGTGAAGCAGGTCCACGAGTTCATCTTCTACGAGACCCTCGTGGGGCAGCGCGTCCAGGGCTACTCCCTGGAGGACGCGGAGCGCCTCATCCGCCGTGCGCTCATCAAGGTCGTGGAGCAGTACGGGACGGAGTTCCGCGCGAGCCTCCTCAAGGATCGCGTCCGCAAGACCGACCCCGCCTTCTCCGAGCGCAACTACGGGGCGGCGAGCTTCACGAAGTTCCTCCGCGAGTTCGACTTCCTGGAGGTCCTCCCCGGGGGCATGGTCCGCGTGGACGACGACGAGCTGGTGGACGACAGAAATCGCCGGGGACGGGGCCGCGACCGCGACCGCGACCGCGACGCGAAGCCCGCCGCCCTACCCAAGCTGGCGCCCGAGGTCGAGCAGGAGGCCCGCGAGGCGCTCACGCGCGCCGTCCGCGCGGCCCACACGCCCGGGCGGGCGACGATCCGCATGGCCAAGCTCAAGGACGTGCTGGAGGAGGTCGCGCCCGACTTCGACGAGAGCGGGCTCGGCTACCGCAGCTTCACGGGCTTCCTCAGCGCCTTCCCCGACATCGTGACGCTGGAGCGCGGCCGACGCTCCGTGCGCCCGGCGCCGGGCGTCCTGTCCGCGGACGGTGAGGAGGCCCAGGAGGGCGCCGGAGGCGTCGGCGACGCGGACGCGCCCAGCGCGGTGGAAAGGGACGACGTCGAGGCCCGCGAGGAGGCCCCCAGCGAGGACGAGGCCCCTCCCGCCAAGCCCGCGCGGAAGCTCAGCCGCGAGGAGCGCCGCAGGGCTCGCGCGGCCGCCCGCCCCGTGGGGCCGCCCAAGCCTCCGACGAGCGAGGGCGCTGGGGCGCCCAAGGCGGATGAGACCGGGCCAGCCGGCGAGCCCCAGGCCGCGTTGGAGCCTGAGGCAAAGGCGAAGGCGGAGGCGGAGGCGGAGACGGAGACCGAAGCCAAGCCGAAGCCCAAGCGCACCCGCCGTGCGCGGAAGGCCGAAAAGGCCGCCGAGGGCGACGGGGACGCCGTGACCGAGACGGACACCAAGAGCAGCGCCGAGGACGAGGACGAGCCCAAGCCCAAGCGCACCCGCCGCAAGCGGACCACCAAGAAGGACGCCGAGGAGGACCAGGGCGCAGCGACCCAGGCGGACGCGAACGCCGGTGGCGAGGCCGAGGCCGAAGCCGAAGCCAAGCCCAAGCGCACCCGCCGCAAGCGGACTACCAAGAAGGACGCCGGGGAGGACGCGGACGAGGCGACCACCGCCCCCGAAGCCGAGGCCGAGCCCAAGCCCAAGCGCACCCGCCGCAAGCGGACCACCAAGAAGGACGAGGGCGACGCCAAGGACACCAAGGACACCAAGGACGCCAAGGACGAGGCGACCGAGTCCGAGGCGGAGGCCGAGCCCAAGCCCAAGCGCACCCGCCGCAAGCGGACCACCAAGAAGGACG
>CAYZID010000186.1:0-3088 GCA_964478315.1 uncultured Myxococcales bacterium | reverse complement strand
AAGCGGCCAAGGCCGAGGCCGAGGCCGAGGCCGAAGCCAAGCCCAAGCGCACCCGCCGCAAGCGGACCACCAAGAAGGACGCCGAGGGCGACGAGGGTGCGGCGACGGGAGACGCGGCGCCCGACGGCGGCGCGGAAGGCTGACGCCGTGGTCCGCGAGACCTGGACCTACGACGAGCTCTTTGAGGGCCTGGATCCAGCACCCGCCTTCGTGGCGGAGCTGGAGCGCCAGGGCCTGCTCCACGTCGTGGCGCGTGACGGCGCGGGGCGTAAGCTCTACGCAGCGGACGCGCACGAGCGCCTGGAGCGGGTCCTGGAGCTCGTGGAGCTGGGCTACCAGCCCAAGGACATCGCGGCCATCGCCCGCCGCGTGGGGCTCCCGCGGCGCCGGCGGCGCTTGTTCCGGCGGCCCCCCACCTACCTGCGCATGACCGAGCTCGCCCGGCGTGCCGGGGTGGAGCTCGACGTCGTGGAGGCGTGGCACGAGCGGGGGATCGTCCGCCCAGCGCTGCGCACCGAGGGCGGCGAGGCCCTGTTCTCCGAGCCCACGGTCGAGGGGGTCCGCGCCCTGGCGGACCTCCTCGCGTTCGGCTTCAGCCTCGACGAGATCGCGCGCATGAGCGCCCTGGGGCGCCAGCTCGACGAGGCCCTGGCCGCCACCAGGGCGCGCCAGGAGGAGGCCACGACCCAGGCGACGGGGGGCCTGGAGAGCGCCGAGCCGGGCGCGGAGGGCACGGCGCCGCCCACGGCGCTCGGCGCCGCCGAAGTGCGCGCCCTGGCGACCGCGGTCACGGAGACCCTGGGGACGATCCGGCGGCGCACGGAGCGCCTGCGGGGCGGGATCCGCCGGTGGGACAAGCTCCTCGCGGCCTACGACAAGCGCGTGGAGCGCCTGGAGCGTGCGGCGGGTGTGGAGCCCGCCGAGCGGTCCGGGGGGCGCCAACCCAAGGCGGCGGCCAAGCGTTCGGGCCGACGGCGGCGCCTGCGCACGGCACGGCGGACCCTGGAGAACCGGGAGTAGCCCGCCCTCGGGCAGGGCCGTCACCTGCCCCGGCGGGCGACCTCCGCGGCGTAGAGGGCCGCCGCCCGCGCCGGGTGGTGCATGAGGGTGGGGTAGGCGTGGCAGGGTGTCCAGCACGCGCGGCACCCCCGCACGGCGGCGAGGCGAGCTTGGAAGGGGCCGCTCCGACAGAGGGCGGCGAGGTCGTCGCCCGTCTCGGCGAGGTCGCCCAGGGCCTCCGCGCGGCTGTCGCACTGGAGCACGCGCCCATAGGGATCGATGGTGAGCGTCGCCTGGCCGGCCGTGCAGGGTAGCGGCGCCTCACCGGTCCGAAAGAAGCGAGCCGTGGTGCCCAAGTGCAGCAGCGGCGGGACATCGGAGACGTGCCGCCGCGGGTAGCGCCGCCAGACGCGGGTGAGCGCCTCCTGCACCTCGGGGCCGGCGCGCCGCACGTCCACGTCCACCTTGCCGCGCGTGAGCTGGAGCGCGTTCGTGGCGATGGTGAAGATGGGGCGCTCGTGGCCGCGAGAGGCCTCGTCGAACAGGGCCTCGGCCTGATGGGCGTTGAGGCTGGAGAGCGTCACCTGGTAGCCCGTCGTGAGGTGCGGCTCCCGGGCCGCGAGCTCGTCCAGCAAGGCCATGGACCGCTTCACCTTGGCGTAGCCGTCGGGCACGCCGCGCACCCGCTCGTAGGTCTTGCCGAGGCCGTCCAAGCTCATGGTCACGTAGGTGGGGATGCCGCGCGCGCGCCGCACGATGGCCGGGAAGACGGCGGCGACCCGATCGGGGTCGATGCCGTTCGTCGTGAGCTGAAAGAGGGCCAGACGGTCGCCCACGGCGGCGAGGAGGCCATCGACGAGCTCCACGATGTCGGGTCGGTCGGTGAGCTCGCCACCCGTGAGGCTCAACCACCGCAGCGAGGAGCGCACGGAGCGCGCCGCCGCGATGATGCGCTCGGCGGGCAGCTCCCGGTCCCGGGCCGCGGGATCTTCCAAGTAGCGCGACCAGATGTTGCAGGTCCGACAGCGACTCCCGCAGGCGAACGTGACGATGAACTCGAGCTTGTACGGGAGGGTGGGCCGGCCCAAGCGCGCGGCGGCCTCGTTGCGGGCCGCGGCCGCCACGATCTTGGCGTAGTCGCTCGCCCTCACGAGGGGTCCTCCTCGGAGGCCGCCGCCCCGCGCCGCGCGCCCAAGAAGAAGCGCGCCGTCTTCCACGCGAAGGCGACCTCCTCGTCGAGGTTCGCGAGCAGGGGCCGCCAGCGCCGGCGCAGGGTCCGCGCCAAGTACCGTGGGCTCAGGTAGTAGCGGCGGTAGAAGGCGTTGCGCTCGCGCTCCAAGGCCGCCGCCTGGGCCCGCGGGCCGGTGAACTTGGTGCCCCCCGCGTCCCGGAGCTCGGGGTACAGCTCCATCGCCGGCGCCCCGGGGTAAACGTTGAAGATGTGGACTTGGGCCACGTCGGGCGAGATGTCCTCGATGAGGCGATAGGTGGCCTGACGCTCGGCGGCCGTCTCGCCGGGGACCCCGACGATGAAGTACCCCACGGACTGGATGCCCGCCGCGCGGATGCGGGCGGCCTGGGCGCGGATCTCCGCCGTGGTCAAGCCCTTGCGCAACAGGCCCAGGACGCGATCGCTGCCGCTCTCGGCCCCGAAGGCGAGCGTGGAACAGCCGGCGCGGCGCATGAGGCGGAGCAGGTCCAGGTCGAGCCCCTGGGCGCGGACCTGGGCCGTCCAGGGGGGCGTCACGTCGGCGCGGATCATCGCCTCGCACAGCTCCGCCACGCGCCGCGGCGAGAAGGCGAAGAAGTCGTCGATGAAGTACACGGCGTTGGCCCCCAACCGCCGAAGCAGGCGCAGCTCCTCGACGACGCTCTCGGGGCTCCGCCAGCGGTAGCGCTTCCCCACGGACTCCCGCTCCACGGGCGAGCAGAAGACGCACCCTTGGGCGCAGCCGCGGCTGGTCATGGCGTAGCCGATGCGCAGGCGTCCGCGCACGTCGAGGGGATAGCGAAACCGATAGCCCTGGCGCATGAGGAGGTGGTGCGCGGGGAGCGGCAGGCTGTCCAGGTCGCGGAGCAGGGGGCGCGG
>CAYZID010000185.1:0-11877 GCA_964478315.1 uncultured Myxococcales bacterium | reverse complement strand
TTGCCCACACGCGGCCTCCTGCGCCTCGGTCCGCAGAGCAGGTGGCGGATCGGGGGTGGCTTCGTGGCCGTGACCCCGACCGCGCTCGGCGGCTGCGGTTGCGGTCGTGGCGGCGCAGCGCCTCCGCGGCCGCTCGCCCCCGGTCACCGCCGCGGGCAGGCCCCTGCCCCTTGCCGCTCTCGCGTGGCCCCCTGGGCCGAGCGGTCAAGCAAGGTTTGACGGGCCGCGAGCGGGCGTGCTAGCCGCTCTGTCGTCGGTGGCGATCGCCGACTCTTTTCCCGCACGAAGGAGCGACCCCATGGCGACTGTCAAGGAAGTGATGGCCGATATCGACGCGAAGCTCAAGGGCGACGCGGAGCGCGTGAAGTCCGAGGTGGATGGGACCTTCAAGTTCGTCCTCACCGGCGATGAGCCCGGCACCTGGCTCGTGAACTGCAAGGACGACGTGGGCTGCACCGAGGGCGACGGCGAGGCCGACTGCACCATGACCCTCACGTCCTCGGACTTCGTGGGCATCGCTACCGACGAGCTCGACGGCATGCAGGCCTTCATGATGGGGCAGATCGAGGTGGACGGCGACATGGCCCTTGCCATGAAGCTCAACGAGGTTTTCTAGCAGCTTGATTCACAAGGCCGGACCGAGCCAGGCGCCGTGTCGTGATTCTAGGTGGTTTTGCGAGGAGGGAGCGTGCTGGGGGCACGTGGCCGACGAGCAGAACCGCCTGGAATCACAAGGGCAAGCCTGGCGACGGGAGACGTTGTGAATCATGCTTCTAGAAGCATGATGCAGAACCCGGACCGAGCGGGCGCGAGCGAGGGTGGTGCGGCCGTGGTCGCCCAAGCCCGCAGGACTGGCCGTAGTCAATTCAAGGGCTTGGGCGGCCGCGGACGTGCCGCCATCGCCGCGAGCCGCGACGGGAGGGGGCTGTGAATCATGTTTCTAGTTCTTGCTTGTGATGGGCCTGGAGCTGCCGCGTGCGCACCGCGCGCGGCGGCCGCTACGCCCTGCCCGTAGCGTTTGTCCCGCGGAGCACGCCATGGACGCCGAGCCGCTGCCCCTCATCGGTCTGCGCGTGGTGGACCTGTCGCGGCTGTTGCCAGGGCCCTACGCCTCCCTCGCCCTGGCCGATCTCGGCGCCGACGTCGTGAAGGTGGAGGCCCCCAAGGGCGGTGACTACCTTCGGTGGCTCCCCCCCGTCCGCCAGGGACAGTCCGCCTACTTCTCCGCGCTCAACACGGGCAAGCGCTCCCTGGCCGTGGATCTCAAGCGGCCCCAGGGTGTGGCCGTCGTCCGGCGCCTCGCCGCCAGGGCGGACGTCCTCATCGAGTCCTTCCGGCCCGGCGTCATGGACCGCCTGGGGTTGGGCTACGAGACCCTCGCCAGCGACAACCCCCGGCTCGTCTACTGCGCCATCACCGGCTACGGGCAGCGAGGGCCCTACCGAGAGCGGTCGGGCCACGACCTCAACTACGAGGCGCTCAGCGGCATCCTGGGGCTCTCGGGCCCCGCGGGCGCGCCGCCCACGGTGCCCCCCGTCCAGGTGGCGGACCTCGCCGGAGGGGCTCTTTGGGGGCTCGCCGGGATCCTGGCCGCGCTCTTCGCCCGAGGGCGAACCGGGCGCGGCCGGTTCTTGGACATCTCCATGACCGACGGGGCCCTGAGCACGCTCCAGATGGCCCTGGCGGCGCACCTGAGCGCCGACGCCCCCCCTCCGGTGAGGGGCGGAGAGCTGCTCACAGGCGGGCAGGCGTGCTACGGCGTCTACGAGACGGCGGACGGTGGCCACATGGCGCTGGCGGCCATCGAGCCCAAGTTCTGGGCCGCCTTCTGCGACGCCGTGGAGCGCCCGGACCTGCTCCCGCGACACACGGGGAACCCGCGGCAGGTGGCTGAGACCCGCGCCCTGCTGGCCGCCCTGTTCAAGACCCGCACCCGGGCGGAGTGGGAGCGCGTCTTCGAGCCCGTGGACGCCTGCTGCGAGCCCGTCCTGCGCCCCGACGAGCTGGCCTCTCACCCCCTGCATTGGGCGCGGGCCAACTTCATGGCCGACGCGGCCGGGATGCCGCGCCTCCGCACACCCCTGCGCCCGCGCGAGGCGGCCCCCCCGGAGCCCTCGCCCGGGCTGGGCGAGCACACGGCTGAGATCCTGCGCGAGCTGGGCTACGATGCGGAGGACGCCGAGGAGCTGCGACGCGCGGGCGTCGTCGGGGGGGACCAGCGCTGATCCCCGGGCCCAGCCGGTGGGCTCGGCAGGCCAGCGCGGTCCGGCGCGAGCGCGGGGACGAGGCCCGCGGGAGGGGCGAGGCGATGGGAGCGATACGGCGAGCGGCCCTCATCTCGGTCGTGCTGGTGTGGATGTTCTTGCGGTGGCTGACCCAGCATCTGGGCCTGCGACGGCTCTGGGCGTGGGCCCGGCGGCGGCCCTATAGCCCCCTGCGGAACGAGGCCATCGTCCGCGAGGCCTTCGAGATCCTCGGCCCCACCTACCTCAAGCTCGGGCAGCTCATCGCCTCCAGCCCCGGCCTCTTTCCCAAGCGCTACGCCACCGAGTTCCAGCGCTGCCTGGACCAGGTCCCGCCGTTCCCCTTGGAGCGGGTACGCGCCATCCTCGCCGAGGAGCTCGGGCGCCCCGTGTCCGAGGTCTTCGAGAGCTTCGAGGAGGAGCCCTTGGGCTCGGCCTCCATCGCCCAGGTCCACGGGGCCGTGCTCCGCGACGGCACGCGCGTCGTCGCCAAGGTGCAGCGCCCGGGGATCGCGGCCAAGGTTGACGGCGATCTGTGGTGGATGCGCCGCGGCGCGTGGGTGGCTGAGCGCCTCTTTCAGGGGGCGCGCATGGTGAACGCCGTGGGCGTCATCGAGGACTTCGACCGCACCATCCACGAGGAGCTCGACTTCGCGCTGGAGGCCGCCCACCAGCGGGAGTTCAACGCGATGATGGCGGCCCACGGCGTGGACGACGTGCGCGCCCCCGTGCCCGTGGAGGGCCTCGTGACCCGGCGCGTGCTCGTCATGGAGCGCTTCGACGGCTTCAAGGCCGACGACGTGGAGGGCATGGCGGCCGCCGGCCTCGACACCGAGCACTTCCTGCGCCGCGGCCTCCGAGCCTGGCTCATGACCGTCGTCCTCCACGGCTTCTTCCACGGCGACGCCCACGCCGGGAACCTCATGCTCCTGCCCGACGGGCCCGCCGTGGGCTTCTTGGACTTCGGTATCATCGGGCGCTTCGACGACCTCCAGCGCCAGCAGGTGCTGCGCTACGTCCTGGCCTTCGCGGCCCAGGACTACGCGGCGCTGGCCGACGTCATGATCGAGATCGGTGCCGTAGACGAGGAGCGTCTCGATCTGCCCGCGCTCGTGGCGGACCTGGATCGCGTCTACAGCCCCCTCATCGAGAAGAACCTCACGGAGATCAAGTACGAGGAGATCCTCCCCGACATCATGAGCGTGGGCTACCGCTACGGGGTCCGACTGCCGCGGGAGTTCCTCCTCATCCTCAAGCAGCTCCTCTACTTCGACCGCTTCGCCAAGCTCGCCGCGCCGAACCTCAACGTCTTCAGCGACTTCCGCCTCGTGGACTTCCTGTTCACGCCCGACGCGCGCGCGGCTGGTCTGGACTTCAACCAGATCATGCCTCTGCTCCAGCGCCTCCAGGCCCGCGTGGGTCCGCCGCCCGAGGCCGGGCGAGACGAGTAGGGATCGCGGTCCCCCGCGTCCCGCCCCGACCCGACCGCGTGGGCTCAGAAGGCGACCACCTCGTCGATGGAGGCGGCATCCGTGAGGAGCATGAGCACGCGATCCAGCCCCACCGCGATGCCCGCGGAGGGGGGCATCCCGTGCTCCAGCGCTCCCAGGAAGGCTTCGTCCAGCGGGTACTCGGGGAGACCGAGGGCGCGCCGCGTGGCGTTGTCCTCCTCGCACCGGCGGCGCTGCTCCGCCGCGTCCGTGAGCTCCCCGAAGGCGTTCGCCAGCTCCAGGCCCGCGATGTAGAGCTCGAACCGCTCGGCGAGGCGCGGATCCGAGGGCTTGGGGCGCGCGAGCGACGCCATCTCGATGGGGTAGTCCACGAGAAACACCGGGCGGTCGCCCCCGAGCTGGGGCTCCACCCGCACCGCCAGCACTTCGAGCTGCTCGTCCGGCGTCAAGGCGTGGGGATCCTCCACCCCGCCCAGCGTCCGCAGCGCCTCGTGAAAGGAGAGGCGCGGCCACGGGGGCGTGAGATCCACCTCGCGCCCCCGGTAACGAAGGGTCGTGCCCCCCGCGAGCGCCACCAGCCAGCCCTCGCAGTCGCGCATGAGGTCCTCGTACCCGGCGAAGGGGCGGTACCACTCGAGCATGGTGAACTCGGGGCGATGCCGCGCCCCCCGCTCGCCGTCGCGAAAGACCCGCGCCACCTGGAAGATGGGGGGAGAGCCCGCCGCCAGAAGCCGCTTCATGTGGTACTCGGGCGACGTGGACAGAAAGCGCGGCTCCGGCGCCGCCCCGTCTCGGGGGCGGAGCGTCGCCGGCACCGCCGCCAGGTGGACCTCGGTCCCGGCGGAGACCACCAAGACCGGCGTCTCTACCTCCAGGAAGCCCTCGCTGCGGAAGAAGCTCCGCGTGCGCTCCAAGACCTCGGCGCGCCGCCGGAGGTGGGACCACCGCAGACCCGAGCCCAAGCGCAGCGCGTCGGACCCTGGCGCCGGGAACTCCCCCGTCGGGTGACGCCAGACCACCCGCACCGCGAGCCGAGCGCCCGCCGGTGGGGAGGGGCCCTCATCGTTCGCTGACGGGGCTGGCGCGTCCCGCTCGGAGAGCGCCACGAGGTCGCCCGGTCGGCACGCGGCCGCGCCCTCCACGCCCTCCAGCGCCACCGCGCGGCCCTCGGCCAGCAGGATGAGCCCGCCGTCCTCCGTGGCCGTGAGCACGCGCCCGCCGCGCGGGCGGCGCGTCACTTCACGCGGCCCGCGTACTCGCTCGTCCGCGTGTCGATCTTGATGACCTCTCCCGTGCTCACGAACAGGGGCACCTGGATCTCGGCGCCCGTGGAGAGCTTGGCGGTCTTCGTCGTGTTCGTGGCGGTGTCGCCCTTCACGGCGGGCTCCGTGTAGGTGATCTCCAGCTCCACGAAGTTCGGGAGATCGGCGCTGATGACGCGCCCCTCGTAGAACAGGACGTCGCAGGTCATCCCCTCGGTGAGGAAGCCCGCGCGCTCACCCAGGGTCTCCCGAGACACGTTGAACTGCTCGAAGGTCTCGGCGTCCATGAACACGAACCCGTCGGCGTCGGGGTAGAGCATCTGCGCCTTGCGGGACTCGATGTCCACCTCCTCCAGCGTCTCCCCCGAGCGGATGTTCTTCTCGACCACCTGTCCGGTGATCATGTTCTTGAACTTGGTGCGCGTGAAGGCGCTGCCCTTGCCCGGCTTGACGAACTGGAACTCCACGACGACCCAGGGGGCGCCGTCCATCTTCACCTTGAGGTTCTTTCGAATGTCCGAGGTCTGATACATGGTGGCCTCCCGTGACGGCTCGGGTTGGGCGGGGCGCTGCTCGGCCGGCCTCGGCGACGCGCCGTGGCGCGGGGCCGCTCAGCGTGGACGGCGTGCCCGCTTCGCGTGAGGCGGGCCTTTTACCAGATGGGCGTGCGAAAGCACAGGGGGTGACACGCAACCCCGCGCGTGACCGCACGCCCCGCCCGACGAGGAGGGGCGGCATGGACGGGAGCGGACGGGGCGAGGGCGCGGTCTGGGCGCGGCTCAGGGCGCTGTGGGAGCGCGAGCGCGCGGCGGTCCGTGCGCGCGGCGCCGAGGCCCGCGCGTCGCGGAGCTTCCCCGAGCGCGTGCGCGCCGGGGAGGCCCTCGGGGACCTGGAGATCGAGGAGACGGACGCGGCCCCCGGCGGGCGCGTGCTCCTGTGGGTCGCGCCCCGGCGCCAGGTGGACCTGGGCGCCCTGCGCGTGGGGCCCGGTGATCCCGTGCGTCTGTGGCCCGCCGAGGCGGCCTCCCGCGGGGGCCCCGACAGCCCGGACGCGGTCCGCGCCGTGGTCTCCCGCCGCGCTCGGGGGCGGCTTGGCGTGGTCCTCGACGGCGACGTCCCCGAGGCCCTGGAGGCCGGCGGTTTTCGGCTGGACCTCGACGATCCCGAGGCCACCTTCGAGCGCGGCTTCCGGGCCCTCGCCCGCTTCGCGGAGGCCCCGCGTGGGAGTGACCGGGCGCGCCTCGGGGCCGTGCTCACGGGCGGCCGGCGGCCGGACGTGGGCCCCCCGCCGCCCTGGTCTCCGCGCGACGCGGCCCTCAACGAGGCCCAGCGGCGCGCCGTCTCCTTGGCCCTCGCGGCGCGCGACGTGGCCCTCATCCACGGCCCCCCGGGGACGGGCAAGACGCGCACCTTGGCCGAGGTCGTCGTCCAGGCCGTGGCCGCCGGCGACCGCGTCCTGGTCACCGCGGCCAGCAACACGGCGGTGGACAACCTCGCCGAGCGTCTCCAGGCCGGGGGGCAGGACGTCGTCCGCTTGGGGCACCCCGCGCGCGTCTCCCAGACCCTCCAGGGGCGCACCCTGGACGCCCTCTTGGAGGACACCGAGGCCTGGCGCTTGGCGAGGCGATGGGTGAGCGAGGCCAACGCGCTCCGCGCTCGGGCGCGCAAGCGAGGGGCGCGGGGGACGCTGCGCCATGCGGAGCGGCGCGCGCTGTGGGCGGAGGCCCGGAGCCTGGAGCGCGACGCGCGGCGACAGCTCCGAGGGGCCCAGCAGGGCATCTTGGACGCCGCGCAGGTCGTGTGCGCCACGGCCGCGGGGGCGGACGCGTCGCTGTTGGGGGGGCGCCGCTTCGAGCTCGTCGTGCTCGACGAGGCCACCCAGGCGCCCGATCCCGTGGCCCTCGTCCCCTTGAGCCGGGCCGAGCGCGTCGTCATGGCGGGAGATCCGCGCCAGCTCCCGCCCACTGTCATCGACCCCACCGCCGCCGCCGATGGCCTCGCCTCCACGTGGTTCGAGCGCCTCGCCGAGCGCGCGCCCGACGTCTGCGTCCTCCTCGATGTCCAGCACCGCATGCACGAGGCCCTCATGGCGTTCCCCTCGGCGCGCGAGTACGAGGGCCGCCTCCAGGCACACCCCAGCGTGGCGCGCCGGGTGCTCGCGGAGCTCCCGGGGGTCGCCGAGGATCCCCTGCGCCCCGGCCCCTGGACCTTCGTGGACACCGCCGGCAAGGGCTGGGACGAGCGCCGCGAGCGCGAGGAGCCCGGGACGCCCGGCGCCGCCAGCGTCTCCAACCCCGGCCAGGCGGGCCGCACCGTGGCGGAGGTCCGGCGTCTCTTGGGGCGGGGGCTGGCCCCCGGGGACGCCGCCGTGATCACTCCCTACTGGGCCCAGGTCCTCCTCCTCCGGGACGCGCTGGCCCCGGAGGTAGCCGCGGGGCTCGAAGTGGGGACGGTGGACGGTTTCCAGGGCCGCGAGAAGGAGGCGATCGTCGTGGATCTCGTGCGCTCCAACGGGGAGCAGCGCCTGGGGTTCCTCACCGACACTCGCCGCATGAACGTGGCCCTCACGCGCGCGCGGCGGGCCCTCATCGTCGTGGGAGACAGCGCCACGTTGGGGGCGCACCCCTACTATCAAGCGTTCCTGGGCGCCGCAGAGGAGGCCGGCGCGTGGCTCAGCGCGTGGGCCGACGACGCGCCGCCCTTCGACGCGTGAGGCGCGCGCGCTTGGCGCGCGGGGCCCAGCCGAGTAACGATGCCGTCCATGGGAGGTCACGCCACCGAGCCAGGGATCGGCCCCTCGGCGCCCGGGGCCGAGGGCGCCGAGGCGTCCCCGGGCCCGGGCCCCGACTACGCGCGGCTCTCTCCCGCTGCCCGGGCCGCTCGGGTCAAGGAGCACGCGCACCAGGTGGGCTTCGACCGCGTGGGGATCGCGCCCACGGGGTTGGCGGTGGACCACGCCCGGTACGTGCGCGCCGCTTCGTGGGGCTTCGCCGCCGACATGCGCTGGCTCGTGGCCGATCCCGAGCTCCGGCGGGACGTGCGCGCCGTGCACCCCTCGGCGCGCAGCGTGGTGGCGCTCTCGGTGAGCTACGCCACCGACGTGCCGGGCTACCTCGCCTCGCCGCCCCCGCCCGGGCACGGCTGGATCGCGCGTTACGCCCAGGGAAAGGACTACCACGTCTACGTCCGCAAGATGCTGGTCCGCTTGGCGCGACGCCTCGCGGACGATCCCGCCTTGGGCTACCCGAGCACGGCCCACCGCGTGTTCACCGACACCGGGCCCGTGCTCGAGCGGGCTTTCGCCGCCCGGGCGGGGCTCGGCTGGATCGGCCGCAACACCATGCTCATCGACCAGGGCCTTGGCTCCTACACGTTCCTCGCGGTGGTCCTCACCCCCCTGGATCTCGCCCCCGACGCCCCCGTGGCCGACCGCTGCGGGACCTGCCGCCGTTGCGTGGACGCGTGCCCCACGGGCGCGCTCGGTCCGCACCTGGTGGACGGCCTCCGGGGAGGTGACGGGGCTCCCGCGCCAGCGACCGGCGAGCTGCGCGCGCTCGACGCGCGGCGGTGCCTCTCCGCCTGGACCATCGAGGCGCGAGACCCCGCGTCCGCGATCGACCCCGAGCGGCTGGGGAGCCACGTCTTCGGGTGCGACATCTGCCAGGAGGTCTGCCCCTGGAATCGCCGCGTCCCCACCACGCGGCACGCCCCGCTCAGGCCCCGGCCGGAGAACGTCCGTCCGGCCTTGGCGCCTCTCGCGGCGCTGGACGACGAGGGCTTTCGGCGCCGCTTCCCGCGGTCGGCCGTCCGGCGCGTGGACGCGGCCCGCCTGGGGGCCGTGGCCAGGATCGTGTTGGCCCAGCAGGGGGCGGATAGCGGGGGGCGGGCTGCGTCCGCGGTCCGGGACGGGCGATCGTCCGCGGCAGGGAGGGGGGAGGAACCATGACCACGAGCCCGTCCACCACCCCCATCCGAGTGCACCTTCGGGACGCCACCGCCCGCCCAGGGCGCGCGGGGCTGAGCGCCTCGGGTCTCTGGGCCCAGTCGGCGCTCCTCGCGGACACGGTGGACGCTCCGCCCCTGGACCGCGTGACCTTGCGCCTCCAGGGGCTCCTGAGCGTGGCCGAGGCGCGGCGCGTCGAGCGCCGCCTCCAGTCCCTCGACGGCGTGGTCTCGGCCCGCGTGGACGACGACCTGGAGCGGGTCACCGTGTCCGCCGTGGGGCGCACCCTGGACCCGGCCTGGTTGGCAGGGCTCCTCACGGACCACGGGGTGGAGAGCGAGGTGGAGCCCCAAGGAGCCCTGCCGGGAGGCGCGCTCGCCGGGCGAGACGTCCGGGACACGGGAGCTTCGGGCGCCAAGGGCTGGTTGGGGGCCTTGGGGGGCCTCGGCGAGCTGTGGGGGCGGGCGGCGGGTGGGACGCGCGCGGCCGGCGTGGCCGTGTGGCGTCGCTTTACCGCCCGCTACGCCTGGCGGGCCGCGCTGCTCTTGGCCGTGGGGGCGGTGGCGGCGCTCGCCCACGGGGCTGGGCGGGTGGTGCCCGGGCAGGTTCGGGCCTTCGCCCTCAACGTGGAGGTCCTCGTGGCGCTGCTCATGGTGACCTGGGCTGCGCGGACGCCGCTGTGGGTGGCGGCGCGCTCGGTGTGGGCGGGAGAGGGGAGGCCGTCCCTCCTCCACCACACCGTAGGGATCGGGCTCATGGCGACCAACCTCTACGTCTTCCTCACGGGGGGCGAGCCGCGCCTCCTGGCCGGGCCTCTGGCCATGGGCGGCGCGCTGGTCCTGGACGCGCTGGCGGCCCGGCTCGTCGGGCGGGTGATGGACAGCATGGCCCCCCTGCGCGCCACCCTGGCCGAGCCGGCGGAGGTGGCGCAGGTCGGGGGGACGTTCTCGGTGTCCCCGGCCCTCCTGCGGCGCGGGGATCTGGTGGTCGTCCGCCCTGGCAGGCACATCCCCGTGGACGGCGTGGTGGAGGACGGCGAGGGGCGGGTGGCGCCCGTGGAGGCCTTGGGCGGCGGCGGGCCGCGGCGCGTGCGGCGCGGCGACAGCGTGCGTGCCGGGGAGGCGGTCCAAGATGGGGCCCTCGCCGTGCGCGCCCTGGCGCCCTCGGCGCGGGGGGCCCTGGCGCGCCTCCTCGTGCGTCTGGATGGCTTCTGGACGGACGACGAGCAGCTCGTGCGTGCCCTGGGGCGCAGCGTCGCCTGGTCCGCGTTCTTGGGCGTCGTCGCGGGGGTGGGCGTCTTCGTCGCGCGCGCGGTGTGGGACGGCGGCGTGGGTTCCTTGAGCCACGGCGCCTTGCACGCATTGGCCGCCGCCGTGGGGGCCCTGGCCCCCGTGGGGATGGCGGCGTCCGTGGAGCCGCTGCTCTTCGTGGGTGCCGTGCGTGCGGCGCGGCGCGGCGTCGTGTTCCGCTCGGCGACCACGTTGGGGCGGGTCTCGGCCGCCTCTCGGGTGTGGATCGAGCCACGAGGCGTGCTCACGGAGGCGCGCCCCGAGCTCACGCGCTGGGTCCGGGAGGAGGACGCCCACCCGGCGCGCGTCATGCGGCTGCTGCTGGGGCTCACGTCGGCCTCCACGTGGCCTGAGCACGATCTCCTCGCCCGGCTCGCGCGGGGGTGGCTGGAGGAGCACGAGGAGGGCGGCCTGGCGACGGCCCACCAGGGGCGTGCGGTGGCCTCGTGGTTCGCTGGCGTCGACGGCGTCCTGCGCGGACAGACCCCCGATCGGACCCCGTTGGTCCTCGGGGATCGGCACGCGGTCGGTGAGGACGGCGTCGCCCTCCAGGTCGCCCGAGAGCCGGGTGCTTCCGGCGGCTCGGAGGCGGGCTCGGCGGCGGCGCGCGGCGGGGAGGTGGGGCTCGCGGCCGAGGCCCCGACGGTGGAGGATGGGCGGGTCCTCTATCTCGTGGAGGGGGGAAGCGTGTTGGCCCGCTTCCACCTCCGCTATCCCCTGCGCGCGGACGCTCGCCGCATCGTGCAGGCCATGCGCGCCGACGTGGGGCTCGTGACCTCCCTGGAGCCCGGGGCCGCGGCGCGCGTGGCCCAGGCCACCGGGGCGCGGGTGGTGCGCGCGGGCGCTCCAGCGGGCGCCTTGAGCGTGGAGATCGAGCAGGGGCTGGGGCGTGACGGGATCTTCGCGAGCGACCCGGTCCACGCCTTCCTCGCGGACGAGGCGGACGCCCTCCGGATGACGATCGGCATGGGCTCGCTCGCCGCCGACGCCGATGTGGACGTGGCCGTGGCCGCGGGTGGATGGGGGGCGCTGGCGAAGGTGCTCGCCCAGACCGCCGCCCTGCGGCGGCGGCGGAGCCTCCTGCGCGTGGGCGTGGGCGCATGGCTCGCTGGCGCTTGGACCCTGGCGGGCCTCGATCTGCTCCACGTCACCAGCGCCGTGGCCGGGGGGCTGCTCGTGTCCGCCGTGGCGCTGTTCGCCGGCGCGCGTCTCCCTGATGTCCGAGTCCCCGAGGTCCCCGCGGAGAGCGGAGACGGTGCCCCTGGCGGGCGTGGCCCGGAGAGGTGAACCCTACTGCGGCGCGCTGTCCTTGGCGAAGCACTGGTTGTCGTCGCACCGCTGCCCGTCGCCGCAGTCCTCGTCGGACTTGCACTTGAACGGCTCGCACACGCCCGCGCCCACGCGACACACGAGGGCACCGTCGCAATCGAAGTCGTCCTTGCACGTCGTGGACGTGTCACAGGCGCTCGTGAGGCTCACGGTGAGCAAGGCGGCGAGGGCGAGGAGCGTACGCACCGGCGGACCCCCTGTGGGATGTGGAGTGGCTGTGGGAGGTGGAGTGATGGCCGGACGTCGTCGCGTCCGCCTCCCCTGACGCTTACACCAGCGGTCCGGGCGGAGCAACCACCGCGGGGCACCCCAGATCCGCCACCTACTCTGGGATTCGGCTTTGGATCCCGCGTGTGGGCG
>CAYZID010000184.1:8861-11917 GCA_964478315.1 uncultured Myxococcales bacterium | reverse complement strand
GCCTCCTTGCCCAAACGCGGCCTCCTGCGCCTCGGTCCGCAGAGCAGGTGGCGGACCGGGGCGCGTCCCATTCGGCCCACTCCCGCACCGGCTGGCGCGAGGTGTCCGCGTCCCCCACTTCGCGTTACCTTGGGCTCTGTCTCGTACCCCACACTGGAGTGTCCCATGGTCCCTCGTCGCGGCCCCCTGCCTCTCGCTGCTCTCGTGCTCCTGCTGCTGTCGGCGTGCGCGGGCGCCGCGGAAGACGACGGCGGCCCCGCCGACGCCGTGGGCCAGGTCGAGGTGGTGTTCGGGGACGGGCAGGGCGCGGCCGACACCGGGGCCGCGGCCGACGCCGGGACCGTGACCGACGCCGGGACCGCGATCGACGCCGGGACCGCGAACGACGCCGGGACCGCGACCGACGCCGGGGCCGGGGCTGGGACCGACACCGGGACCGCGATCGACGCGGAGGCCGACACCGGGACCGACGCCGGGACCATGACCGACACCGGGCCCGTGGCCGACGCCGGGCCCGACACCGCGACCGACACCGCGACCGACGCGGGCACCGACACCGGCCCGGTCGGCGTGGAGCTCCTCGCCGATCCGCACTTCCAGCGGGGCTTCCAGGCGCGCCACCAGGTGTCCGGCGACATCGTGGGGACGCTCAGCCCGGGCTTCGCCGCCGGCGCGCCCGTCTGGACGCTGGGCCAGTGGGGCTCCGAGACCACGCTGTCGGACGCCCCGGCCACCCCACAGCCCTCGGGCGCCGTGCGCTGGGGCGACGCCTACCACGCCGTGACCATCGGCCCCGCGGGCTCCAGCGACGCCGATCTCACCCTCTACGTGAACGCCTACGAGGAGTACGGTGGTGTCTACCGCACGGCCAACGCCTCCGGGACGTGGCCGCATCTCCTGGGCGAGCAGCGCATCAGCCCGCCGGGCAACGCGGGGCCCGGGTGCCCGCCGCTGTCCCAGCTCGCCACGCTGGACTTCTCGGTGGAAGCCCGCCTGCTCTTCGACGACGCTCACCTGGGCGCGGGCTACGACCCGGCCCTCCACGCCGGCCACTATCTCATGTACTTCACGGTCCAGAACCTGGCCGACCCCAGCGCGCCCGGCTACGGCGACTATCTGTGGTTCGGCGTGACCCTCTACGACGACCGCGACCCCATGCCCGGGCTCAGCGTCTCCCACGACGACGCGACGGGGCGCCTCATCTACAACATCGGGCTCAGCCCCCTGAGCAGCGCGAGCCTCACCGACAACGGCTGGCACCACCTCAGCGAGGACCTCCTGCCCCACATCCTCCTCGCCCTCGACGAGGCTTGGAGTCTGGGCTACCTGGCCGACTCCCAGGACCTCGCCGACTACCGCATCGGTGGCATGAACCTGGGCTGGGAGGTCCCCGGGCTCAACGAGGCGGCGCTCCAGATCCGCGACCTGTCGCTGTCCTACACGACCGGCGCGGGGCCCGGCCCGGGGCCGGGGCCGGGCGACGCCCCGCCGTCCTGGGGCTTCGACACGGACCACGACCGCGAGGGCTGGACCGCCCAGCACCTCGTGGACTTCAACGATGGCCCGGTGGGTGGCCTCTGGGTGCTCACGGCCGACCAACCGGACCCCATGCTCGTGAGCCCCCTGTTCTCGCTGGACGCCGCGTCGGCGGGCACGCTGCACGTGCGCATGGCCAACGACGGCAACCCGGTCGCGGCGTCGCACATGCAGATCTTCTGGTCACCCGCCGACGCGCCGGGCTTCACCGAGGCGAACAGCGCGTGGGTGGACGTGAGCAACGGCGGCGGCTGGGCGACCTACACCGTAGACCTGTCCGCCCAGCCCGGGTGGACGGGGACCATTCGGCAGCTTCGCATCGACCCCATCCAGTACGGAGACGGGCACGGCGTGGGCCTGGACAGCGTGACCTTCGCGCCGTAGCGGCCGCGGGTCGGGCCCCGTCCTAGGGACGCGAGACGTTACCCGTCGCCGGGCGCGGGGCCTGGGGCGCTCACGCGGCAGGGTCGCGACCCGGGTGGGGCAGGGCGCGGGCGGCGTCGACGAGGGCCTTGAGGTAGAGGCCGGACGAGATCGCCAGGGACGCGGCGGCGCTGGCGTTGGCGACGTCCGGCGTCCGCACCAGCAGGGCCGGCACGAGGGGAAGCAGCACCAGCAGCCGCGAGGGGGGCACCACGCGGTCCTCGCGCTCGGCTTGGCGCAGGAGGATGCACCGGGCGCCCAGGTCCGAGCCCAGCACGCCGATGACGCCCCCCGTGAGGACGGGATCGGCCCCGGCCAGGGGGAAGGCGCCCACGGCCAGCAACAGCGCCAGCGGCGGGATGGCTTCGGACGCACGCGCGCCGGCCTTGCGGGCGCGGAGGATGGGCGGGATGAGGTTCGCCAGCGCCGTGAGGAGCACGAAGACGAGGATCCCCGTGCTGAAGGACCACTCGGTCACGTCCAGGTGCATCCAAGGTGGGTCGTCGTACACGAAGGCCAGCGTGTTCAGGAAGGCCACCATGGTCACGCCCTCGGTGCCGCTCATCTGCGGGATGATGAGGACGTTCGTCCGATACTGCTCCCACAGCGTCAGCACGAAGGCCCCCGTGCCCGACACGAGCAGGATGACGGTGAACAGGGGGTCGAGGTGCAGGACGATGGCCCCGATGAGGAACATGGAGCCGCTGGCGAGTCCGTCCAGCCCGTGGTCCAGGAGCTCGCCCAAGCGGCTGGATTGCCCCGTGCGGCGCGCGTGGGCGCCGTCCAGGTTGTCCAGCGTCACGTAGACGAACAGCAGGGCCCCGCTGGCGAGGTACATCCAGCGATAGCCCGCGACCCCGCCCAGGGCGGCGCCCACCGCGGCCACGGAGGCCGCGAGGCCCACGAGCGTCAGGGCGTTGGGCGACACCCAGCGCGGGATGAGGACGACCATCCAGCGCCAGAACAGCCAGCGGTAGAGGCCCACCAGGAGCTCGCGGTCGTCGGACTGGTACGCTGCGCGGGGCTTGGGCGTGCTCATGGGGCGGCATCCTGCATGGACGGGCGGGGTTCGCCAAGCGCAGAGCGGTCGGCGGGTT
>CAYZID010000184.1:0-8761 GCA_964478315.1 uncultured Myxococcales bacterium | reverse complement strand
GCCACCGCCAGGGCGCGGGGTGGCGCGAGGCTTGAACTCCGGCGCCCGCGTGCTCCCCCAAGGGCGCCGCGCCGTGGGCGGGTTGCCACCGCCAGGGCGCGGGGTGGCGCGAGGCTTGAACTCCGGCGCCCGCGTGCTCATAGTCCCGCGCCATGTCCCAGCGCGACCCCAGAGCCGGCGGCTCGTCCGCCGCCCCCCCGGCCCAGGCGCCCCCCGAGGCCGTCGCCAGCGAGCTGGGCCTCCTGGAGACCGTGCAGGCGAACCTGGCGCGGCTCGCCCAGGGGCCGGCCGTGGCGAACCACGAGCAGACCCTCGTGGAGCTCCGCGACAGCCTGGCCGACGAGAAGCTCCAGGACGACATCGCCTCGGTCCTGGAGGCCATGGATCGCACGGCCGCCCTCATGGCCCAGCAGCGCCGCCACGACCGCGGCACCGTGGATCCCCGCAGCCCCTACTTCGGCCACATGGTCGTGGACGACGATCTGGGGCGCCGGTCCGTCCTCATCGGCAAGCGCACCTTCTTGAGCGACCGGGTCCGCATCGTCGATTGGCGCAACGCGCCCATCAGCCGCCTGTTCTACCAGTACGGCGAGGGCGACGAGTACGACGAGACCATCAACGGCCAGGACATCAGCGGCGAGGTCCTCGTGCGTCGCACCGTCCACATCGCCGAGGGCGAGCTCCAAGGCGTCTCGGACGACGACCACGCCTGGGTCCGCGACGGCGACGCCTGGGTGGACACGCGCGCCCAGCAGGCCCGCCTCGCGGGCGGCGCGGGGGCGGCGCTGCGCCCCACGTCTCTGGGCACCGGGGCCACCCGCGGGCGGCGCGACAAGCACCTGCGCGAGATCACGAGCCTCCTGGACCGCCGCCAGTTCGACCTCATCACGCGCCCGGACAGCGGCCCCGTGGTCATCCAGGGCAGCGCCGGCAGCGGCAAGACCACCGTCGGGCTCCACCGCATCGCCTACCTCACCTTCTCGGCGCCCAAGTCCTTCAATCCCCGCCGCATGATGGTCGTCGCCTACTCCAAGGCGCTCTCGGCCTACATCTCCCAGGTCCTCCCGGCCCTGGGCGTGGAGGGTGTGCGCGTCCAGCAGCTCGACCAGTGGCTCACCTGGCTGCGCAAGATGCACTTCCGCGGGCTCCCCTCGGCCATCAACGACGAGACCCCCGCCCTGGTGACGCGCTTCAAGGGGCACCTGGCCGCCTTGCGGATGGTGGACGAGTTGGGGCGGGCCCACCGGAACGACCCGGGTGGGGGCGACCCTGTGGCGGTCTTCGAGGAGGCCTTCACCGACCGCGGCTGGCTGGCCGACGGCCTGCGTCGCTGGGCGCCGGGCGAGTTCTCCGACGAGCAGGTGACCAAGATCCACCGCTGGTGCACCAAGCAGCACTTCATCCGGGCGGACGGTGAGGGCTTCGCCGACCACGAGCGGCCCACGCTGGACGCCGAGGACTCGGCCATCCTCCTGCGCTTGCACCAGGTCATGCGCGGGCCTTTGCGCTACGAGCGCCGCCGCCCCCTGCGCTACGATCACATCATGGTGGACGAGGCCCAGGACCTGTCGCCCATCGAGCTGGCCGTGCTCTTGGACGCCGCCGGGGCGCGGCGTTCGGTGACCCTGGCGGGCGACGCCGCCCAGACACTGGACGAGGGGCGCGCGGGGACGGACTGGACGGCGGCCCTGGAGGCCCTGGACGTGGCGCACGTCACCATCTCGCCGCTCCAGGTGAGCTACCGCGCCACGCGCCAGATCATGGAGGTGGCGCGGCAGATCCTCGGGCCCCTGGCGCCGGCGGAGCCCCTGAAGACCGTCCGCGAGGGCGCCCCGGTGGCGCACCTGCGCTTCGCGGGGATGGGCGAGGCGGTGACCTGGCTCGCGCCGGCGCTGACCGATCTCATGACCCGCGAGCCCACCGCGAGCGTGGCCTTGCTGACCGTCAACCAGGCGGACGCGCGGGCCTGGTACGGCTACCTGGACCGCGCGGAGGTCCCGGGGCTGGAGCTCGTGGACGACCAGAACTTCTCCTTCGCCCCCGGCATCGAGGTCACGGACGTGCGGTCGTCCAAGGGGTTGGAGTTCGACTATGTGGTCGTGCTCGGCGCGGACGCTGCCCGCTACCCGGACACGCCCGCCGCGCGGCACCAGCTCCACGTGGCTGCCACGCGCGCCGCGCATCAGTTATGGTTCGTGTCCACGGGCACCCCCACGCCGCTGCTGCCGCCGGGGCTGCCCGGGCTCCTCGGAGCCACGAACCAGACCAGCTAGGAGCATGATGCAGGACCCGGACCGAGTGGGCGCGAGGGAGGGTGGTGCGGCCGTGGTCGCCCAAGCCCGAAGGACTGGCCGTGGTCAGTTCGAGGGCTTGGGCGGCCGCGGACGTGCCGCCATCACCGCGATCCGCGACGGGAGGGGGCTGTGAGTCATGCTCTTGGGCATCCCGCCCCCAGCGGGCGCGGACGCCACGGGAGCCCCGCCATGGATCCTCGCTCGCTGCCCGTCTACCGCCATGAGCGGGAGCTCCTGGACGCCATCACCCACCACCAGGTCGTCGTCGTCGAGGGCCCCACGGGCTCGGGGAAGACCACCCAGCTCCCGCAGATCCTCCTGGACGCCGGGCTCACCGACCGCCTCATCGGCGTCACCCAGCCCCGCCGCATCGCCGCCGTGAGCGTGGCCGCCCGCATCGCCGAGGAGCGCGGCGTGCCCCTGGGCGGCGAGGTGGGCTACGCCATCCGCTTCGACGATCAGACCAGCGCGGACACCCGCGTGAAGATCATGACCGACGGCATCCTGCTCCAGGAGGCCCGCACCGACGCGGACTTCAGCCGTTACGGCGTGCTCATCGTCGACGAGGCCCACGAGCGGAGCCTGAACATCGACTTCCTTCTGGGGCTGCTCCACCGCGCCGTACCCCAGGGCGACCTCCGCGTGGTCGTGAGCTCGGCGACCATCCAGCCCGAGCGCTTCCAGGAGTTCTTCGGCCCGGTCACGGGCTACGAGGTGCCCCTGGTGTCCATCGACGCGCGGCCTCACCCCGTGAAGATCCGCTACCGCCCGCCCGCCACCGACCACCCTCGCGAGGCCCCGGCCGCCGCCGCCGAGGAGATCGCCCGCATCCAGCGCTCGCGCGCCCCGGGCCACGTCCTGGTCTTCATGCCGGGCGAGGCGGCCATCCGCGACACCATCGCCCGCGTCCACGCGACCCGCCTGCCGGGCGCCTACGAGACGCTGCCGCTCTACGGGCGGCTCACGCGCGAGGAGCAGGAGCGCGTCTTCCTGCCCACGCCCGGGCGGCGCAAGATCATCGTCGCCACGAACATCGCCGAGACCTCCATCACCGTGGACGACGTGCGTTGGGTCGTGGACTCGGGGCTCGCGAAGATCCCCCGGGTGAGCCCGCGCACGGGCGTGGTGTCCCTGGTCGAGGAGGGCATCAGCCGGGCTTCCGCCGATCAGCGCGCCGGGCGGGCCGGGCGCACGGCCCCGGGCGAGGCCATTCGCCTCTACTCGGCGGCGTCCTACAAGGCGCGCCCGCGCTTCACCGACGAGGAGATCCTCCGCCTGGACCTCGCGGACGTGGTCCTGCGCCTCATCGACCTGGGCATCCACGACGTGGAGGGCTTCCCCTTCCCCACGCCCCCCGCCCTGGGCAAGCTTCGCGCGGCCGTGGAGACCCTGCGCGGGCTCGACGCCATCGACGACGAGCGGCGCCTCACGGCCATCGGCGAGCGCATGGTCCCCTTCCCGCTCACGCCCCGCCTGGCCCGCATGGTGGTGGAGGCGGCGGATCGCTACCCGGACGTGCTCGACGACGTCCTCGTCGTGGCGTCCTTCCTGAGCGGGCGTCACCCGTGGTCCTTCCCGCCCGACCGCGAGGAGGAGGCGCGCGCCGCCCACCGCGCCCTGGCCCACCCCTTGGGGGACGCCATGACCGCGCTCAACGCCTATCGCGGCTTCCGCAAGGCGCGGGATCCCAAGCGGTACTGCGCCCGGCACTTCCTGGACCCGGACGCCATGCGCTTCATCCAGCGCGCCCACGAGCAGCTCGCGGACATGGCCGCCCACATGGGCATGAAGCCCCGCGGCGGGGGCGCCCCCGAGCACGTCGTGCGCGCCCTGGCCCGCGCCTACGACAACAACATCCTGCGCCTGGACCGCCGCAACTACGAGAGCCCCTCGGGCGCCGAGGTCGTGCTCCACCCCGGCAGCGCGCTGTTCGGCGCGCGGCACCGCTTCGTCGTGGCGATGGAGCTGGTCTACTCGACGCGCCTGTACGCGCGGAACGTCTCGGCCCTGTCGCCCAAGTGGTTGCCGGCCGTGGCCCCGGATCTGGCGCGACGCTGGCACGTCCGCGGGGAGTCGCGCCGCACCGAGCGCCTGGAGCAGCTCGCCGCGCTGCCGAACGCGGTCGTCGTGGCGGGCGTGGCGCTGCCGGTCACGGTGCGCCGCGGCAAGCCCACGGTGGACGTGCCCCTGGAGGCCGTGCCCACGCTGCGCGAGGCGGGCGTGGAGGCGGTCCCGGTGAGCGCGCGCGGCTACGGCGCCAGCGTAGTGGACCCGCCCGCGGGGGAGGCGACGGGAGACGCCGCGGGGGGCGCCGCCAGCGAAGGCCGCGACGGGCGCGCGCGGCCTCGTCGCAAGGGGAGCGGGCAGCGCTACGCGCAGGGGACTCCGCTGGGGGAGCTCGTGGCGTTGCTGCCCTTCCTGCCGCTGCCCGGGGCGGGGGCCCGCCTCCCGCGTGAGAACCTGGAGGGGGCGCTGCTGGAGGTGGACCGGAACCTCCACGCGCTGCTGCGGGCGCTGGACGCCCTGCTGGAGCCCAAGCTGCCGGCACGGGGACGCCGCCCCGGGTGGGTGGCGCTGGCGGCCAACGGCGGCGGGGGCTACTGGCTGGAGGTCATGAGCAGCTTCCCCCTGGCGCTCCAGTCCACGGTGGAGGCGCTCGCGGATCTGGAGGCTACCATTCCGGCGTCGGACCGCGGCGCGCCCAAGGTCCGCGCCCTGCGCGAGACCCTGGAGGCGCGCTGGGACGAGGTGGAGCTGGCGCTGGCCGCGGCCAAGCCTCCGCGGCGCGCGCGCCGCACCCGGCGACACCGATAGACCGCGGCCGGGGCGCGCTCATGGTGGGGGCCTCACTCGTCCTCGTCCTCGTCCAGGAAGACCACGCCGATGGCCAGGGGCAGGCCCAGGGCCAGGGCGGCGTCGCCCTGCTCGCGCAGGAGCACCAGGGCCCAGGCGGCCGGCGTCATGGGATCGTCGGGGTCCAGCTCCACCTCGGCGCCGTCGCCGGGCTCGGCGGGCAGGCCCAGGTACTCCGCGAGCTTGCCCAGGGCGTCCAGGAGCCGCGGCAGGGAGCCCACGACGACGGAGTCCTCGTCGAAGTCGTCGTCGTCATGGTCGTGGTCGTGGTCGTGGTCGTGGTCCCCGCCTCGCGCTTCGTCGTCCTCGTCGTCGTCCACGACGGTCACGCCCACGGGGGCCTCGAAGTCCCCGGGCAGGAAGACGGTGAGCTCGGCCTCGGCCAGGGCCATGGCGTGGCCGAAGGCGGCGCGGACCTCGTCATCCTCCCAGTAGCGGAGGAACTCGTCGCTGTCGATGGGGTCGGACTCGGGGTCGAAGCCGTCGAGGGAGCCCTTGCCACCCAGCCAGGCGGCGGCGGCGGCCACGGTCTCCACGGCCTCGGCTTCCACGGGGATGACGGACTCCTCCACGGCGCTCTGGCGGGCGGCCTCGCTGATGGAGACGCCCGTGGCTTCTTCCAGGGCCTCGGCGAGCTCGGCCACGGCGGCGGCGCGCGCGTCGTCATCCAGCTCGTCCAGGTCGGGCCAGGTGTCGGCCAGGGGGCCGATGGCGATGAGGGCGGTGGCGGTCATGGGCAACCTCTGTCGTGAAAGGGCTCGTGGTGAGAGGGGAGGGCGGGGCGACTCACGCTTCCAGGACGCCGGGGAGGTAGTCGTCGGGGGCCTGGAACCCCAGGAGGTTCAGGCAGGTGGCGGTGAGGTTGGCGAGGCCCGGGGAGGCCACGTCCTTGCGCACCCGGTAGGTGACGCCCGGGGCGGCGCCCACGACGGCGAAGGGCACGGGGTTGAGGGTGTGGCTGGTGCGGGGCTTGAGGTGCCCCTCCCCGTCGCGGGCGAAGGCGCCGGTCTTCTTGACGCGCTCGATCATCTCGTCGGCGTTGCCGTGGTCGGCGGTGACGAGGCAGACGCCGCCCCGCGCGAGGAGCCCCGTGACCAGGCGCTCCAGGCTGAGATCCACGGCCTCCATGGCGATACGCGCCGCGCGGATCTTGCCCGTGTGGCCCACCATGTCGCCGTTGGCGAAGTTCACGCGGATGAAGTCCGGGTGGAAGGCGTCCACGGCCTCCAGCACGGCGTCGGTGACCTCGGCCGCCTTCATCCAGGGGCGCTCGTCGAAGGGCACCTGGTCGCTCGGGATCTCGATCCAGCGCTCCAGGGCCTCGTCGAACTTCTCGGAGTTGTTGCCGTTGAAGAAGTAGGTGACGTGGCCGAACTTCTGGGTCTCGGCCACGGCGAGCTGGCGCAGGCCGTTGCGCGCCAGGTACTCGGCGATGGTGCGGTCGATGGCCGGGGGCGCCACGAGGTAGCGGCTGGGCAGGCCCAGGTCGCCGTCGTACTGCATCATGCCGGCGTAGCGCACGGCGGGGACGCGGCCCCGGTCGAAGTAGGGGAACTCGGCGTCGGCGGGGGCCTCGAAGGCGCGCGTGATCTCGATGGCGCGGTCGCCCCGGAAGTTGAACAGGACGACGGCGTCTCCGTCGCGGATGGGGCCCACGGGGGCGCCATCGGCGTCGGTGATGACGAAGGGCTGCATGTATTGGTCGATGAGGCCCGGCTCTTCGGCGCGGTAGGTCTCGATGGCCTCGCTGGCGGAGGCGAAGGCGCGGCCCTCGCCGTGGACGTGGGCACGCCAGCCTCGGGCGACGATCTCCCAGTCGGCCTCGTAGCGGTCCATGGTGGTGACCATGCGCCCGCCGCCGCTGGCCACGCGGGCGTCCACGCCGGCCTCGCGGAGGGCGGCGAGGCGCTCCTCCAGGGGGCGGATGTAGTCCAGGGCGGTGGTCTCGCCCACGTCGCGGCCGTCGAGGAGGGGGTGGACGCGCAGGCGCTTGGCGCCGGCGGCCACGGCGCGGTCCATGAGGGCGTAGGCGTGGTCGATGTGGCTGTGGACGTTGCCGTCGCTCCACAGGCCCAGGAGGTGCAGGGTGCCGCCTGCCTGGACGGCCTCCATGAGCCAGCGCCAGGTCTCGCCCTCGAACAGGGCGCCCGAGGCGATGGCGTTGGCGGCGAGCTTGGCGCCCTGGTCGAAGACGCGCCCGGCGCCCAGCGCGTTGTGGCCCACCTCGGAGTTGCCCATGTCGGCGTCCGATGGCATGCCTACGGCGGTGCCGTGGGCGCGGAGGCGCCCGGTCACCGGGCCCGCCACGAGCTCGTCCAGGAAGGGCGTGTGGGCGAGATGCCAGGCGTTGCCCTCGTCCTGGGGCCCCAGGCCCACGCCGTCGAGGATGATGAGGGCCACGGGGCCCTGGGGCTTGGGGAACCGCGGGTGGGGTGCGAGGGTCCAGGCGTCGGTCATCGTGTGGGCTCCCGTATCGCGCCGTGGAAGTGGCGCGGACGCACGCGAGAAGCATGATTCACAGCCCCCTCCCGTCGCGGATCGCGGCGATGGCGGCACGTCCGCGGCCGCTCAAGCCCTCGAATTGACTACGGCCAGTCCTTCGGACTTGGGCGACCACGGCCGCACCACCCTCGCTCGCGCCCGCTCGGTCCGGGTTCTGCATCACGCTTCTAGGCGCCCCGGCGCCTCCTGGCAAGGCTTGGTCTCGCTCAGCCTCCAGGCAGCTCGCCAGCGAGAGGGGCACCGCAGAGGAGTCTATGGGTCCTCGCCCCGGAGGCGGTCGCGGATGGCGCGGAGCTCCATGAGGCTCACCTGGTCTTTGGCGCGACCGAGCAAGGCCTTGGACTGGATGAGCGCGTCGAGGCCGAGCACCGCGCACTGGACCTGGGCCAAGGACACCGTGATGGCGCTGGGGGCGAGCTCGTCGTAGGTGCCGTTGGGGAGCTGTCCGAGTACGTCCAGCCGGCCGAGGGCGGTGTCCAGGTAGAGGTCGTGGAACGTGGCGAGCTCGGAGGGGCTTTGCGCGAGCTTGGGGTGGGTGGGGTGCAGGGCGAAGCGCGGGTCATGGTCGTGCAGCGCGCGGAGGAGGCGGGCCATGTTGTCCTCGTCGAAGGGGGCGAGCACGTCGAGGTCGCGCGTGAAGGTCGACGCCCCGTGGACGATGGCGGCGACGCCGCCCACCACGACGAAGCGGACCCCCGCCTCAGCGAGGGCGCGGATGAGCGCCGGTGTCTCCTGCGGCGGCATCCCCGCTTCCCTCCGTGAGCCCGCTGTTCTTCCCGTCCTCTCTCCGTGCTGCTTGGCCCTCACCCGCGCGGGCGTTGAGGGACCACCACAGGCGGGTCATGGCGTGGAGCTGAGCCAGGCGTTCGGCTGGCGTGAGGCGGAGGTTCGCCTCCAGCAACGCCACGTCACAACCAGCGGCCACCGCCGCGTCCCAGTCGGGCCCATAGCTGGGCCACCGACCGAGCTGCTCGGCCGCGCTTCCATCCAGCTCGGAACGCCTCGCCACCGCTCTGATGCTAGAAGCCGCCTCCGCCGCGGTCAACGGCGCGCGCCGGGCCCAGATCCGCCACCTGCTCTGCGGACCGAGGCGCAGGAGGCCGCGTTTGGGC
>CAYZID010000183.1:0-11974 GCA_964478315.1 uncultured Myxococcales bacterium | reverse complement strand
GGTGCGCCGGGACGTCCTCGCCGATTGGGGGCGGGGGGTGTCCACCTCGTGCAGCACGCCGTCATGGTCCCACTGCACGGCGGGGCATGGGACTTACACCGTGGGTCACACCGTGGTGCGCACGGGCTTCGACCCCGAGGGGCTTCGCCTCCCAGATGCCTACGACGCGACGGTGGTCTGGGGGCCGTCGCTGCTGACCGACTCGGACGGCCGTGTGGCGCTCTCGGTGACCGTGCCGGCCGCCCCGTCCAACGCGCCCGCGCCCCGCTGGCGTGTGGAGGCCGAGGCCTGGGCGCCCACCGGCGCCACGGCCCACGCCGTGTGGCACCGCTCCGCCGATTCCCCCCTGTCGCCGCCGGGACGCGTTGAGAAAAGGGGAGGGGCTGGCCTCCCGTGGCCATGACGTTGTTGACTCAGAACCCACTGGGGCCGGGTTTCTGGGGGGAACTGGGCGCTCCAAGGCGGGCCGCCCGATGCCGCGCCACCGTGAGCGACGCGACCAGGTGAGCGGCGAAGGCGAGCAGCCACACGCCGCTGGTCACCAGGTGCAGGTAGCTCCAGATGGTCCGCCACGTCTCGTCGGTCGAGATCTGCACCAGGTACCCCGATGCGGCCATGGGCGCGAAGCTGAGAATGAGACCCCATCCAGAGCGGCGGCTGGCCTCGCCGTGCGCAAGGCCATACGCGATGTGCTGGCGCCAGATGTAGCCCACGACGAAGACGAGGAGGGGAGCGGCGACCACGTGCAGGTGCTGCATCGCGGGCTGCCACGGATGATTGACGACGGCCCACTCGTCGACCGGCTCCATCAGGAACTTCATGACGAAGTAGATGACGCCCGTGAGGGCCACGGACAGGTTCGCCGCGTGGACCAGCCATCGCAGTCGAGCGCTCACGGTGGGGTTTCCTCTTGGGCGCTCCGGGTGGCGGGCTCGCGCAGCACTCGGTCGATGGCAAGGACCCGGCGGACGGCGTCGACCGTGGCGCGGGCCGTGAGCGTGGCCCCGGCGATGGGCCGAATGGCGCCGTCGAGGCGCACGGCGTCGCCGAGGCCGCGGCCGTTGAACTGGGCGTACCAGCCGGCTCGTGGGAGGTAGTCGGTCGGCTCGTCGAACGTCAGCACCTCGATGCGTCGGACCTTGCCCTTGTCGCTGAGAGCCACCATGAGGCGCTCGGGCCGCGTGCGCACCCGGTGCTTGTCAAAGTACGCCGTCCCGCTCGGAACGCCCTTGCAGGTGGCGCGGTAGCGATAGACCATCGCGGAGCGGATCTTGACGCCAGCGAGCTTGGCCGCCTGGGCTCTCTGTTTCTCGGTCAGGAACACCGTGTCACGGGTGATCTTGCAGTTGGGCCAGGTCAGCGCGAGCGCCTCGTCCCCGCTCAGGCGGACGCCAGCGAAGGCCGTTGCTGACGCGCTCAGCGCCAGAACGACAAGCAAGAACAGGAGTCTCTTCATCGTCATCTCCATCTTCGAGGGAGGTGCGCTGCGGCCGGGGAGCGCGTGACCACGCCGGTGGACGTCCTCGTCGTGAGCCCGTCCGGGCCTCTCGTGAGGACGACCACGTCCACGCCAGGCGTCGTGGCAGCGTAATGGAGGGCCGCCTCCGGCCCCAAGACGTATAGGCCCGTGGCGAGACAGTCGGCCTCGATCGCGGACGGGGCCAGGACGGAAACCGACCCCACATCGGGGGCTGGCATACCGCTACGAGGGTCGAGCAGGTGGCCCACCCGGTGGCCGTTCAGCGTGACGCCGCGCTCGCTGTTGCCGCTGGTGGCCAGCGCGCGGCCATCGAGGTAGACCTCCACCGCGGTGCGCCGTCGGTCGGTCGGGTCGGCGAGCGGGATCCAGCGGCCCGGGCCCACGTGGGAGACTTGGCCGCCGAAGTTGAGGGTCAGCTCACGGGCGCCAGCGGCCACCCCGGCGGCCACAGCGTGGTCGAGCGCCGCGCCCTTGCCGAACCCGCCCTCGTCCACCGCCACGTCGCGCCGCTTGATGGCGCAACGACCGTTCAGCGACAGGCCCTCGATTCCCACCCGCGCGCGCGCTTCGCTGAGGGTGCGGTCGTCCGGCCACTGCCCGCCGTGGCGCAGGCCCCAGGCCGCCGTCAGCGGCGCGACCGTGGGATCGAAGGCGCTGTGGGTGCGCGCCGCGCAGGCCCACGCCGCCGCAAGCTCGGCGGCCAGCTCGGCCGACAGCTCGGTCGACTGTCCCACAGCGAGGGCGTTGAGCCGCGCCAGCTCGGTGTCGCTCCGCCAGGTCGAAAGCCGCGCTTCAGCGGCCTCGATGGCGCGGATCGCTGCCTCGCTGGCGCGCAGCGCCGTGGCGCGGTCCGCGGCCGCCACCTCGACGTGCAGCTCGGTGCCCATGGCGCCGATGAGGCGCACCACTCGCTCGTCACCCGCCGTGGGCGGGCCCGGTGTGGGCCGGCCGTGGCCGCAAGCGGACGCCACGATTGGCGCCAGGAGCCACGCTGCGGTGCTACGCCGGATCAATAGATGTACCCCATCACGACGTTGGCCCTGGACGCTTCAGAGCCGTCCCTGTTGGTTCGCATCTGCCATTCGGCCTTGAGGGTGACCTGGTTGAGGGGTTGGAACGCCAGGCCCATGGTGATGAAGCTCCGGTCGGCCTTGGGGTCGGCGGCGTGGCCCGCCGGCATGGAGGACTGCGTGTCGAGCCGCTCGTACCGCACGTAGGGAGACAGGGACATGTCGGCGCCCTCCATCAGCGAGAGGATGTCGAAGCCCAGCTCGCCGTATCCGCCGAGCATCGTCTCGCCCACGGGGCTCTTGCCGTCCGCGACGAGGGCCGTCGAGAGCCTCTCGGCTTCCATGACGTAGGCGCCGGCCACCAGCGCACGCACCGACAGCCCGCGCCACGAGAAGTCGGCGTGGCCCTCCCAGATGAGGTTCGTCACGTCGAAGTCGTACTGCTCCTGGTCGGCGCCGCCGTAGTAGATCGACCCGCCCACCCTCAGCCCATCGATGATGTCGAGGTCCACGCGCAGCACACCGGCGAAGTCGTCCGCCATCGCCTTGGCGCCCTTCTGGCGGCCGCCGCGGAGACCTCCCTCGCCGCCCCAGCCCGAGGCGTTCATGCCATTGACGACGTACGCGCGGTAGCTCAACGGTCCCACGGCGCCAAAGACGCCAAAGCCGTTCTCGCGCCACGTCGACGGGATGATGCGCTGCTCGGTCTCGGGCCGCAGCGCCGGCAGGAACGTGGTGGGCTCGTGGAGCTCGTTCACGAGGCCCATGGGGACCAACAGCAGCCCCACGCGGACGTTGATCTCAGGGCGCAACAGCCAGTCGACATAGCCGAACTCGAAGTAGATCTCGTCGATGTGTTCGAGCTCGATCTCGGTGTTGAGCACAAACCGCTCGTTGAACTTGTAGCCCAAGTAGATGATGTTGCGGAGAAAGTCGATCCGGTCGCCGTCCTCGCCGAGCTTGTTCTGATACAACATCTCCCCGTAGCCGCCGATCGTGACGCCCGACTCCGCCTGATAGACCTTGGACGCGGCCGGGCCGAGGCCGTACATCCTCTTCCCGGCTGACGGCATGACGCTGCCGAACTGGAGGCGCTCGACCTCGGCAGCGAGGACGTCGAGCTTGTGTTCGAGGCTGGGGGTATCCGCGATGGCGGTCCGGGCCATCAACGTCGTCACGATCATAGCGAGCGCAGTGTAAAGACTCTGTCTCATGAACTCCCTCGGCTCTGTATGTGAGGCGACTGCCCTTATCCGCTGTGTGACCGGGCGCGCGCCGGCTGGCGCCAACACCACTGCCCGCCAACCACTAGCTGCCGGTGCGTTGGTTATTAGACAAGGCTACAAGTTGGTGTCAAGGGTTTCTAAATGAGGGCGCCATGACAGGTTGGCACGAGGGCCGGTGGGCACAGTGCCCTGTGGGCCGCGTCCCCGTGTCCGCTTGAAGTCGCCATGAACCTGCGACCTGCTGTGGGCTCGGCGTTGGATCCCGCTCGCGGGCTGCGTCGGACTACACCTTCGATGGGCGACTGGCTGCTCGCCGTGACGGCGCCACGCCGCCGCGCCCAGCCGCTTCTCTCCCTGCCCAAACCCGGCCACCTGCGCTTCGATCCGCAGAGCAGGTGGCGATTCGGGGGGGCGGGCGCGGCGTTGACAGGGGGGGAGGGGGCGCCGAAGATGCGCCGCATGTCGTCGCGGCCTCAGTTGAGCATCGTCATCCCCGCCTACAACGAGGAGCGGCGGCTGGGGCCTACCCTGGAGCGCGTGGGCGCGTGGCTCGACGAGCAGGGGCGCGACGCCGAGATCCTCGTCGTGGATGACGGCTCCGCCGACGGCACCAGCGACCTCGTCCGCGCTCGCGCCCAGGAGGACCCGCGCGTCCGCCTGCTCGGGGAACGCGTGAACCGCGGCAAGGGCTACTCCGTGGGCGAGGGCGTGGCCGCCGCCCGCGGCGAGCGGATCCTGTTCAGCGACGCCGACCTGTCCACCCCCATCGAGGAGCTCCCCAAGCTGGAGGCCGCCCTGGAGCGCGAGGGCGCCCAGGTCGCCATCGGCTCGCGCGCCAAGCCCGGCGCCTCCCTGGAACGCCGCCAGCCCTTCTACCGCGAGGGCATGGGCCGCGCCTTCAACCTCCTGGTCCAGGTCCTCGTCTTCCCGGGCATCCGCGACACCCAGTGCGGCTTCAAGCTGTTCACCGCGGAAGCCGCCCGCACGCTGTTCGCCCACCGCCGCATCGACGGCTTCGCCTTCGACGTCGAGCTCCTCTACGTCGCCCGGCGGCTGGGCTACCGCATCGCCGAGGTCCCCGTGCGCTGGGTGAACGACGAGGCCTCCCGCGTGGACCCCGTCCGAGACTCCCTGCGCATGTTCCGCGACATCCTGCGCGTCCGCGCCCTGCACCGAGACCTCTGAGCTCCCCGCTCCGCCTCAGCCCGGCAGGGCGAAGTGGCGCTGGAGGAGGGCGCGCGTGAAGGCCGCGCGGAGGTAGAAGCCGCGGGCGTTCGTCTGCACCCACTCGCCGTCGTCGCGCAGGGCCCAGATCGTGTCCCGCGCGCTCAGCCCCTTGGGGCGGAGCTGGAGCCACATGCCCACCCGCGCGTCCAGGGCGTCGAAGGCCCCCATGCGCAGCAGCTCCATGAGCTCCCCCCAGTCGGCCCGGAGCACCGCCTCCTCCTCTGGGCTCGGCGACCACAGCATGGGGGAGGCGAAGCGGAACGTGGCCGGGTCCGGGGGCCGGCTCCCGCCCTCCCGCGGACGCGGCGGGCGGGCGATGGGGATCCACAGGACGCGGGCCAGCTTGGCGCGCACCCGAGAGGTCTCCCAGGTGGCCCCCTCGCCCTCGGCGTGAGTCACCCAGGTGGCCTCGCGCGGGCGCCCCTGGGCGTCGATGGGCAGGGTCTTGAGCTCGACGCCCAGGCCGGGGAAGTCGGGCGCCCCCTCGCTACCCCCGGCGGCGCCCAGGACATCTTCGACGAGGCGCCCGAGCCACCCCTTGCGCCGGCGCAGGTCCCGCGGCACGCGGCGGGACAGCTCGGCGGCCACGTCCCCCACCGTGCGCCCCGCCAGGGCGCGGGCGCGCCGGAGGAGGGCCGCCTCGTCGGCGGGCGGGCCCAGGGGGCCAGCGGGGGGCGGCGTGAGCGCGAAGGGCTCGCGGTCGTCGGGCCGGTCGGGGTCGGGCACGGGCGCGCCTCCCCTCAGTCCAGGGCCCGCAGGCCGTCCACCGGGTTCTTGTGGGCGGCGCGGGCGGCGCTGTACTGCGTGGCGATGAAGACCGTGACCACCGTGCCCACGGCCACGAGGGCCAGCTCCGCGGGGCGGATGTCCACGGGCAGGCGGTCGATGAGGTAGACCGCGGCGTCCAGCCGGTAGTCCACGGCCTTGGCGAGGAGCGCGAGCCCCGCGCCCGACAGCACGCCCAGCAGGGCCCCCAGCCCGGCCACGAAGAGGGCCTGGATGGAGAAGATGAGGCGGATCATCCACGGCGTGACGCCCATGGCCTTCAGGATGGCGATGTCCGGCGTCTTGTCGTGCACGACCATGATCTGCGAGCCCACGACCACGAAGCTCCCCACGATGATGATGATGAGGAAGAACATGGTCAGCACCAGCTTCTGGAGCTTGAGCGCGCTGAAGAGGTTCGTGTTCATCTCCCGCCAGTCCACGATGCGGTAGCGGGGCTGATAGCCCAGGTCGTACTCCTGATACTTCAGGATGTTGAGCACCTTGACGGTGTTGCGCAGGGCGCTCACCGCGCCGCGGGCGGGGCTCAAGGGTGCCTGGGTGACCTCGCCCGCGAGGATCCGGTGGATCTTGTCGCGGAGGAGCGTGGCGTTGTCGGCCACTGTGCGGATGTCATAGGGGTCCAGCGTGGCGGCCACGCGCCGCTTGAGGTCGTCGAGGTCCATGAGGTCGCTGGCGCGGACCTCCACCCAGCGCACGACCTTGCCGCGGTTCATGAAGCGCTGGGCGGCGGCCAAGCTCGTGAGGGCCAGGCGCACGTCGTACTCGTAGAAGCCGCTCTCGAAGGTGCCCACCACCACGTGGCGCTGGCTGGACGGGGCCATGCCGTAGGGGCCCATCATCTTGTTGTCCACGCCGCGCAGCGGGGTGACCAGCGTGACCTCGGTGCCCACCTCGGCGTCCAAGCGGCGGGCCAGCTCGGAGCCCAGGAGCACCCCGGGCAGGCGCCCCACGGTGGGGACGTAGGCGCTGGCGTCTCCCGGGGGCACGGCGGCGTCCGTGAGCGGGCCAGCGTCCGCGGCGAGCGCGAGCGCGGCGCCCGCGGCGGCGTCCGGGCCAGAAGCGCGGGCGTTGAGCAGGCGTACCATGGCCATGCCGTCCCGCACGGGGACGCGGGCGGGGGCGGTGAGGGCGCGGACGGTGGGGCGCGCGTCGTCGGGCCCGGGGAGGAGGACCAGGGTGACGAGGGTGTCCTCGGAGACGCTCACGGGGGTGCCCCCGGGCTGGAGGCGCCAGCGCCCGGCGGGGACCTCCACGGCGTCGGTGAGGGCGCGGGGCGCGGGGGTGCCCAGGCTGACCGGGAGGGGCGCGAGGGCCGGCGTGTCGTCGGCGCGCCGGGCGTCGGCCTCGTCGTCCCCGAGGTGGAGGAGGCGTGAGAGGGCGCCGCCGCGCTTGGTGGGAGGTCGGGCTGCGTGGGGGCGCGTGTTGGCGGGCGCGCCTGGAGCCGTGTCTGGCACGAGGGACGTCGCGACGCCGGGGTGGCCGGTGAGGTTGAGGACGGCCACGCGGGCGTTGCCGGGGTCGGGGGGCGTGGGGTCGTCGCGCAGGGGGAGGACGTCTCCGGTGGGGGGCACGGCGACGGTCCACCAGGTGCCGGCGACGACGTCGTCCAGGCGCACGGTGGAGCCGTCCAGGTGGGCGCGGAGGTCTTCGGAGAGGGCCTCGACGGAGCCGCTGCGGAGGAGGCTCCCGAGATCCACGACGCTCTCCACGCTGGAGAGCTCGAGGCCCTTGACCACGCAGCCCGAGCGGTGGACGCCGGCGGCGATCATCATGTCGTCGTAGGTGGCGGCGGTGGCCCCCACGACGCCCGGGGTCTGGCGGAGCTTGGCGAGGACCTCGGGGTACTCGCGGAAGTCGGTGCCGCGCTTGTGGATGACGAGGTGGGGGTAGAGGCCGAGGATGCGCTTCTCGAAGGCGTCCTGGAAGCCGCCGGTGACGCCCAGGGCCAGCGACAGCTTGCAGCTCCCGAAGCCCACCGCCAGGATGCTGAGGACCGTCACGAGCGACAGCGTCGGCGAGCGGCGCGAGCGGACGATGCGGAAGGCGATGAACAACGCCAGCCGCAAGCGGCGCAGGGTGTGGGACACGGGGAGAGGGCCTCCGGGGGGCGGGGCGCAGGTGGGCGTTGAAAAGAGAGGGCCCGCAAGGGTAGGTTGGGCGCGATACCACCGGTGCGGCGCCGTCGCAAGGCGCGGCCGCGCGCGGCCGGGGGGCGAGAGACCGACCACGAGGCAGGGGAGAGGGCATGCGGAGCACGCGGGGCGGACAGAGGCGGCTGGTCTGGGGGGCCTTGGGGGCCGTGCTCGTGGCGGGCGTGGGGCTCGGGGGCGTGGGGGGCTGCGGAGACGAGCCCTTGCCCAGTGAGGACGCGGCCAACGACGTCGTGACCGGCGACCTGCCGCTCGCCGATGGTGTGGCGGATCTGACGACGACCGATCCCGGTGTGGCGGACCAGCAGCAGGACCAGCAGCAGGACCAGTCCCAGGCGGACCAGTCCCAGGCGGACCAGTCCCAGACCGACGAGGGGCCTGCGCCCGACGCCGCGGAGGACGCGCAGCCCGATGCGGCGCCGGACACCGCGCCAGACACGACGCCCCCCACGGTGGTGTCCACGACGCCGGCCGACGGGGAGGGGGGCGTGGCGATCCCCTTCGTGGTGACGGTGACCTTCTCCGAGCCCATGTACGAGACGATGATCGCCGCGCAGACGGTGAAGCTCTTCGATGAGTACGACGTGGAGATCCCCATGAAGCGGGAGCTGGACGAGACGGGGACGGTGCTCACGCTCACGCCGACGCTCCTGCCGGAGAAGTTCCAGCACCTGTCGCCCTATCGCGTGTGGATCACCGGGGGCATCCTCACGGACCTGGCGGGCAACAAGCTGGCCGAGCCCTTCGAGGCGACCTTCTACACGGAGGGGCTGCCGGACCCGGCGCCCTTCGCGGCGCTGGCGGCCAAGTATGCGCCGACGATCCGTTCGCGCGTGGACGCCTCGCAGGGCGGCACGTCTCGGGTGCAGCTCCCCGTGCGGGTGAACCTGGACGGGGACTGGGACGTGTCCAACAACCAGCAATATCTGCTGGGGGCGGCCACGGAGATCAGGCCGGCGGTCTACTACGCCGTGGCCGAGACGCGCAGCCACTACTTCCTGCGCTACATGTACTACTTCCCGTTGAACATCGACGGCGACGTCAACTGGGGCAACGGCGTGAGCGGCGCCATGGTCGTCGTGGAGAAGGCGCAGGGGGATCAGCCCGAGCGGCCCATCCTGGTGACGACCTATTACAAGGACATGCAGGTCGAGGAGAACCTGGCCTACGCCACGACCGAGAGCGGGATCGTGGGCCCGCACGGCGAGAGCTACTACCGGGTGGACGGGACCTTCGACCAGGCGACGCTCTTCCCGGGGGGCCGCTATGAGGCGTTCATCGCCGCCGGTTCGCACGCGAGCTGCTTGTGGATCATCAAGGACGCGCCCCAGCCGCCGGCTTGCTACATCGAGACGTCCGAGCTGGCGTCCATGACGATGTGGACCCTGGGGTACACGGATGGCACGGCGACGCCCATCACGAAGGTGGGCAACAAGTGGCCCAAGAGCAACGCGGACATGGAGGGGGCGCCCGAGGTCATCGGTTATGAGCTGGTGCCCCTGGAGGAGGAGCTGTGGCCGCGGCGGCTCATGGTCACCGATCACGGGCTGTGGGGGGCGGACATCACGTACAAGGCGGATCCCGGGCGGCCGGGGGATGGGCGCAAGATCCCGAGCAAGTTCGTGGACCAGCTCAACCCCACGGACACGTCCTACGGGCGCCCGGTGTGGGCATGGAAGTGGAACCCTGCGATCGGTGGCGTCATCGACATCCCCCAGGGGGCCATGGGCATGGACCCGGCCTGGTACGTGTGGAGGCGCCACAGTTCGGTGGACGACGACAACGTCTTCACCGCCTGGGACGGCGCGACGCACACGGGGCTGTCGCTGGACTACTGCTACCACCCCATCTTGGACATCGACGAGCGCACGGAGCCCGGCTGCGAGTAGGCGGGTCGGCGCGTTGACGACGCAGGACGGAGGCGGCGGGGCCGTGACCGAGGAGGAGCCGTTGCGGCTGGCTTCGTTTCAGGGGGACGCGGGGGCGCTGTTCGCGGCGTCGCTGGCGCTCCGCGAGGAGGTCTTCTGCGAGGAGCAGGGCGTCCCGCCCGAGCTGGAGCGGGACGCCTTGGACGGCGTCGCCACGCACGTCGTGTTGCTGGAGGAGCCCGCGGATGAGGGCGTCGCCGCCGCGTCGCCGCCGCGGGCCGTGGCGACGGCGCGGGTGCTCGTGGAGGACACGGTGGCGAAGGTCCAGCGCGTGGCCGTGGCGCGGGCGCGGCGGGGCACGGGGCTGGGGCGGCGGATCATGGAGGCGGCGGAGGAGCTGGCGCGCCAGGCGGGGGCCGCCAAGGCGCGGTTGGCCAGCCAGGTGACGGCCATTCCCTTCTATGAGCGCCTGGGCTACCGGGCGCGGGGCCCGGTCTTTCAGGACGCTGGCCTCGACCACCGTTGGATGGACAAGGCGCTGCGTTGAGGGCTCCGTCGTGTGAACTACTCGGTCGCGGGCTGGCTGCCCGTGGGCTTGGGTAGGCCTTTGCGGAGCGCGTCTCGCAGCGCCTGGGGGTCTTCGCCGGTGGGCAGGGTGATGAGGGCCTTGCCTCCCGTGATGGCCTCCATCACCCGGGGCGCCGAGTAGACGCAGCCGTCGACGGCGATGGCCAGCTTGCGACGGACGAGGCGGCGGGTGAGGGCCTCCAAGCGCTTGGCGGCGTCGGGCTTGAACGTCACGGCGATGGCGGGTTGGGGGGAGGGGCCGGTGCGCGAGAGCGAGAGGCTGGCGACGTCGGCGGAGGTGAGGGCGGCGGTCCCGGCGACGACGACCGGGTGGCCGGTGGCGTCCCAGAGGACCTTGCTACCGGGCGTCGTGGGCGTGACGACCTCGTAGAGCGCGAGCGTGGACGGCTCGCCGAAGGCGTGCGCGGGGGAGGTGCGGCCATCGGAGTCCAGGGCCAGGACCTCCAGGCCCCCCATGGAGCCGGGGAAGCCCAGGGCGACGCCGAGCCCGGGGCAGCGCAGCCAGGCGCCGCTCGCGCTCTCGGTGAGGGCGCAGCGGGGGCCCAGGAGGGTTTGGACTTGCTGGCGGGGGGTGCCCTCGCGGATGGGCAGGGCACCCAGGCATACCGCCTGTCCGGGGGCGAGCTTGGGGCGGAGGGAGAGGTGCTGGACGTGCTTGGCGGTGAGGAGGAGGTCGCCGTAGACGTAGGCGTCGCACGTGGGGGGCTTGACGGCGGTGCGGGTGGGGCGGCTGACGCGGATCTTCAAGGTGCGGCAGGGGCCGGCGAGGCCGGCGGGGCAGAGGTTCCACTCCACGGACACGTGTCCGCCTTGGCACTGGACGCGGTTGCCACCGGTGAGGTGCTCCACGGGCTCGCAGGCGCCGAAGGTGAGGGCGATCCCGGGGGGAGGTTGGTCCAGGCGGATGGACCGGCCCTGGTAGGTGGGCGTGACGTGGGGGTTGTTGGTGGGGTGCTCGGCATCGGCGAGCTCCACCCAAGCCGTCGCCGCTGCGGGGGGAGCGCCTTGGAAGGCGACCTGGACGGAGCGGTACTCCAAGACGGCGGTTGTGAAGCCCGGGCGGACTCCCGGGCGTTCTTCCAGCTCGGCGCGGGCCATACCCAGCTCGATGGGGCCCAGCCCCTCGCCCGGACGCACGGCCAGCTCGTGCGTGCGGGTAGGGAGGGGCGGGTCCGAGCCCTGGGGCGGCGCTGCGGCCGTGGGCAGCGACGCGGAGAGAGCCAGGAGGGCGAGGGAGAGCGTGAGGGGCATGGCGGGCTCCGAGGTTCGAGGCGGCGCGCAGGAGCGGCACCGCGTTCCGTGGCGACAACAGACGCATGATGAGCCCAACGGTTCTACGGTCCCGAGCGAATCCCTCCAAGCCAACGGGATTGGGGGCCCATGTCAGGGGCGCATGTCCGGACTGGCCGTGCCCGCCCGATCCGACGGGCCGGCGGTTGCATCCGGTCGTCGCGGTGTGCCAGGCTCCGGGGCGACGCATGCAGGCGACGCCCGTGGGCGCGCGCTGAGGGCAACGGACCGGCGAGACGAGACGAGAAGTGGAGGGCGGCATGAACGGGACGACAACGCACCGGTTCCACAGGACACCCCGATCCGCCACCTGCTCTGAGGACCGAGGCGCAGGAGGCCGCGTTTG
>CAYZID010000182.1:0-12048 GCA_964478315.1 uncultured Myxococcales bacterium | reverse complement strand
CCCCTACCCTGCCCCCACCAAGGCCCCCATGAGCCAACACCGCGCCGCCTTCCGCCGCCTCGCCGGCACCCACACCCTCATCCCGGTGACGCGGGCTCTGTTCTCCGACCTGGAGACCCCGGTGGCCGCGTTCTGGAAGCTCCACCGGGGCGATCACGGCTTCCTGCTGGAGAGCGTCGAGGGCGGCGAGCAGTGGGGGCGCTACACGTTCATGGGCACGGAGCCCCGCGCGGTCTACACCGTGCGCGGGCGCACGGTGCGCGTGGCCCGCGGTGGACAGACGCGAGAGCGGCGAGAGGAGGCGCCGCTCGTGGGCCTCCTCCGCGACCTCCGCGCCCACCGCTTCTACCGAGACCCCGCCCTGCCGCGCTTCGTCGGGGGCCTCGTGGGCGCCTTGGGCTACGACGCCGTGCGCTGGTTCGAAGACCTCCCTGACCGCCACGGAGGTCCCACATCCGGCACGGACTCTCCCCCGGAGGCGGTCTTCCTGGAGACGAGGCTCGTGGCCATCTGGGACAACGTCCGCCACCGCATGACCCTGGTCTACCTCGCCGAGGTCCCCACGCCCCAAGACGCCGACGCGGCCTGGGACGAGGCCCAGGCCGCCCTGGACGAGGCCGAGGCGCGCCTCCGTGGCCCCCTCCCGCCGCTGCCCAGCGCCCCGCCGAGCGCCGCCCCTGCGCCCGTGGAGACCTCCCTCACCGACGCGGCCTTCGCCGCTCAGGTGGAGGCCGCCCGGGACTACATCGCCGCCGGGGACGTCATCCAGGTCGTCCTCAGCCGCCGCTTCTCCCAGCCCGCCCTGGGGCTCCACCCCTTCAGCGTCTACCGCGCCCTCCGCGCCCTGAACCCCTCCCCGTACATGTTCTACCTCGCGGCCGGGGAGGCCACCGTGGTGGGCGCCTCCCCCGAGGCGCTGGTGCGCCTCACGGGCGACCTCGTGGAGACGCGCCCCATCGCCGGCACGCGCCCGCGCGGGGCCACCCCCGAGGAAGACCGGGCACACGAAGCCTCCCTCCTAGCCGACCCCAAGGAGCGCGCCGAGCACGTCATGCTGGTGGATCTCGCCCGCAACGACGTGGGCCGCGTCTCCGAACCCGGCACGGTCGCGGTCACCGAGACGATGGTCGTGGAGCGCTACAGCCACGTCATGCACATGGTGAGCCACGTCCAAGGCCGCACCCGCCCCGACGTGGCCGCCCCCGAGGTCATCGCCGCCACCTTCCCGGCGGGCACCTTGAGCGGCGCCCCCAAGGTGCGGGCCATGGAGATCATCGACGAGCTGGAGCCGCACCGGCGCGGCTTCTACGGCGGCGCCGTGGGTACGATCGGCGCCGAGGGGGACGTGGACCTCGCCATCACCATCCGGTCGCTCGTGGCCTGGCGCGGCCGCCTGGACGTCCAGGCCGGGGCCGGCGTGGTCTACGACTCGGTGCCCGCCCGGGAGGCGGAGGAGACGCGGAACAAGGCGCGGGCGGTGCTCCGCGCGGTGGACCTGGCCCGCGCCGGGTTGGGTCGCCGCGTGGATCCCGAAACCGGCGCGCCCAGCCCCCAGGCCAGCCCCCGCGGTGAGGAGGAGCACACATCATGACGCACGCTCTCGACCCCACCGCCGAGCGCGCCGCGCCCACTCCCACCCCGACAGCGCGCCCCACCCCGCGCGGCGGGCAGCCGCTGCGCCTGCTCATGGTGGACAACTACGACAGCTTCACCTTCAACCTCGTGCAGTACTTGGCCGAGCTGGGCGCCGAGGTAGAGGTCGCCCGCAACGACGCGCTCACCCCCGACGAGGCCCTGGGCCCGCGCCCGGGCGCTCCCCAAGGCGTGGACGCCCTGGTCATCTCCCCAGGGCCCTGCACGCCGGCCGAGGCGGGCGTGTCCGTGCCCGTCATCCGCGCGGCCGCCGAGCGCGGGGTGCCCCTTCTGGGCGTCTGCCTGGGCCACCAGTCCCTGGCCGCCGCTTTCGGCGCCTCCATCGTCCGCGCCCAGCGCATCATGCACGGCAAGACGTCGCCCATCCACCACCGCGACGAGGGGCTGTTCCGGGGCCTCCCCAACCCCTTCGATGCCACGCGCTACCACAGCCTCGTCGTGGACCCGGGGACCCTCCCGGCGGACTTCGAGGTCACCGCCTGGGCCGACGACCCGCGCGGCCGCGTCATCATGGGCATCGCCCACCGCGCCCTGCCCCTGTGGGGCGTGCAGTTCCACCCCGAGTCCATCCTCACCCAGGCCGGGCACGCCCTGTTGGACAACTTCTTGAAGCGCGCCGCGGCGCGCCCGCGCCCCTCGGCCCCCCAGGAGCAAACGCCTTGACCGCGACGACCTCGGAGAACGCCGGGCGCGACGACGCCCCCGTCCGCCACGCCCTCCACCGCCTCCTCGCCGGCCACCCCCTCACCGAGGACGAGATGGCCGCCGCCCTGGGCGCCATCATGGACGGCCAGGCCCACGACGCCCAGGTGGGCGCCCTCCTCACGGCCCTACGCCTCCGCGGCGAGACCCCCGAGGAGATCCTGGGCGCCGTGCGCGCCATGCGCGCCCGAGCCGTCCCCGTGGACGTACGCACGGGTGGACGCCCCCTGCTGGACACCGCCGGCACCGGCGGGGACGGCCAGGGGACCTTCAACATCTCCACGGCCGTGGCCTTCGTCTGCGCCGCGGGCGGGGTCGCCGTGGCCAAGCACGGCAACCGCGCCGTGTCCTCGCGGGTGGGCTCGGCCGACGTGCTGGAGGCGCTGGGCGTGCGTCTCACCCTCGCGCCCGAGGCCGTGGCGCGGTGCGTGGAGGAGGTGGGCGTGGGCTTCCTGTTCGCGCCCGCGCACCACGCCGCGCTCCGCCACGCGGCCCCCGCGCGGCGCGCGCTGGGGTTCCGCACCCTCCTCAACCTCCTGGGGCCCATGACGAACCCGGCGGGCGCCACGCACCAGCTCGTGGGCCTGTTCGACGCCTCGCGCCTGGAGGTCGTCGCCCAGGTGCTGGGCCGCCTGGGCGCCGAGCGGGCCCTGGTCGTCCACGGGCGCGACGGCATGGACGAGCTCTCCACGGCCGCCCCCACGGACGCCGTGGAGTGGCACGCCGGCGCGACCAGGCGGCACGTCTTCCACCCGGACGCCCTGGGCCTCTCCCCCCCCGACCCGGGCGCCCTCGCCGGCGGCGACGCGGCGCGCAACGCCGCGATCCTTCGCGACATCCTGGGCGGCGCGGCGGGCCCCGGGGCGGACGTCGTGGCGCTCAACGCGGGAGCCGCGCTGTGGATCGCCGGGCGGGCCGACGACCTCCCCGACGGGCTCACCCTGGCCCGCGAGCTCCTCGCCTCGGGCGAGCCCCTCCGCCGCGTCCAGGCGCTCGCCGCCCTGAGCCAGGAGCTCGCCCCGTGACGCCCGCGCCTCCCCCCCCCGACATCCTCCAGACCCTCATGGGCGCCGCGCGCCAGCGCCTGCGCGAGGCCCCCCCCGACGAGGGCGCGCTGCGCCAAGAGATCGAGCGGCGGCCTGCGCCGCCGGACGCCCTGGCGGCCCTCCGCGCCCCGGGGCTACGGGTCATCGCCGAGGTCAAGCGCGCGAGCCCCAGCGCCGGGGACATCGCCGCGATCCCCGCACCCGCCACGCTCGCTGCGCGCTACGAGACCGGCGGCGCCGCCGCGGTGAGCGTCCTCACGGAGCCCACGCGCTTCCGGGGCTCGCTCACCGACCTCCGCGCGGTCGCGGACGCCGTGTCCATCCCCGCGCTCCGCAAGGACTTCCTGGTGGCGCCCGTCCAGCTCTTGGAGGCCCGCGCCGCGGGCGCCTCGCTGGTCCTGCTCATCGCCGCGGCCCTGCCCGACCGGGCCCTGCGAGACCTCCGCGAGGAGGCCGAGGCCTTGGGGATGCACGCCCTGGTGGAGACCCACGACGCCGAGGAGGTGCGCCGGGCGCTTGCCACGGGCGCCCGCATCGTGGGCGTGAACAATCGCGATCTTCGCACCTTCCAGGTGGACCTCGCCGTGAGCGAGGGGCTCCGCGAGGCCCTCGGCGACGGCGTCGTGGCCGTGGCGGAGAGCGGGATCCACGGCCCGGCCGACGCCCGGCGCCTGTGGCGCGCGGGCTACCGCGCCATGCTCGTGGGGACGGCGCTGGCCGCGGCCCCCAACCCCGCGGCCGCCGTGGCGAGCCTGGTCCGCGCGGGAGACCCGTGAGCCGCCCCCTCATCAAGTTCTGCGGGATCACGCGGCCCGAGGACGCCCGGGACGCCGTGCTCGCGGGCGCCGATCTCGTGGGGCTCAACTTCTACCCGCCCTCGCCGCGCGCCGTGAGCTTCGACGGCGGCGCGCTCCTGGCGCGCACCGCCCGCGCCGTGCGCGACCCGCGGCGCCCCGGGTTCCGCGCCATCGTCGTCGCCGTGCTGGTGGACCCCACCGACGAGCTCCTGGAGGGGGTCGTCGAGGTCGTCCAGCCCGACTGGCTGCAGTTCCACGGCGGCGAGAGCCTCGCGCGCTGCGCCCAACCGGGGAGGCCATTCTTGAAGGCCTTTCGCCTCCGGCGGCCCCAGGACGCCGCGGCCATCCCCGAGTACGCGGATCACCCCCTGGCGCGGGGCTTCCTGCTCGACGCCTTCCGCCCCCACCAGCCCGGAGGGACGGGCGCGCGGCTGAGCCCGGCGCTGCTGAGGGCCGGGATGGTGCGCCCGCGCGCCTTCCTCGCTGGGGGCCTCCACGCCGGGAACGTCGCCGACGTCGTCCGCCGCTACGCGCCCTACGGCGTGGACGCCGCCAGCGGCGTGGAGGAGCGCCCCGGCAAGAAGTCCCGCCTGCTCATGCGGCGCTTCGTCGAGGCCGTGGAGGCGGGCGCCGCGGGGCGCTGATCGCCCCGAGCAGAACCGCTAACAAGCTAGCATCTCGACGGTTTCTCCCACAACCCCGCCGTCCCCTCGCTGACCGCGCGGTCGTTCGTGTATCGTAGGGTCGTGTTGAGCCTGACCGCCGCCCTGGCCGTCGTCGCCCTCGGCGCGGCCACCTCGCCCTCCCGGGCCGAGATCCAAGACTCCGTGCAGCGCCTGGAGCGGTGCAAGGACATGCGCGCGCCCGTGTGCCTCAACGCGGCCGCCATGCTCACCAACGCCGGGGACAGGGGCGTGCGCGCCACGGCGCCCGCCCTCAAGGGGATGACCCGGGCGGGGCAGATCCTGGCGCTCAGCGTCCTCGGAGGGGTGGAGTCACGCCGATCTACGCGCTCCCTCGTGCACATCACGGCCGATCGCAAGCTCCCGTCGTTCGTGCGCTCCATGGCGGTGACCACCGTGGCGCCGCGCGGTGGTAGGACCGTGCGCCAGGCGCTGCTCCGGGCGCTCCGCGACAGGGACGCCGTGGTGCGGAGCACGGCGGCCCGCGCCCTGGGCAACAGCGCCCACGGCGGGGACAAGCGGGTCATCCGCGCCCTCATCGCCGCCACCCGGGATGAGGACGCCACCGTCCGGGTGGAGGCCCTCATCGGGCTCGGGCTGGCCGGCGACCCCCGTGGGGGGCCCGCCCTCACCGACGCCCTGGGGGACCGAGAGATCTCGGTGCAGCGCGCGGCCGCCGACGGGCTCCGCTTCGTGACGTGCGCCGACGCCGTGCCGGCCCTGGTGGAGGCCCTCAAGACCCAGGACGACGAGCTGCGGCGGCTGGCGAACAAGGCCCTCAAGCGCCAGACGGGCAGGGACTTCGGGGAAGACTACGCCCTCTGGCGCGAGTGGTTGGACAATCGGTAGAGGCATGATCCGCAGCCCCGCCCCGCCGCGAGCCCCGAGCCCGTGAAACCCCACCCCATCGCAGCCCGGGACGGCAACCCCGTGGCCCCCGCCATCCCGGAGGGCGCCGCGTGCGGCCTGGACACGCTCTGCGCCTGGGAAGGAGGCCCCCTGCGAGGGGCGCGTGTGGGGCTCCTCGCCAACCACGCCGCGGTGACCCACGACGGGCTCCACGCCGCCGAGGTCTTGGGCCCGCGCGCCGGGATCGAGGTGGCGCTCCTCTTGGGCCCCGAGCACGGCGTCTGGGGGACGCACCAGGACATGGAGCCCGTGGCGACCGCGACCCACGATCCGGTCTTTGGGCTCCCCTCCCGGAGCCTCTACGGTGCCTCCGCTGCCTCGCTCCGGCCAGCGGAGGAGATCCTGGAGGGGCTGGACGCCGTGGTCTACGACCTCCGCGACATCGGCACGCGCTACTATACCTTCGCCGCGACCTTGGCCTTCGTCCTGGAGGCCGCGGCCGCCGTGGGCGTCCCGGTGTGGGTGCTCGACCGCCCCAACCCCCTGGGTGAGCGCGTGGAGGGGCCGCGGCTGCGCCCCGGCTTCGAGAGCTTCTGCGGCATCGAGCCCGGGCTGCCCATCCGCCACGGCCTCACCGTGGGCGCCCTGTCGCGCTGGTACGCGGCGCGACGGGCTCCGGGCGCCGCGCTGCACGTCGTGGGGTTCGATCCCGACGCCCGCCCCCTCTGGGTCCCCCCGAGCCCCAACATGCCCACGCTGGAGACGGCGCTGATCTACCCGGGCCTGTGCCTGCTGGAGGGGACCACCTGGAGTGAGGGCCGTGGGACCACCACCCCCTTCACGCTCTTGGGCGCCCCCGGCGTGGACCCCTTGGCCCTGGCCCGGGATCTCCGCGCCCGCGAGCTCCCCGGGGTGGTCGTCACGCCCCGGAGGTTCCGGCCCGCCTTCCAGAAGCACGCCGGCGAGGTCTGCGGGGGCGTGGGGCTGACCGTGACGGACCCCGAGGCCCTGCGCCCGGTGGAGCTCGGCGTCCACGTGCTGGACGCCGCGCGGCGCGTGGCCCCTGAGACCTTCGCCTGGCGCCGGGACGCCTACGAGTTCGTGGAGGACGTGCCCGCCATCGACCTCCTCTGGGGCAGCGACGCGCTCCGCCGCACCCTGGACGACGGCGCCCCCGTGGCCCCCCTGTTGGAGGCGGCCGCCCGTGAGGCCGCGGAGTTCGCCCCGTGAGCGGCGGCGACGCGCGGCGCGCCGTGGCGCTCTACGGCGGCTCCTTCGACCCACCGCACATGGGGCACGTGCTGGCGGCCACGTGGGTCGTGACCCGAGAGCCCGTGGACGAGCTGCGCGTCATCCCCGTCTTCCGCCACGCCTTCGGCAAGCGCTCCACGCCCTTCGAGCTGCGCTGCGAGATGGCCCAGGCGGCCTTCGCCCACCTGGCGCCGTGGGTGACCGTGAGCCGCATCGAGGAGCGCCTGGGCGGCACGAGCTACACCATCGACACGGTGCGCGCGCTCCTGGCGGAGACGCCCCAGCCCCCCCCCAACCTGTCCTTCGTGTGCGGCACGGACGTGTACGCCGAACGCGAGCGCTGGAAGGAATGGGACACCCTGCGGGAGCTCATGCGCTTCATCGTCCTGGGGCGCGACGGCGGCCCCCCTCCCCCGCCCGGGGTGGAGATCCGCGCTTGGCTGCCCGACGTCTCGTCCACGGACATCCGGCGCCGCGTGCGCGAGGGGGCGCCCTGGGGCCACCTGGTCCCCGAGCCCGTTCGCGCCATCATCCAGCGCGAGGGGCTGTATCGCGCATGAGCACGCCCCACCAGCGCAAGCCCGCGCCGGTCCCCGGTGAGGCCGAGCTCTCCCTGGCGCTCGTGGGCGGAGGGCGCGCGGCGCGGAGCCTCGCGGCGGCCCTGGAGGCGGCGGGGCTCCGGCTGTCCTGGCGCTGGCGGCGGGGCGACGGGCGGCCCCTGAGCGCACTGCCCGCGGCCCACACGGTGCTCCTCGCCGTGTCGGACCGCGCCATCGAGGAGGTCGCGGCCGCCCTGGCCCGCCGCCCCAGCGCCCACCGCGAGGTCTGGCTCCACCTGTCGGGCTCCCGCCCCGGGGCGGTGGCCCGCGTGGACGCCGCACGCCCCCGCGCGGCCGGCGCCTTCCACCCCCTCCAGAGCCTGGACGGGAGCGCCGCCGCGGGCGCCAGGCTGCGGGGCGCCGTGGCGGGGCTGGACGGGGACCCAGCGGCGATCGAGGCCGGCGCCGCCCTGGCGCGACGGCTGGGCATGCGCCCCCTACGCCTGACGCCGGGCGACAAGCCCCGCTACCACGCGGCGGCCGTCATGGCCGCCGGACACGTGGCGGCCCTCTTCGCCCAAGCCTGCCGCACCTTGGCCGCGTGCGGCCTGTCACCCGACGAGGCGCGCGCGGCCCTCCACCCCCTGCTCGCCGGGACCGTGGACAACCTCGGCCGCGGGGCCCCAGCCGAGGTCCAGACGGGCCCCGTTCCCCGGGGCGATGCCGACACGGTGGCCGGCCACCTCGCGGCCCTGGAGGCCGCGGGCGACACCCGCGCCACCCGCGCCTACCGGGCCCTGGCGGCCGAGGCGCTGGCCCTGGCCGAGGACGCCCTGCCGCCCCAAGACGCCCGCGCGCTGCGCCGGGCCCTGGAGGACGGCGACCCGCCGCGTTGAGCGCTACCCAGCGCTCACCCAGCGCGGGCACGGGGTCACGCCTGGAGGATCCGCTCCTTGCCTCCCAGGCGCTCCAGCCGCCGGTAGATGGTCGCGCGCGACATCCCCAGGAGCTTGGCGGCCTGGACGATGTTCCCCTCCGCCAGCACCAGGGCCCGGCGCAGCATGGCCACCTCCACATCGGCGAGGGTGGGCATGGACTCCGGCGTGTCGAACAGCACGTCGAAGGCGCGGTCCAGCGACAGCCTCCCCAGCCGCGGGTCCACGTGCTCCTCCATGCGGCTGAGCCGCGTGGTCTCCACGATGTTCAGGGGGAGGTCGGCGCGCGTGATCTCGGGCCCCGAGGCGACGACCACCGCGTGGCTCACGGCGTTCTCCAGCTCGCGCACGTTCCCGGGGTAGGAATAGCTCTCCAGCGCCCGCATGGCGTCCGGGGCGATGCCCCGGATCTCCTTGCCCTCCTCCTCGGCGTACTTCCGCAGAAAGTGGCGCGCCAGCAGCGAGACGTCCCCCTCGCGGGCGCGCAGCGGCGGCAGCTCCACCGGGAAGACGGCCAGGCGATAGTAGAGGTCCTCGCGGAACCGGCCCTCGGCGACCATCTGCCGGAGATCCCGGTGGGTGGCGCTGATGACCCGCACGTCCACGCTGTGCGCCTGGGTCCCCCCCACGCGCTCGAAGCTGCGCTCCTGGAGGACCCGGAGGATCTTCGCCTGGAGGTGCAGCGGCATCTCGCCGATCTCGTCCAGGAAGATGGTCCCCCCATCCGCCAGCTCGAACTTGCCCTTCTTGGCGCTCACGGCGCCGGTGAAGGCGCCGCGCTCGTGGCCGAAGAGTTCGCTCTCCAAGAGGGCGTCCGGGATCCCCGCGCAGTTGATGGCGACGAAGCGCCCCTTGCGCCGCGCGCTGTTGTAGTGAATCGCCCGGGCGACCAGCTCCTTCCCCGTGCCGCTCTCCCCGGTCACGAGCACCGTGACCCGCGAGTCCATGACGTGCCCGAGCTTGTCGAACACCCGCCGCATCTGGGGGCTGCGGGCGACGATCATCCCGAACTTGTAGCGCTCGCTGACCTCCTCCTCCAGGGCCGAGACCCGCGTGGCCATCTCGCGGTCGCGGAAGGCGTTCTTCACGGCGACCGTGATACGCCCCAGGAGGTCCCCGGTCTTGGCCACGAAGTCGTACGCGCCCTTCTTGGTGGCCTCGATCGCCGCGTCGATGGAGCCGTGGGCCGTCATGATGATGATGCGCCCGTGGGGGTTGGCGATCATCATGGGCTCCACGAGCTCCAGCCCGTCTCGGTCGGGCAGGCGCAGATCCAAGAGGATGATCCCGTCGAACCCCTCGGTGACCTTGGCGAGCCCCCCGGCCCCGTCGTGGGCCGACTGGACCTTGTAGCCCTGGCGCTTGAGGTTATAGGACAGCAGCCGCACGAGGTCCGGCTCGTCGTCCACGATGAGTATCTGCCGCTCCAACTTCCACCGTGCGTGTGTCTTGGATTGGGCGGTAGTGTAGCAGCCCGAGACAGGTTGCTGAAGCCCCCCTCCGCGCTCCCGTCGCGGCGGACGCAGCGGCCCCCTACCCGCCTCCCCCCCGGCAGACGAACGCACCGCGATGGAGGAGCCCCCGTGAGCGACCGCCCCCCCGAGGACACCCGCGAGTTCCTGTCCGAGGTGAGCCACGAGCTGCGAACCCCTCTCGCCACCCTGCGGGGCGTCGCGGCCACGCTGGTGGACGACAAGGAGATGGAGGAGGAGGACCGCCGCGACTTCCTCGCCATCGTCGATCGGGAAGCCGAGCGGGTGGGTCACCTCGTGGAGGACCTCCTCGTGCTCATGCGGCTCGACGCGGGAGACCGTCCCACGCCGGGCTCCCTGGTGGATCTCCAGGCACACGTGGAGGCCGTGGGCCACAACGTGGTGCCGCGCGCGGGCGCCCTGGGTGTGCGCGTGGCCCTGGACGCGGGGACGAGCCCCCTGTTCGTGGACGCCGATCCCGGAATGCTGGAGCAGGCGCTCTACAACGCGCTGGGGTTCGGCGTGGACCGCGCCCCCACGGGCGGCCGCGTGGACGTGGCCCTCCGCCGGGTGGCGACCAGGGCCGAGCTCACGGTGGACGTCCCGGGCGTCACGCTCTCGGAGGACGCCCGCCAGGCTGCCCTCCACCACGTGGGCCGCGCACGCCGCGGGGGGGTGCGGCGCGGCGCGGGGGGCCTGGGCCTGCCCATCGTCGCCCGAGTCGCGGAGGTCCACGGCTGGACCTTCACCCTGGCGGCGACGGCCCAGGGCGCCCGCATCACGCTCGCGATCCCCCTGGCGCAGGTGGCCTGAGGGCCCGGACCGCCAGACCGACGACCGTCAGGGCAACAGGGCCCGCAGGGCCTCCAGCTCCCGAGCGCCCGGACGCGGCGGGGGCGCCAGCTCGCGCTCCATGTCCTCCAGCGCCGCGAAGCACAGCGCCCGCACCTCCCGGGCGTCCGTGGGCCCCGACGCCCGCAGGCTGTCCAGCGCCATGCGCACGGGCGCCAAGACCTGGTCTGCCGCGGGCTGCGCGGCGATGATCTGCTCCAGGTGCGCGGTGGCGTCGGCGTGGAGCTCGGCCTGGGACTCGGCGACGACCAGGAGGGTCCGCGTGAGGAGCTCCCCGGGCTCCGCCTGCACGGCGCGGCGCAGGTGGGCCACGGCGGCGCCGGCGTTCCCGAGCGCCAGATACGCCCAGCCCCGGATGCGGTCCAGGGCCGGCCCCCGCGCCCCCTCCCCCTCGGCGTGGGCCGCCAGGGCCAGCGCCAGGCGCGGCTCCCGAGCGTCCAGCAGGAGCTGGGCTCGGGCGATCCACAGGGGCACGAAGCGGGTGAGGGGCTGGGTCATGGCGGCGTCGGCGCCGCGGCAGTGGTCGCACCGCACGGGCCCCTGGAGCTCGCCCCGCGCCAGGGCGAGCTGGGCCCCTCCGGGGAGCGGCCCGCCGCACGAGGCGCAGGGGAAGATGTCCGGCAGGGCGGCGATCGCCTGGTCCACGCCCCCCACCCAGGCGCAGGCCAGGCGGAAGGGGGCCGTGGTCTCCCGGCCGGCGATCCGGGCCTGGAGGGTGGCGCGGGCCAAGAGCTCTCGGGCGGCGGAGAGGGTCGTGGGGCCGGCGTTGCCCTCGGTGGCGGACTCGAGGACCTGCCGGATCTCGTAGAGGTCGGTCGCCGAGATGCCCCGCGCCTCGTAGGCCGCCGAGGGGCCTCCTCCCTGCCGCTCCACGACCACCGTGATGGCGTCGTGGACCCCGGGGCCCCGACGTTGGCTCAGGAGCAGCGCGTCCGTGGAGGCGTCGCGCCCCAGGACGAGCTTGAGGCGTGTCGGGGGCCCGGCCGCGCCCGGGGTCGCGGGCCGGCGCCTTGCGTCTTCGTTGGTCACGGGTCCTCCGAGAGCTCGTCACGGGGCGCGGCGACCCACCCGAGAGGCCCGAGAGGCCGGCCCGCCCCTGAGCCTCCGTTCTAGGCCCGGTCCGCGCGGGTGTCCAAAATGTCCCCCGGTCCGCCACCTACTCTGGGATTCGGCTTTGGATCCCGCGTGTGGGCGGCGTCGAGCTGCGCGGCCCCACAAGCGACTGGCCGCTCGACGTGACGCCGCCACGCCTCCGCGCCCAGCCGCTTG
>CAYZID010000181.1:0-12100 GCA_964478315.1 uncultured Myxococcales bacterium | reverse complement strand
GCCCCCAGCGCCCCGAGTCCGCCACCGGGTCGTGGGCTTGGGCTTGGATGTCGCGTGGGTGCAGCGTCGAGGGTGGGGGGGGGCCCATCCTGCTGCGGGTCGCACTGGGCGGGCGACCACGAGGGGCGCCCCTACGAATAGGACCCGGCCCAACGGGGCGGCTCTTGTGGCCGCTTGTTCTTGTGTCCCGCCCGACACGGGTGGGTTCTCGGGTCCTAGAAGCGTGTCGGAGTCGTCTCTCTTGCCTGGCTGGCTCATGTGGTTTCAGCCACTTCCGCTCATCGGTCCCGTGCTAGACGTCGCGACCTCCCTGCCAAGCGGCGCCAAGGCGCTTGACGGCGGGCCGAATGCTGGGCGAATGCGTTGGGGGCGCTTCCACCCCCGATCTGCCCGGAGGGTCTCCGATGCCAGGGAACGACGGCGATGCCCTCACGTACATCCGCGAGCTCATGGAGAGGGGGGAGATCCCCCCGGACTTCGCCGAGGAGCTCATGCCGGGGGTGCGCGAGGCCGAGGCCGCGCGCGGCGACGGTCACCTCTACGTCCAAGCCCTCATGAAGCTCGCCGAGAAGGTCGCGTCGTGGGGGGACGAGCACCTCGGCAACGCCGAGCGCGCGCTCCGCGAGGCGCGGGCCGCCGCAGCCGCTGGGGTCGCGCCGGGCGAGTACGACGCCGAGTACGCCACCGCCACCAAGCGCCTGGCGGCGTTCTTGGTGGATGACGAGCGGTACGCCGAGGCCGAACCGCTGCTCCGGGAGGCGGTGGAGTTGGACGCCCGGTCCATGGCGGAAGATGACCCGAATCGCGTCCCCTCCCTGTTCGGGCTGGCCACGGCATTGAGTCTCCTGGGGGCGGAGCGCGGCGAGAGGTACAAGGGCGGCCCCCACATGCGCGAGGCCGAAGACCTGTGGCGACGGGCGCTGACGATCGTCGAGACGAACCCCGCCGAGACGAACTCGGAGCGACGCAGGGAGCGCCTCCGCGGCCTGGCGCTAGCGCTCGCCGCGCTCCTGGGGGCCCAGGGGAGACTGCGCGAGGCCGAGGAGTTCGTGCAGCGCCTCGTGGCCCTGGGCGGCGAGGACGCAAAGAACGCCCAGGACGTGCGCGAGGGAGCCGTGGCGCTGGCGCTTCGGGGCGCCGAGGAGCAATGGGACGATGGGAAGCCCGAGGAGGCCGCGCGCGCCGCGTGGGACTTCCTGACCCTCCTCTCGGAGCCGCCCTGGGATGCGGTGGCCGGTCGCGATGAGGTGGTGCAGTTCCTGCTGGACGTCCTGGAGAGCGTGAGCATGGAGGAGGCGACGGGGAACCGGGGGCGGCTCGACGGCCTGCCCACGGTGGAGGAGCTGCTGCGCGCGGAGCTGGAGCGCAAGGTGCGTCTCCTTGGCGAACAGCACGAGGAGCACACCCGCATGATGCTGCACCTGGCGCGGGTGATGGAGGACGAGGGGCGCCTCGACGAGGCGGAGGACCTGCTGCGGCGGGCGCTGCCCATCGTGGGCCGAACGAGGGGAGAGATGAGCCGGCGCTATGCAGACGTCCTCACGGATCTCGCGGACGTGCTGCGCAAGCGAGGAAAGCGAGGTCAGGCCAAGACGCTGGCCGCACGAGCGGCCCAGCTCAGGGCCCACCTCGGCGCCCGTTTCCGCAGCCCCGGCTCCCGCAGGCACAAGCCGAGCAAGCGCACCAATCGGCGCACCAACAAGCGCAAGAACCGCAAGCGCTGAAGCCCGCCCCAAGTCCGCCACCTACTTCCGGGACGCGGCCTTGGATTCCGGGGGTGGCCGGCGTCGAGCGACGGGCCGCTCGACGTGACGCGGCCACGCCCCCGCGCCGGGCCGCTCCCCTCCATGCCCCAACGCGGCCTCCCGCGCCTCGGTCCCCAGAGCAGGTGCTGGATCTGGGCCGCGCGGGGCGCGTTGTCGGCGAAGATCGTGCGGTGTAGCCTGGCGACGGGAGACGTTGTGAATCACACTCGTATCGCCACGCGCAGCCAACATGGGCCTGGGCAAGGACGCGAATACGGAGGCATTCGCCTCGGAGGGGCCAGAGATGACGGGACAGGGATGGGGCACCCCAGACACGCGGGGCACGACGTTCGCGTGGAAGCTGGACGTCGCGTTGGCGGCGCGGGCGGAAAGCGACGCGGAGCTGCAAGGGCTCCTGAAGCGCTTCCACGACGAGGCCAGCGAGACCGTGACGCCCGGGGCGCAGGGGGCCGAGGACAAGCGGGCCTTGCTCGTCGCGCTCGGGACGCGGCTCGGCGGCAAGCTGGCCGACCTGCTGCCCGGGGAGGCCGACGCGCAGGCTGGCGACGGGGCTGGCGGCGCGAAGGCGGCGGGCAGGACGGCAGCAGCGACGCGCCAGGCCATCGTGGACGCCGTGCGCACCCCCACCGCTGGCTCCTCGGACGACTCCGCCGTGCCCGCCCTGGTCCTCCGGGCGAGCGAGGACCTGGCCCCCTCCGCGGCCGACACGCTGCTCACCCTCCCCTGGGAGCTCCTGTACCTGCGGGAGCTCGCTGAGCCGGAAGAAGGCCCAGCCCTCGACCCCCACCCCGTGCGCGCCGGGCTCCTGGACGTCATCCGGGACGCCCAGGCCCCCGACCAACCCCACGGCCAGCGCGACCGCGCCGCCTCCACGCTGCCCGAGCACCTCACCGTGGGCGTGGTCATCGCGGCGCCCGAGGGGCAGACTCCGCTCCCCTACGAAGACGAGGCCAGCCGCCTGGTTCAGATCTTCGAGCACCGGGGCAACGTGGCCGCCGCCATGGCCAACCTGGGCGAGCTCACCGACCTCGGCGCCCTCGTGCGCCAACACCACCCCACCGTCGTCCACTTCAGCGGCCACGGCGCCCCGGGCGCCCTGCTCTTCGAAGACGCCGTGGGCGGCCCTGCGCTCCAGCCCGTGCACGCGGTCCTCGACACCCTGCGCGAGGCCGGCCCCTTGCCGAGGCTGCTCCTGGCCTCGGCCTGCCACGGCGCCGACACCGGGACGGCGACCGGCCGCCAGCGAGACGGCCAGCGAGACGGCCAGCGAGACGACCCGGCCGTGGTCGCGACCCTCCACCGGGGCGGCGTGGAGCACGTCCTGGGCTACTTCGGGGCCGTGCTGGACACCCTGGCCACCGTGTCCGAGCTGGCCCTGTACGACGCCCTGGGCGCGGGCGCCCCGGTGCGCGCAGCCGCCCGAGCCGCGCGCCGCGCCATCGCCGCATGCGCCGCCACGGCCCCCCTGAGCTGGGCCCAGCTCCAGCTCTTCGCCGCGACGGCGCACACGGACGCACAACTGGACCGTCCCCTGGTCGCGCCGCCCACCGGCGCGCCAAGCGGGGCCCCGGCGCTCACCGGGTTGCTCCGCGACACGGCCGAGCTGGCCGTGAGCGGCCTGCCCGTGCTCAGGGCCGGCTTCATCGGCCGCCGCCGAGCCATCCACATGGCCCGGCGTATGCTCCGGGGCTTGGGCGAGTCCGGGGGAGGAGCTGGCACGCCGGACACGCCGGGCGAACCGCCCTTGCGCTCTCCCCTGGTCATCCAGGGCCTGGGCGGCCTGGGCAAGACGGCCCTGGCCACCCACCTCCTGGCCACGGAACTGGCGCCGTCCCAGCCGCTGGCGGCGGCCACCTCCGTGCAGCCTAGCGTCCTGGCCACCACGCCCGCCGACTTCGCGCCCTGGCGCTTGGTGCTCAACGTCGCTCAGGCCAACGAGCAGGCGCGAGCGTCCCGGCCCGACACCGCGAGCATCCCGGCCGACGGCGAGGCCCGCGACCTGGCCGTGGTGCGCCACCTCGTGGGCCAGGTCGTGGAGCACGGAGCCACGGCCTTTGGCGAGGACACGCCGCGAGACGCCTCGGCGCTCCACTCCGAGGCGCCCGCCGGCCCCTGGGCCGCCACGAGCAAGGCCCTGCGCGAAGGGGCCGTCCAGCGTTTCCCGCGAGACCCCCTGGCCCAGGAGCTGTTCGTCTTCCAGGGCCTGGTGCGGCGCCTCCAGCGGAAGGAGCCGGGGCTGGTGGTCTACCTGGACAACCTGGAGTCCCTCCAGGTGGACTTGGACGCGGCGGGTGCTGGTGAGGATGGCGAGCCGGGCGCGGCGCTCTCGGACTGGCGCAGCGACGCGGCGCGGCGTTTCTGGGAGGCCGTGGAGGCGCTGGCCAAGCGTGAGGCCGGCTCCGAGCCCCAGCCGGGCCTCCAGATCCTGGCCACGACCCGCTACGCCTGGCGCGGGCTGCCCGAGGCCCGCGTCCTGCACCTGGCGCCGCTGCCCAAGGCCGAGGCCCTGCGTCTCGTGGACACGCTCCCGATCCCGGAGCCTGTCAGGACCCGTCCGGCCCTGCGCAGAGTCTGGCCCCTGCTGATGAGGATGCTAGCCGACAAGGCTGGCAGCCGCCCGCGGACGCTGGTGCGCCTGGGCGGCTTGCTGGCCACGGCAGTGGATCGAAGCCGGCCCCGGGCCGAGCGTGAGGGGCCCGAAGCCGACTTCCTCCGTGCCCTTGCGTCGCTCCTCGCGCAATCCCGGTCCCACGCCCCCAAGCCCGGGCTGTCCCCTGAAGCCTTCGCCAAGAAGCTCAGCGAGCTCCTGGACACCTGGCTGGGCGCCCGCTGGGAAAAGCTCCACGACGACCTCCTCCTGGCCAAGCTGTGGGCGCTCCTGGGGTCCCAGGAGCGGACCTACGCCCTGGCGTTGCTGGTCCTGGGGAGCCCGGCCCCCGAGGACGTCCTGGACCGCGTGGCTGGCGCCGTTGCGAACCCGGCCGCGCCCGCCGCGTCTGGCGCCAAGGCCCCCGAGTCCCTGCGCGCGGCCTTGGTCCGCAGCTCGCTGCTCACCCACGTGCCCGTATACCGGCGGGGAGAGGCGGCAGGGGGCAGCGGGTCGCCCGGCGGCGCGTCCTCCGCCGGCCCGCACCACGAGGCCCGCTGGACTTACGAGCAGGCCGTGCGGGCGTTCTTGGCCCAGCAAGAGCCGCTGACCGAAGAAGCCCAACGCCAAGCCGCCGAGGCCGCCGGCCTGGCCTACCTCGAACGCTCTCGGACCACCAACAGATCCACAGCGGTTGACCTCCACGAAGGCGGCCGCCTCCTCCTCCAAGCCGGCCGTGGCGCGGAGGCCTGGGAGCTCCTGCGGCCTCTCGTCGTCCACCTCCGCGACCAAGCCCAATGGCGCCAAGCCCTGGCCGTCCTGGCCATGGCCTTGAAGCCGGACCCCTCCGCCAGCGGCCTCCAGGCCGACACCCGCGCCGAGGCCCTGACCCTGGTGGTCCAACAACGCGTTGCGCTGGGCCACTACGACAAGCGTGCGAAGGACTGGGGCGGCACGACGCTCTTGGACCAGCTTCGAGAGGCCCAAAGACTCGCCACGAGGGACCAAACAAGGGGGTTCGTCCTCCACCAACTCGCCGTGGTGCTCGAGAAACAGGGACGCCACACCGAGGCCGAAGAGGCCATCCGCCAAAGCCTGGAAATCGACAAGCAAACCGTGGGCACCAAACACCCGTCCCACGGCACCTCCCTTCACCAGCTCGCGAAGGTTCTGGCGTATCAAGATCGCCACAAGGAGGCCGAGAAGGCCATCCGAGAAAGCCTGGACATCAAGAAGCTGACTGTGGGCACCGAACACCCGGACTACGCCGCCGGCCTCCACGAGCTTGCCAGCGTTCTCGAAAGCCAAGGCCGCTACGACGAGGCCGACGAGGCCATCCGTGAGAGCCTGGACATCCACAAGCGCACCGCTGGCACCGACCACCCGGACTACGCCGCCTCCCTCCACCAACTCGCCATCGTCCTGGAAAAGCAAGGCCGCTATGACGAGGCCGAGAAGGCCATCCGAGAGAGCCTGGACATCAAGAAGCGCGCCGTCGGCGCGAACCACCCGGACTACGCCGCCTCCCTCCATCAGCTCGCCATCGTCCTGGAAGAGCAAGGCCGTTATGAGGAGGCCGAGAAGGCCGTCCGAGAGAGCCTGGACATCAAGAAACGCGCCGTGGGAATCGACGACCCGGGCTACAGTGCCTCCCTGTACCAACTTGCCAGCATCTTGGAAGCGCAAGCCCACTACGAGGAGGCCGAAGAGGCCATCCGCCGATGCCTCGAAATCGACGAGCGCACCGTGGGCACAAGCCACACATCCTACGCGACGTGCCTCCATGAGCTCGCCATCATCCTCCAAGAACAAGGCCGCTACGCCGAGGCCGAGAAGGCCGTCCGAGAGAGCCTGGACATCAAGAAGCGCACCATGGCTGCGGGCCACCCACATCTTGCCGCCTCGCACCATGTGCTCGCCGAAATCCTGCACAGGCAAGACCGCAGCGCCGAGGCTGAGGAAGCCATCAGGGAGAGCTTGCGCATCCTTAAGGGCACGCTCGGCACGAACCATCCCTCCTACGCCGCTTCCCTCCACCTGCTCGCTAGGGTCCTCCAAAGGCAAGGCCGCTATCAGGACGCCGAGGAGGCCATCCGAGAGAGCCTGAACATCAAGAAGCGTACCCCTGGCCTGGACCCCTCGTCCTACGCCGCGTCGCTCTTCATGGCAGGCCAGATCGTCTTCGTGCGTGGCCGCCAGGACGAAGGCTTGAAAATGGTTCGCCAGGCTGAGCACACCTACAGACGCACACTGGGGCGACACCATCCCGACACTCAGCGTGTGCACAGTACCCTGCTGAAGATGAACGCCAGGAAGAACCGCCAAGCGTCAAGCTGACGTGTAGAGCACCCCACGACCCGGGCCGTCAGGCAGGATGCCGTGGCGGTGTTGCAGAAACTCGCGCCGGGATCGCCGTGACTTCGGGGTGTTGCGGCCGTTTGCGGCGCGGGGCTGGGGGGGACTGGTGTCTGTCGGGGGGAGGGGCTATCCTTGGGGGGACAGGCTCGTGGGCGAGGCCTGGATGGCAACCGGGAGCATCAACAACCCGCACAGACGACAGGAGTCAACCACACGAACGAGAGGAGGTGTCATGTCCTTCGAGATCGATGAACTGTTCCGCATCTACGTGCTGCCCATGGGGCGCATGGGCTATGCGGTCCGGGGCCTCCAGGCGGCCCTCCGGGAGGAGGATGGGCCGGCGCTGGCGGAGGCCGCCCAGGGCGTCATGGGGGCCGTGGGTGAGGCGCAGACGCTGGAGATGCGCTACCGCGAGCGCGCCGACCAGCCCCAGTTCGGGCCCCGGGCCGTGAGCTTGGAGTCCAAGGAAGACCGCCTGATGCGCAGCATCGAAGGCGTCGTAGAGTCCGCCCGCCGCAGCTTCCCACCGGAGCACCCCATGGGCGCCGCGGCCGCGCGCCTATACAGCGAGGTGTTCTCCCGGGGCCTGGCCGAGTTCACCCAGCGCCCCTTCGTGGAAGAGGTGGAGTCGGTGGGCCGCCTCATCGCCCGCTTCACGCCCCCGGGCGACCTGGCCCAGGAGGCCGCCACGCTCCACCTGGAGCCCTACGTGGTCGCCCTGAAGGACGCCAACACGGCCCTGCGCGTGGAGCTGGAGTCCCGGCCCCGGGGCGCCACTTGGGACGAGGTGCGCGCCGCTCGCGCCAAGGCCAACGGGCTGCTCGTGGAGCTCATCGCCCGGGTCCTGGGCCGCTACCCCACGCACGGCGCCGAGGACACGGCCGCCCGGAATCGGCTGTTGGATCCCCTCTGGACGCAGCAGCAGGCCCTGGCCCGCTCGTACCGCCGCACGAGCACCGCCACCGACGTGAACCCCGAGACCGGCGAAGAGCTCCCCGAAGGCGTCCCCGCCGGCCAGCCCGCCGGCCAGCCCGACCAGCCCGAGCCACCGTCCGACGCCGGCGAGGGCACCGACCCCAATGCCTGATACGAGAGGCTGACCGGCGACGAGGCGACACAGCCCGGGGCCACGAAGCAGCCAAACGACGAAGCCGCCCACGACCGCGCCCACCGGGCCCCCAAGCCGGGCCCGGTGGGCGTCTTCCCTTGACCCTCTCCCGCCGTCCAGCCACGCGCGCCCCAGCCACGCACGTCCGGGGCCCAGCCCAACCCCAAGCGGCCCGCAGCCGTGGCGCCCTCGGGGCTTGCCCGACCCCAAGCGAGTCCCAGCCGTGAAGCGTTCGACCCGGACAAACGGCGTTTCGATTGCCGTCGAGCCCGTCCGAAGGCCCTTCCGACCGCCCCTCCGTTCAGGTCGCGCCTGGCCGCTTGCCTCCTCGCCCCAACGCGGCCTCCTGCGCCTCGCTCCGCAGGGCATGTGGCGGATCGGGGGTCCACAGACCAGGTGGCGGACTTGGGGGGAGCCGTCGTTCCTTGTCGGCCAAGATCGCGTGGACTAGCATCCGCTCCGCCGACGTCGGGCGCTCGCTCGTTCCCCGTGGAGACTTCCTCAAGAAAGGCGGCCAACGGGACCGTTCGAGCAGGCATGTTCAGGCGCACGCGCCGAAGGGAGGCGAGCTGTGGCAGCACAAGCGGGACCACGAGGAAAAGGCCCGACGGCAGGAAAAGGCCCGACGACGGTCGGTCAGGTGTTCGTGTGGGAGGTGGACGCGGCGTTGGCGGCACGGGTGGAGGGCGACGAGGGGCTGCAAGGGCTCCTGAAGGTCTTCCACCACACGGCCAGCGAGACCGTCACGCCCGGGCAGCCGGGAGCCGAGGACAAGCGGGCCTCGCTCGTCGCGCTCGGGACGCGGCTGGGTGGCAAGCTGGCCGACCTGCTGCCCGGGGAGGCCGACGCGCAGGCTGGCGACGGGGCTGGCGGCGCGAAGGCGGCGGGCAGGACGGCAGCAGCGACGCGCCAGGCCATCGTGGACGCCGTGCGCACCCCCACCGCTGGCTCCTCGGACGACTCCGCCGTGCCCGCCCTGGTCCTCCGGGCGAGCGAGGACCTGGCCCCCTCCGCGGCCGACACGCTGCTCACCCTCCCCTGGGAGCTCCTGTACCTGCGGGAGCTCGCTGAGCCGGAAGAAGGCCCAGCCCTCGACCCCCACCCCGTGCGCGCCGGGCGCCTGGACATCGTCCGGGACGCCCAGAAGTCCGAGCAGGCCCACGGCGGGAGCGACCGCTCCCCCTCCACCCTGCCCCAGCACCTCACCGTGGGCGTGCTCATCGCGGCGCCCGGGGGCGCGGTCCCGCTCCCCTACGAGGACGAGGCCTTCCGCATGGTCCAGGTCTTCGAGCACCGGGCCAACATCGCCCACGTCATGGCCAACCTGGGCGGGCTCGACGACCTGGCCGACCTCGTGCGAGAGCACGCGCCCACCGTCGTCCACTTCAGCGGCCACGGCACCCCGGGCGCCCTGCTGTTCGAAGACGACCTGGGCGGCCCTGCGCTCCGACCCGTGCACGCGGTCCTCGACACCCTGCGCGAGGCCGGCCCCCTGCCCCGGCTGCTCGTGACCTCGGCCTGCCACAGCGCCAGCCCCAAGAACGGGACCGGCAGCCAACCAGCCAACCAGAACAGCGACGAGCGAGACGACCCGGCCGTGGTCGCCGCGCTCCACCGGGCGGGCGTGGAGCACGTCCTGGGCTACTTCGGGTCCGTGCTGGACACCCTGGCCACCGCGTCCGAGCTGGCCCTGTACGACGCCTTGGGCGCGGGGCGCTCCGTGCGCGCCGCCGCGCGGGCGGCGCGGCAGGCCAGCCTCCAGGAGACGCGCCGCGCCGCGAAGGAGGGTCGGTGGTTCGCCCCCCTGAGCTGGGCCCAGCTCCAGCTCTTCGCGGCGACCGCGGGCGCTGAGCTGGACCGCCCCTTGGTCGCGCCCCCGACCGACCAGGTGGACGGTCCCCGAAACCCCACAGAGCCGCGCCGCCTCACGCGCGACGTGACCGAGCTCGCCGTGAGCGGCCTGCCCGTGCTCCGCGCCGGCTTCATCGGTCGCCGCCGGGACATCCACACGGTTCGTCGCATGTTGCGAGGCCTCCCCAAGTCCGGGGGCGCGGCGAACGCCCCGAGCACCGAGGACACGCCGGGCGAGCCGCCCTTCTGCTCCCCCCTCGTCATCCAAGGTCTCGGGGGCCTGGGCAAGACGGCCCTGGCCACGCACCTCCTCACCACCGAGCTGGCGCCACGCCAACCCGCCAAGCCGGCCGCCAGCGCACCCAACTCCCCGTCCGACTTCGCCCCCTGGCGGCTGGTGCTCAACGTCTCCCAGGCCAACGAACAGGCGCGCAAGGGCTCGCCCACGGACGGCTCGACGGGCGGCGCCGAGAACGCCCCCGCCCCCGGGGACAGGGAGGACTGGGCGGACAGGGAGGACTGGGCGGACGGGAAGGACTGGGAGGCCCGGGATGAGGCCATCGTGCGCCACCTGGTAGGCCAGGTCGTGGAGCACGGGGCCATGGCCTTGGGCGAGGACACGCCGCCCAACGCCCCGACGCTCCCGTCCGAGACGCTCCCGTCCGAGGCGCTCCCGTCCGAGACGCCCGCCGGCCCCTGGGCCACCAAGAACAAGACCCTGCGCGAAGAGGCTGCCCAGCGTTTCCCCCAGGACCTCTTGGCCCAAGAGCTGCTCGTCTTCCGGGGCCTGGTGCGGCACCTCCAGCGAAAGCAGCCGAAGCTCGTGGTCTACCTGGACAACCTGGAGTCCCTCCAGGCGCCCTTGGACACCTCGTCGGAGCCCGCGGCCCAGGGCCAAGACCCTGCGGCCGCCACCGAAGCCCGCGACGACGGCGCGAACGTCCTGGGCAAGTGGCGCAGCGAGGCGTCCCGCCGCTTCTGGGAGGTCGTGGAGGCCCTCGGCCGTCCCGAGGCCGATCCCGAAGCCGAACCCGAGCCGCTCCCGGGCCTCCAGGTCCTGGCCACCACCCGCTACGCCTGGGAGGGGCTGTCCGAGGACCGCATCTTGCGCTTGGAGAAGCTGCCTGAAGCCGAGGCCCTGCGCCTCACGAGCACCCTACCCACCTTGAGGGGGTTCTCCCCGGAGCTGCGGGCGACGCTCGTCCAAAGGACCGGCGGACGCCCGCGCACGCTGGAACGGCTGAACGGCTTGCTGGCCACGGCAGTGGATCGAAGCCGGCCCCTGGCCGAGCGCGAGGGACCCGAGAGCGACTTCCTCGTGGCCTGGCAGAAGCTCATCGCCGAATCCAAGGCCCAGGAACGCAGACCCCATGCCCCGGAAGACCTGGCGAAGAAGCTCGACGACCTCCTCAACACCTGGCTGGGCGCCCGTTGGAACGAGCTCCACGAGGACCTCCTGCTAGGCAAACTCTGGGCTATCCTGGGACCGGAGCGACAAGCCTACGCCAAAGCCCTGCTCGTTCTCAACGGCCCAGCCCCCGAGGACGTCCTGGACGCCGTGGCGTCGGGCGACAAGGACGCCGCAGCCCTGCGCACGGCCTTGGTCAACAGCTCGCTTCTCACCCACGTCCCCGTGTACCACCGGGGACGGGCGTCGACGGCCGCGGAAGCCTCCGGTGCCCCGCCCTCCGACGGCCCACGCCTCGAGCCCCGTTGGGTCTACGAACCGGTCGTGCGGGGATTCTTGGAGAAACAATTCAAGCGGGACCTGGACGCCCAGCGCCAAGCTGCCGAGGCCGCCGAGGCCGCCGGCCTCGCCTACCTCAGGAGGTACCGCGACGCCCCTGGAGACGTGTCCATGGACGACCTCCGTGAAGGCGGCCGCCTCCTCCTCCAAGCCGGCCGCGGCGCAGAAGCCTGGAAGCTCCTCCACCCCCTCGTCGTCCACCTCCGCGACGCCGCCCAGTGGCGCGCGGCCCTGGAGGTCCTCGCCGAGGTCCTGGAACCCGCCCCCTCGGACGGCGGCCTCCAAGGCGACGCGCGCGCCGAGGCCCTGGCCCTCGTCGCCCAGCAGCGCGTGAACCTGGGTGACTACAACAAGCGTCCCGAGACATGGGGCTCCAAGACCGCCTTGGAGCAGCTCCGCGAAGCGCAGGAGCTCGCCACTCGCGACGCAACCGAGGGGTTCGTCCTCCACGAGCTCGCCAGCCTTCTCCCAAGACAAGGCCGCTACGGAGAGGCCGAGGAGGCCATCCGGGAGAGCCTGGACATCACGGAGCGCACCGCGGGCCGCGAGACGCCCTCCTACGCCGCCTCCCTCCACGAGCTCTCCAGGGTCCTCGAAGAGCAAGGCCGCTACCCCGAGGCCGAGGAGACCATCCGGGAGAGCCTGGACATCACGGAGCGCACCGCGGGCCGCGAGACGCCCTC
>CAYZID010000180.1:0-12134 GCA_964478315.1 uncultured Myxococcales bacterium | reverse complement strand
ACCCGCACCCGCACCCGCTCCCGCACCCGCACCCGCACCCGCACCCGCTCCCGCACCCGCACCCGCTCCCGCACCCGCACCCGCTTCCGCTCCCGCACCCGCAACCGCGCCCGCGACCGCGGCCGCACCCGCTTCCGTTGCCGCGGCCGCGCCCCCTCCCCGCGCGGGGCTCAGAGGCGCATGGGGCCGTCCGGAAGGCCCTGGATGAACTGCTGGACGACGGGGTCGGCGCTGGCTCGGAAGTCCGCGGGCGTCCCGTCCAGCAGGATGCGCCCCTCGTAGAGCATGGCCACGCGATCGGCCACGGTGAAGATGCTGCGCAGGTCGTGGCTCACGACGACCGCGGTCACGCCCGTGTCGTTCCGCAGACGCTGGATGAGGCGGTCCACGTTGGCGGCGGCGGCCGGGTCCAGGCCCGTCGTGGGCTCATCGAAGATCATGTACTCGGGCTCCAGCGTCAGCGCCCGCGCGATGGCGACGCGCTTGCGCAGCCCATCGCCCAGCTCCGCGGGCATCCGATCCCCGGCGTCGGCCATGTGCACGAGCTCCAGGAAGGGCACCGCCGCCCGGCGCGCCGCGGCGCGCTTGAGCCCGCGGTGCTTGCGCAGGGGCAGCGCGACGTTGTCCAGCACGGTCATGGAGTCGAACAGCGTGCTGTGCTGGAGCACCATGGCACAGCGGCGGCGCACGTCCCGCAGCCCCCGCTCGCTCAAGCGCGTGACGTCCTGCCCATCCAAGAGGATGCGCCCGCTGTCGGGCCGCAGCAGGCCCACGAGCTGCTTGACCAGCACGGACTTGCCAGCCCCCGAGGTGCCCACGATGTAGAGGACCTTGCCGCGGTCCACGGAGATGCTCACGCGGTCGAGCACGACGCGGTCGCCGAAGGACTTGGAGACCTCGATGAACTCGATCATGAGGCTAGAAGCATGATGAACCGCCCCCTCCCGTCGCGGGCCGATCTCAGACAGGTGCGAGCGCGGCACGTCCGCGGCCACCCAAGCCCTTGAATCGACTATGGCCAGTCCTGCGGGCTTGGGCGACCACGGCCGCACTACCCTCGCTCGCGCCCGCTCGGTCCAGGTTCTGCATCATGCTGCTACCGCGTAGTCGATGGAGGAAATGATGAGGTCCAGCGTGATGACGGCGAAGCTCGTGTTGACGACCGCACGCGTGGTGGCCCACCCCACCCCCTCCGAACCACCGGTGGTGCGCAAACCCGCGTGAGCGGCGAGGATGGGGATGGCGACGCCGTAGGCCGTGGCCTTGGCGAGCCCTACCGCCAGGTCGTCGTAGCCCACCAAGCGCAGATCCCAGAAGGCGCGCGGGGCGATGCCGAAGGCGGACTGCCCGGCCAGGGAGCCCGCCACCATGGCCACCGCCACGGCGTAGACGGCCAGCAACGGCACCATCACGGCGCTCGCCAGGGTCCGCGGGACCACGAGGTACTCCACGGGGTCGGCGTCGCACATGCGCAGGGCGTCCACCTGCTCGGTGACGACCATGGAGCCCAGCTCCGCGGCGATGCCGCTCCCCACGCGGGTCGCCACCATGAGGCCCACGACGGTGGGGCCGAACTCCCGCGTGAAGAGCTGGAAGAAGGCGGGCCCCAGGGTGGAGAAGTCGGGGAGCACGGCTTGGATCTGGAGCCCGCTCTGGTAGACGCTGATGACGCCCATGAACCCCAACGTGACCGTCAAGAAGAGCACCGAACGGTTGCCGATGAGGAAGGCCTGGCGGAGCACCTCGCGCCCCTCGACGCGCAGCCGGAGGATCGCGCCGGCCGTGTGTAGGGCGATGGCGGCCAGCTCGCGGTTGCTGCGATAGCCGCCCAAGGTCGCGCGGCCCACGCCGCGCACCCACGCGCGGACGAGCCCGTCCGTGTCCCCGGACGGGGGCGAGGGAGCGCCTGGCGTCTGCGTGGTGGAGCTCACAGGGAGTAGAGATAGCCGATGAGGAGGTCCAGGGCGAAGATGGCGATGGCGCTCACGACGACCGTGGCCTGGACGGCGGCCCCCACGCCGCGCGCCCCACCCCGCACGCGGAGCCCGAAGGTGCAGGAGATGGCCGAGATGGACACGCCGAACGCCGTGGCCTTGACGATCCCCATGACGAACTCGTCGAGGAGGTGCGCGTCCAACAGGTCGTGGACGAGCACCTGCCAGGGGAGCCCGATGAGCGCCTGCCCCGTGAACGCGGCGCCCAGGATGGCGAAGAGATCCCCCAGGACCATGAGGAGGGTGAGCATGACCATCATGGCGAACAGCCTGGGCACCACGAGGTAGCGGATGGGGTCGATGGCCAGGGCGCGCAGGGCGTCCACCTGCTCGGTGACCACCATGGTCCCCAGCTCGGCCGCGTTGTTGGCCCCCACGCGCCCCGAGAACATGAGCCCGATGAAGACGGGACCGACCTCGCTGAAGACCGAGAAGCCCACGCCGTAGCCGATGAGGCTCGTGGCGCCGGTGAGGGTCACGAAGTGCGCCGACTGGATGACCATGATGGCGCCCACGAAGAGGGCCGTGAGGATGACCACCGGGTAGCTCTTGACGCCGACCTTGTAGAGGTTGCGCCAGGTCTCGTCGCGGTCGAAGCGAGGCGGGACGAGGGCCGCGAGGACACGCCCCAGGAGCACGAAGATGGCGCCGGTGACCAGCGCCATGTGGAGGGAGGCGCGCCCCAGGCGCCCCACGGCGCCCCGCAGGGAGTCGCCCAGCCAGGCGAGCAGGCGCCCCATCACGCGTCCCCCCGGCGGGCCGCCCCGCCCGCGGCCGCCGCGCCGAAGAAGAAGTCCCGCACGGAGGCGGGCGCCGCGGCCAACGCCGCCTCGGGCCCGTCGAAGACGACGCGCCCGCCCTGGAGCATGACGTACCGCTGGCAGACCGCGCGCATGCGGTCGATGTCGTGGCTCACGACGACCGTGACCGCCTCGGGGCGCGCGGCGTGGAGCTCGGCCACGAGCCGGAAGATCTTGGAGGAAGTCACCGGGTCGAGCCCCGCCGACGGGTCGTCGTAGAGGGCCACGGGCGGCTGGGCGACGACGGCGCGGGCCAGCCCCACGCGCTTCTTCATGCCACCCGAGAGTTCATCGGGGTACAAGCGCGCCGCCGCGCTCAGCCCCACGCGCTGGAGGCAGCGCGGGACGCGCGCGGCCACCTCCGCCTCGGGGACGCCCGCCCGCCGCAAGGGGAAGGCCACGTTGTCGAAGACGCTCATGGAGTCGAACAGGGCGTAGTTCTGAAACAGGTAGCCGAACTCCCGCCGCATGGCCCCCAACCGCCGGGCCCCGAAGCGCAGCGCGTCCTCGCCCCGAAAGAGCACCCGCCCGGCGTCGGGCCGCACGAGCAGCGGCAGGGTCTTGAGGAGCACGCTCTTGCCGTGGCCCCCCGGCCCGATGAGGCCCACGAGCTCCCCGGGGCGCAGGGTGAGGGACACGCCGTCCAGGACGACGCGCCCGCCGTAGACCTTGCGGATCCCTTGGACCTCCACCAGGGGCTGGGCGCCTGGGCTCACGGAGCCCCCCGACCGGCCGCGCTGGCCTCCTCGCCCGTCACGTCCGGGGGTGGGAACGCGTCGGGCGGCGAACACACCGCGCCGTCGGGGTCCCGCCGGGCGGCCTCCACGCGCCGCAGGTACTTGGACTGGGCGTAGATCTTCGGGATCTCGGCGAAGGCCCGCTCCATCCGGGCCCGCTCCCCGGCCCGCCCCCAGGCGCACCCCTCGTAGAAGGCCGCGTCGTCGCGCCAGCGCGACAGCGGGTTCCGCGCCCGAAAGCGCGCGTAGCGCCAGGCGGCCCGGCGCGGGCGCGGGGGGCGCAGGGCCACCAGCTCCAGCCGCGCGGCGCGCAAGGCGCTCACCCACACGTGGCGCGCCTGGAAGTCCCCGAAGAAGCCCGGCGGCTCGTGGGCGCTCAGGAGGCGGTCCAGGGTGCGCAGCTCCGCCCGTGCGTCGCCCATGCGGTGATAGAGATAGGAGAGGTCCCACAAGCCGTCGTCCCACACGCCCTCGCGGTAGTGCTCGCGATCGAGCCGCTCGTAGAGGGCGATGGCCCGGCGGGCCCACGCCGGGTCACCCGTGAGGACCCAGCGCTCGTAGGCCACGCGGGCGGGAAAGTAGAGGAGGTTGTCACCGAGCGCCGTGGCGGCCAGGCGGGGAAAGACGCCGCGCGTCCAGCGGAGGTGAGCCTCCATGGCCTCGGGCCCGCCGCGCCGAGCCAGGCGCTCCAGGTGGTCGAGCGAGGACGCCCCCGGCATGAGCTCGGGGTACGTGAGGACGAGCCGCCGGTAGAGGGCCCGCGCGGCGCGGAGGCGCCCCAGGCGCTCGGCCAGCCGAGCCGCGGCGTAGCGGGCCCGGGCGCGGTCGGCTCGGCGACGGCCGTCCCGGGCCACGGCCGCGTAGAGGTCCAAGGCGCGCCCCGGCCGGTCGAGCTGCTCCAAGGCGCGCGCAGCCCCGAGCAGGGCGCGGTGGCGGTCCACGGGCGTCGTCGCGCTGGCCGCGGCCTCCACGAAGCGCCGCAGGGCCTCGGCGGGGGGCCCGCGCCGGCCCGCTCGTTGGGCGCGCGCGTAGACGGCGTCCCAGCGCACGAGGGCCGGGTCGCGTGCGCAGCCCCCGGCCGCGGCGAGGGCGACGAGCAACCACAGCCCCCGCCCCAACCGGGTCGCCACGCCGAGCGCCCGGCGGGCCGGAGCCCCGGGGCGGAGCGCGTTCACGGGGCTCCCGCGCCCGCGCCGGCGATGGCGAGCACGGCGTCGTGGAGGGGCCCGTTCGTGGCGACGATGCGGCCGTCGGCCGCGTCCCACGGGGCGCCCTCGAAGCCGGTGACGCGCCCGCCAGCCTCCCGCACGAGGGCCACGCCAGCCGCCATGTCCCAGGGCTTGAGGCCCTGCTCCCAGAAGCCCCCGAAGTGCCCCGAGGCCACGTGCGCCAGGTCCAGGGCGGCCGACCCCATGCGGCGAACCCCGCGCGCGGCCACCAGCGCCCGCTCCACGGCCCCCAGGAGCGCCCGCGCCTTGGCGCGCCGATCGTAAGGGAAGCCCGTCGCGAGCAGCGCCGCGCCCACGTCCTGCGTCCCGGCCACGCGCGCGGCCCGACCGTCCAGCCACACGCCCCGGCCCGCCGCGCCGTGCCAGGTCCGGCCGTAGGCGGGGGCGTGGATGACGCCGGCCACGGGGTCGCCCCGGTACGCGAGGCCCACGGAGACGGCGAAGTGGGCCAGGCCGTGGACGAAGTTGGTGGTCCCATCCAGGGGGTCCACGATCCAGGTCCAGGGGGCGTCGGGGCGCCCCGCGGCGCCCCCCTCCTCGGCGAGCAGGGCGTCCTCGGGGAAGGCGGCGAGGAGCTCCCGCCGCAGGAGGGCCTCGGCCGCTTCGTCGGCCGCGGTGACGAGGTCCACGGCCCCCTTGTGGTGCGTCTCGCCGTGCTGCCCGAGGAAGCGCATGAGGACCTCCCCGGCCCGGGCGGCCACGGTGCGCGCGACGTCGTAGCGGCGCTGGAGGGCCCCGGGTGGTGGGGGAGCTGGGGCTGGGGCGGACGGGCGTGAGGGGGGCGGGTTCTGCATGGCGGCCGCAGCTTGACACCGACGGGGGCCCAGCGTCCACGGGTCGCGATGCGGGGCCGGTGGGAGGGGAAGCCGGGCGCTCGCTCGGCAGAGGGCGGTGACGCTGCCCTGGGCCTGTGCTAGCTTCGCGCTCGCCGCCTGGGTTCGCCACCATCTGGAGGCGCTGGCCCTCGCCACCACGCGGCGCTATGATCTGGGCTCGCGAGAGAGACAACCCAACCAAGATAGCGACAGCCCCTCCCCGGGGTGGCGGGAATGCCCGTGGCCGGGGGAGGGTTTGTGGAGGACCGACCGCCTGCCGCGCGGCGCCGCGCGGGGGGGCTGGGCGGCCGGTTGACGCAGACGAACCGCGAGGGGAGTCAACATGAGACGACGACAGGTGTCCGCGGCCGAGCTTCACCGGGTCCGAAGCGACCTGGAGGCCACGTACTCCCTCGTGGACTACGAGATCGACGCGGGCCCCAAGATGCTCCGCATCTCCGCCCCGGTGCTCAAGCGCTCCCAGCTCGATCGCGCCACCGAGCGCTCCAAGCGCGAGTCCAAGGGCTCGGTGGAGCTCCTCCACGGGCGCGACGGCCTCATCCCCTCGCCCGAGTCGTCGTCCCGCGGCGCGCCCCACTGGGGACAGCTCTGGCCGTCGGCCAAGGCGATGGCGTCCTATTTCGGCCACTGCGTGCGCATGCGCAGCGTGGACGCCGTGGACGTGAACTGCGGGCTGGGCGTGGGCGGGCTCGGGGCCGCCGCCAAGGGCGCCCGCGTGCGCATGGCGGACCTCAACCCCGAGGCGCTGCGGTTCGCGCAGTACAACGCCCTGCAGAACGGCTTCACGCACCTGACGACCATGGAGTTCGACTGGAAGCTCGACCGCCTGGACGGGTACGTGGGGAGCCTCATCTTCTCGGACGTGCTGTGGAGCGAGGACAACTTCGAGCACGTCTTCCGGATGCTGCGCGACAACCTCACGCCGGGCCGCACGGCCTTCCTCGCCGAGCCGGGGCGTCCCGTGGCGTCGGGCTTCCTCAAGGCGCTCCGCGACACCGACTACCGCGTGCGCCTGGACATGGAGCGCGTGGAGGACGTGGAGGACGACACCTACTACTTGGTGAGCATCCTGCGCATCAAGAAGGAGGAGTAGGCGGCGACGCTGGCCGACTCTGGGTGGCGGGGCGCGAGCGAGCGCCCTCGTCGCGGTCGCCCGTCCGCGTGGCCCCCCCGCCCCTCGGGCCCGATCTCAGTCGTCCTCAGTCGCCCTCAGTCGCCGCCCGCGGCCGCCTTCTTGCTGGAGGCGCCGTCGCTCGACGAGGAGGCGCTGGAGGCGCTGCCACCGGAGGAGCTGCCCGACGAGCTGCCGTCGGAGGCGGGCTTGGCCTCGCCGTTGCCCGACGCCTTGCCGCCCGAGGCGCCGGCGGACTTGCCCTTGTAGTCGGTGACGTACCAGCCCGAGCCCTTGAGGACGAAGCTCGTCTGGCTGATGAGGCGCTTGAGCCCGTCGGCGGCGCCGCACTCGGGGCACTCGCGCAGGGGCTCGGCGGTGATGCGCTGCATGGCCTCCAGCTCGTGGCCGCAGCGCTGACAGCGGTACTCGTAGATGGGCAACGGGGACCTCCTTGGGGAGGGTGGGGAGCCCACCGGGCGGCGGGCGGCACAAAGGATGGGTACGGCGGGCGCCGAGGCAACCCCGCGGCGCGCGGGCCCTGGCGTCAGGCGGCCGGCAGGTCGAGCGGCGGCGGGGGCTCGCGGAACAGGCGCCGCGGGGGGTTGAAGTAACCCAGGCGCAGCCCGGGGTGGCGTCCCAGCAAGGCGCGGAGCCAGGGCACCATGCCCAGGGGCTCGGGCAGGCCCCCGGAGGGCTCCAGGGCGGCCTGGATGGTGCGCAGGTAGACCTCGGGGTCCACGTTGAGGTTGCGGAGCTGGAGCATGTCGATGCCCACCTCCTCGATCCACGCGGACAGGGCGTCCAGCTCGGCCTGGGTGTCCGTGACGCCGGGGAAGACCAGGTAGTTGAGCATGAGGTAGCCCCCGGCGTCGCGCACGGCCTGGGCGGAGGCGCGCACGTCGTCGAAAGTGTAGCCCTGGGGGCGGTAGTAGGCGTCGTAGACGGCGGGCTGGGCGCTGTTCGTGGAGATGCGCATGCTGTCCAGCCCCGCCGCGGCCATGGCGGCCACGATCTGGGGCCGGGAGGCGTTGGAGTTGAGGTTGATGACGCCCTCGGGGGTCACGGCGCGGATGCGCTCGATGGCCTCGACGAGGTCACGCCCGCGCATGAGGGGCTCGCCCTCGCAGCCCTGGCCGAAGCTCACGACGGCGTCGGCGCCCACGCGCTCGATATGGCCCAGGGCGACCTCGGCGATCTCCTGGGGGGTGGGGTTGAAGTCGATGCGCTCGTGGGGGGCCACGACGGCGTCCTGGCCCGCGTCGGTCCCCGCGCCCCCGTCGGCCCCGGGCGTGGGCTCGGGCTGGAGGGAGATGCACCCGATGCAGCGGGCGTTGCAGCCCCGCGCCGTGGGAAGGGGCGCCTCGAAGCGCTCCAGGAAGTAGTTCTGGGCGGCGCGGCAGTGGTAGACCTGGGCGCAGTGCGTGAGGTGCTCGACGAGGCGGTTGTCCGGGTAGCGCCCGCGCAGGGTGTCCACGCCCGCGTCGATGGCGGCCATGTCGAAGCGGTAGGGGTCCTGGCGGATGTCGGGATCCACGCGCACGGCGGGCACGACGAACTCGTCGCCGCGCAGCCCCACGGCGCTGTAGGCGAACAGGGGCAGCGTGGGGGCGCCGTCCTGGGTCTCGTAGGCGGGGTAGAGGGTGCGCAGGTAGGCCGGCGCCAGGAAGGCGGCCACGGCCACGGCGGGCTGGCCGTCGGGCGCCAGGGCGTCGTAGACGACGACCTCGTCGGCGGCGCGGTCGAGCCCCGCGGGGCGGCGCTCGGGGAGGAGGAACAGGTCGCTGCCCTTGGGCAGGGGGATGAGCTCGTCGTCCTCCAGGGGCCGCCAGAACTGCCCGTCCCAGCCCACCATCTCCAGCTCGGGGTGATCGTAGATCCTGCCGTCGCCGCCCGCGAACAGCAACCTCGCTCGCCCATCGCCCATGCCGTGGCTCCCCGCCGCCCCGCGCCGGCCGCCCCATGCGCCCGCCCCGAGGGGCGGGGCCTTCTACCGCAGCGCACGGCGGATCCCAAGCTGGAATCCCCCTTTACGCCGTCCGCGCGCCCCGGTGCGGGACGGGGGCGCGCCCGGCGCTTGTGGCGCGCGTCCCGAGGTCGCACCATCGGGGGCCCCACCGCCCGGCGCCGTGCGCCGCGCGCGCCGCCCCAGGAGGCCCCCCGTGTCCGAGCCCCTTCGCTTCACGTTGAACGGCGTCCCCATGGTCGTGGACCGCGAGCCCGGCGAGTCGCTGCTGGAGGTGTTGCGGGAGCGTTGTGGGATCTCCACGGTCAAGGACGCCTGCCGGCCCCAGGGGCAGTGCGGGGCCTGCCTGGCGCTGGTGGACGGCCAGCCCAAGACGACGTGCGCCCTGCCCGCCGAGAAGGCCGCCGGCAAGGAGGTCGTCACGCTGGAGGGCCTGGACGCCCGCGAGCGCGACCTGTTGGCGCGGGGCTTCGTGGCGGCGGCCGGCCTCCAGTGCGGCTTCTGCACGCCGGGCATCGCGCTGCGGACGAAGCACCTGCTCGACGGCGCCCCGGAGATCGACCTGGGGGGCGGTGACCCGGGTGTCGGGCGCGCCGCCATCGCGCGGGCTTTGAGTGGGCACCTGTGTCGCTGCACGGGCTATCAGAAGATCGTCGACGCCGTCGTCTCCATCGCCCGGGCCCGGCGCGGGGAGCTCCCGCCGCCGGAGCCGTTGCGCGCGGGCGGCGTGGGGGCGTCCCTGGCCCGCCACGAGGGGGAGGCGTTGGTGCTGGGGGAGCGGCCTTTCGTGGACGACCTGCGGCTGCCGCCCGGGGCGGGGCCCATGCTCCACGGGGTGGTGGTGTTGGCGCCGGTGACGCCCGAGACGGGCACGCACGCGCGGCTGGAGGCCCTGGACACCGCCGCCGCGGCCGCCATGCCGGGGGTGGTGCGGGTGGCGACGGCGGCCGACGTGCCGGGGCGGCGTTTCTATGGGCTCATCTATGATGACTGGCCGGGGCTGGTGGCGGTGGGGGAGGAGATCCGCTCGGCGGCCGACTGCGTGGCGGTGGTGGCGGCGGAGACGGAGCGTCAGGCGCGGGCGGCTGCCGCCGAGGTCCGCGTGACGCTCACGCCGCTCCCGGGCGTCTACGACCCCGAGGAGGCGCTCGCGCCGGACGCGCCGCTGGTGAACCCGCGGCACGCCTCGAACGTGCTGTCGCGGACGCGTTTCGTGCGGGGGGACGTGGACGCGGCGCTGGCGGCGAGCGCGTTCGTGGTCCGGGAGACCTTCGAGACGCAGCGGGTGGAGCACGCCTTTCTGGAGCCGGAGGCGGCCCTGGCGGTGCCGCGCGCGGGCTACCCGGCGGCGGGGGGGCCGGTGGGGGGGGACCTGGGGGAGCCGCTGGCGGGCAAGCTCCACCTGTATACGCAGGGCCAGGGGGTCTTCGACGACCGGCGCCAGGTGGCGGCCTATCTGGGGCTCCCGGAGGAGCGGGTGCACGTGGAGCTGGTGCCCAACGGCGGGGCGTTTGGGGGGAAGGAGGACCTCACCGTCCAGGCGCACGCGGCGCTGCTGGCGCACCTGACGGGGCGTCCGGTGAAGGTGAAGCTGAGCCGTGGGGAGAGTGTGCGGATGCACCCCAAGCGGCACCCCATTCGCATGACCTATGAGGTCGGGTGTGACGCGGAGGGGCGCCTGACGGCGGTGCGCGCCTACATGGTGGGCGACACGGGGGCGTATGCGTCGGTGGGCGGGAAGGTGTTGGAGCGGGCGGCGGGGCACGCGTGCGGGCCGTATCGGGTGCCGGCGGCGGACATCCACGCGGTGGCGGCCATGACGAACAACCCGCCGTGCGGGGCCATGCGGGGGTTTGGGGCGAATCAGGCGGCGTTCGCCATGGAGGGGTGCTTGGATCGGCTGGCGGATTTGAGCGGGGTGGATCCCTGGGAGATTCGGTGGCGGAACGCGGTGGTGCAGGGGGACCGGTTGGTGACCGGGCAGGTGTTGGACAAACCGTTGGGTTTGCGGGAGACGTTGGACGCGGTGCGTCCGGCCTACGAGCGGGCGCGGGCCGCGGGGCGGGCGGTGGGGATCGCGTGTGGGCTCAAGAATACGGGGTTGGGGAACGGCGCGGTGGAGATGGGCCGGGCGCGTTTGGTGGTGGCGGAGGACGGCACGGTGACGCTGTTCAACGGCTACACGGAGATGGGTCAGGGGCTGTTTACGGTGCTCACGCAGTTTGCGAGTGAGGTGTCTGGGTTGCCGGCGCGGTTGTTCGTGCCGCGGGTGGATGCGACGTTCGACCTGGACGTGGGGCAGACGACGGGGTCGCGGGCGACGTTGTTCGGGGGGCGTGCGGTGGAGGTGGCGGCGCGGAAGTTGGTGGCGGCGTTGGAGGAGGCGAGGGCTGGGGGGCTGGATGGGGAGGCGGCGCTGCGGTCGCTGGCGGGGCGGGTGTTTGCGGGGGATGTGACGGTGGACGACACGGATCCGCCGGGGGCGAGACCGGACCCCAAGGTGCACACGAGTTATGGGTTGGCGACGCAGGTGGTGGAGTTGGACGAGGCGGGACACCTGGCTCGTGTGACGGCGGCGCACGACGTGGGGAGGGCGGTGAACCCGGCGCTGGTGGAGGGTCAGATCGAGGGTGCGGTGGCGATGGGGTTGGGGTATGCGCTCACGGAGGAGTTGCCTTGCGAGCGTGGTGTGCCGGTGACCCACTCCATGCGGGAGTTGGGGCTGATTCGGGCGTCGGGGATGCCGCGGGTGGACGTGCTCTTGGTGGAGGTGCCGGAGCCGGAGGGTCCCTTTGGTGCCAAGGGGGTGGGGGAGATCGGGTTGGTGCCCACGGCGGCGGCGGTGGCGGGCGCGGTGGCGGCGCACGCGAAATCGACGGGCGCGGCGCGTCCCAAGCGCCTGCCCATGAAGGGCACACCAGCCGCCCGAGCCCTGGGCGTGGGCCGCATCCGCGCCAAGCGCCACGCGGCCCCACGGCCCGAGCCTTGAGGGTTCTGCGGCCCTCGGCCGTGAGGCGTGGGCTACTCGCTCGTCAGGTCGAGGCCAAAACGCTGAGCCAGGCGGAGGTTCAGCACGATCGGCTCTTCGAGACGCGCGCACGCGACGGTGGCCCGTATGGCTCGCCGCACAGCGTCGCGGAGCGGAGGCAGCCAGGCGTCTTCGTGCCCGGGGACGACCAGAACGAACCGCCAGCGGGCGACCTCCACGCCGTCTCGGGTCATGCCGGTGGGGAGTGGAGCCTGGGTGTCGTCTGTGCGGTGGAGAAGGTGGGCCGCCACGTGAACCACCGTGTTGGCGAGCTTCTCGGCGAGTTCCTGGCAGTAGTGGTCCAGCGTCCGCGTTGCGGCCGCCGCGCTGCCCTTTTGGGCCGGGGCTGGAGATGAGCTCTTGGCCTCGATGAACTCCAGGTAGTTCCCATCCTGAAAAGGCGGACCGAGCCACGGCGAGTCGATGTGCGTGC
>CAYZID010000179.1:0-12276 GCA_964478315.1 uncultured Myxococcales bacterium | reverse complement strand
GTGGGGGCGGTGGTGTTTGTGTTGTGTGTAGAGGGCGCGGGGCGTGGGTCGAGGGGGGGGGGGTGGGGGGAGGGGGGGGTGGGTGAGAGGGGGGGGGGGGGGGGGGGGGGGGGGGGGGGGGGGGCCGGTTCCCTGGGCCAGGAGCACGGCGGGGACGTTGTCGCCGGGAAAGGGGACCAGGCCGGTGAGGCATTGGTAGACGAGGACGGCGAGGGAGTAGAGGTCGGAGCGTCCGTCGAGGGGTTCGGCTTGGCACTGCTCGGGGGACATGTACCAGGGAGTACCGACGACCCCCACGGTAGTGGCGCGGGCGCTGGAGAGAGCGGGGCCGTCGAAGCTGCGGGCGAGGCCGAAGTCGGCGACCTTGGCGAGGCGCGTGCCGGAGGCCAGGCGCCGAAGGAGGATGTTTCCGGGCTTGATGTCGCGGTGGACGAGGCCGGCGGCGTGTGCTTCGGCGAGGCCGCTGGCGATCTGTCGGGTGAGGGTGACGGTCTCTTCCAAGGAGAGCCGGCCTTCGCGTTCGAGGACGTCTACGAGGGACTCGCCTTCGACGTACTCCATGGCGATGTACCACCCGCTGTTGGTCGGGGGAGCCTCGGCGTGGTTTCCGCGGGGCGGGGGGAGCGTATAGCGTCCGAACCCGTGGATGGTGACGATGTTGGGGTGGGTGAGGCGGGAGAGGGCGCGAGCTTCGCGCTGGAAGCGGGCGCCGTAGGAGTCGCCGTCGTCGGGGGAGGAGCGCATGAGCTTGAGGGCGACCCGGCGCCCGAGGCGTTCGTCGCGGGCGACGTAGACCTCGCCCATGGCGCCCCCGGCGAGGAAACGCTCGATGGCGTAGGTGCCGTCGATGATGTCTCCGGCGCGCCCGAGCGGGGGCGGAGTGCTGGCGCTGGGGTCCTGGGTCATGCTGCCTCCCGCGAGCCGCGGCGGGGTTACGCTAGCCCATCCCCCAATGGCGCTCAATGAGAGCTTGCAGTGGCGTCTCCGTGGGGCTGGCGGCTGGCCGCTCGCGCCCGAAGCGGGTGGGGTGTCCCAACCCTGTCCCAACCCTGTCCCAACCCTGTCCCAACCCTGTCCCAACCCTGTCCCAACGGATTTACTCTCGGCGGAAACGCACCCCTGGAAGCACAAAAGAATCAACATCTTGCAAGATACCACAAGGTCGGCACGGAGGTTGCTTACAAAGCGGGGGTCGTGACTCAGCCTCTGCCCATCGTCCCCAACAAAACCTACATGCTCACGCGTCGGTGTGTGGGCAGGCACCGGTGGCTTACGCCTGGCACGAGGTTGAACCAGCTCTTCCTCTACCTGTTTGCGCTGGGTGTTCAACGGTTTGGCCTGGAGGTCCACGCGTTGGTGGTCATGTCCACGCACTACCACGCCATCGTGACGGACCCCGAGGGGGTGATTCCTGCTTTTGAGCAGTGGCTACACAGCTTGCTGGCGCGGGCGGTGAACCGGCTTCGGGAGCGGAGCGATACGTTCTGGGGGGCACGCCGTGGGGGCAGGATAGAGATCGCGGACGCCCTCGCCTTGCGGGACGCGCTGGTCTATGTGTGGAACAATCCCACGAAGGCGGGGTTGGTTCGCCGGGGCAAGGACTGGCCGGGGGTACGGACGACGCCGCAGCACATGTTGGCGGGTGTGGGGTCACGGGAACCCTTGGTCATCGACCGCCCCGATGAGCTCTTCGATGGGGTAGGGTCGATGCCCGAGACGGTGGAGTTGGCGTTCTCCGTGCCGGGTATGCTGTTGCGGAACCAAGCGTGGTATCCGGACATCGACGCCTTGGCCTCGGAGGAGTCGGGGAGCCGCATTGAGGCCGAGAGGATCCTTGACCCCACGACGGAAGTCGTCGCCGGATCCGACGCCGAACTCAAGAGACGTGTGGGCCGGGTCGTCGGCAGGCTGAACGAGTTGGTCCGCCGAGCGGAGGACAAGGTGGCGGCGGCGTTCGCGGCTGCAGGGCGCCGATTCGTGGGTGCCGGTGCGGTGGAAGGGCAGAGCCCGGACGAGACGTCCAAGGAACCTGAGAGGCATGGGGTGAAGAACACGAGGGTCCCCATCTTCCTCTGCTCTGACCCGGACGTCCGGGACGCACTCTACGCTGCCCTGGGGCGGTGGCGAGGGCGTTATGAGAAGGCCCGTCAGGCGCTTGCCGAATACCTCGCGGAGATGTCCTCCAGCGGTGACCCTGACGTGGCCTTGTCCGAGGATCAGGAAGTGCCGAGACCACCGCTGTTTCCTTGGGGCACGTACCAACTGCGTCTATGGGTGGGCGTTCCCTGCCACGCTGCGCCCGACTAGCGATTGGGCAGCGCACAGGCCACGCGCGATCTCACAGGCCCTTGCCTGACCTCCCGTTGGTGGTCCGGAGTTGGTGCGTTCAGCGCCCGATGCGGGCCTCGGGAGGCGCGTTGTGCGGCCTCACGACGGCGGTCCGAGGGCGGAAAGCACCGCCATCCCCCTCGGTCGGGCCGCGGTCGGGACGCAAATGGCGGCGAGGCCGGACCAGGCTGGGCCCCAGCTCCGCGGCCCAGCGGCTTTACTCTCGGCAAGGACGAAGGGCCGCGCGGGGCCAACGGCTCGGAGCCCTCCAGCCCCTACTCGAAACGCGCCAACAAGGACAGCGACACCGTGTGGAACATCGACCGATAGGTCCCCGCGTTGATGGGCAACCCCGGGTATGGGCCATCGGCCGTCGCGTCCCACCCGTCGGGGTCTCTCGCCGTGCTCATGGGCCGCTGCATGTAAAGCCCCGCCTCCGCCTCGGACACCGTCACCTCCGGCTGCCAGGTGAACGCATACGCCGCCGCCACCTCCACCGGTCCCACCGTCCACGACACCCCCAAGCTCCCACCCAGCCGCATGAAGCTCGCGAAGTCCAGGTTCGCGTACGCGTCCGGCGACGCAGCCGTCTCGAACATCGCCCCCCAACGCAACGTCAGCGTGTCCCTCACCACCCGCACGTCCCCACCCAATCGCGCGGCGAAGGTGTCGCGGAAGTTCTTGGGCAACCGAATCGTCTTCAACTCCTTCACGGTGTTGAAAAACCGCAGCCGCCCATCGAACGTGATCTCGTAGGCATCCAACATGCTCCACAGCTCGTACACCAGGTCCAGCTCCACATCGAACGCCTCACCACCATCCGCATCGCGCCCCACGAACCGCGCCCCCAACCGCACCCACGGAGGAAGCACCAGCGTCATCGTCGCCGTGTCGTCGCCCCCGCACCCCGGCAACGTCTCGTCGTACGTGAAGCCCCCCTGCCCGTCCGGCGCCCCACACGCGGGAGAGACCAGGTCCAGCTCCCCACTCTCATACATGTTCTTCAACCCCTCCCCCTGGAACTGGAGCGCCACGTCTCCCCGCGGGTTCAGGTACACCGGCGTCACCCGACTCGACACGCCCACTTCCAGCCAGTCCGTCGCCTTCCAGTGCGCGCCGACGATGGCCGCAAAGGCCGTGTAGTCCGCCAAGTCCAAGTTGGCCCGCGTCCAGTACGCGCTGGGGCTGCACGCCCCCGTGTCGGGGTCACAGGCAGCCTCCACCTGAGGCGCGTTATCGATCGCGCTCCCATCGATGGTCAGCCCGAACTTGCTCACCGGCATCATCACGTACTGCAGCGACACCCCCGCCGAAAACGTGTCGCTCACCCGATAGGCCCCCGACGCCGTGACGTACCCCAACAGCACATCCTCCTTCGCCAAGATGAACTGGTTCACGCCGTCCGCCGGGTAGTCCTTCTTGCCGTAAGCCCCCGGCCCATAGACCCCGAAGCCCACCGCCCAGCGGTCCGCGCCGTAGCTCAACGCCAACGAGGGGGCGAAAAACGGCGACGCGGAGTTCGCCACCGTCGCCGATGGGTACACTCCCTGGGCCACCAGCTCGTCCACCCCGGCCCGCGTGAACTCATAGCTCAGATCCGCCAGGTTCCCCCCCACGTGGAGCTGCAACCCCGGCAACAGCGTCAAGCCCCCGGGGTTGTAGTTGATCGCCATGGGATCATCGGCCTTCGCCACGAAGGCCCCCGCCCGCCCCACGACCCGCGCCCCGTTGTCCGTGTACTCGAACCCACCAGCACGAGCGCCAGGACTGCTCAACAAGACGCCCCCCGCCAGCGCCGAGGTCAAGGCCATGGTCAGAGCGAGAGGCAGAGCGGCGACGAGGGGGGCAGCGGTGCGCATGAATGACTCCTCCCGGGCGAAGCGGGACGGTAAGCGGGGGACAAAGCGAATCGTCGGGCGAGCCGAGCCCCGAGGCCCCTCCCGGCCCCGGACCAACGACACCCAGTGACGCTAGCAAACGCCCCGACGCTGCGCCACTCCTCCAAGAAACCCCCGATCCGCCACCTGCTCTGCGGACCGAGGCGCAGGAGGCCGCGTTGGGGCAAGGAGGCAAGCGGCTGGGCGCGGAGGCGTGGCGGCGTCACGTCGAGCACCCAGTCGCACAGCCCGACGCCGCCCACACGCGGGATCCAAAGCCGAATCCCAGAGCAAGTGGCGGATCGGGGGAAGCCGAGAAGCGAAGTGCGGGAAGGAACGGGCCGAGCGCCAAGCCCCCGGCTCCCTGGGACTGGCTACCATCGGCCCGCCGCGGTTGGGCGCCCCACGACACACCACGCTCGCTCGCTCTCCCCCACTCGGCGCCTACATGCTCTTACGGTCGCGCGGGACCACGGCTCGCGGGCGCCAACCCACGACCATCCCCGATCGAACGCCGAACACGGCCACGCCGAGCGCGCCGAGCCGTCGTCTCCCTGGGCGCCTCCTGGGCCGCCTCCTGGCCGTCCACCGCGACGGGCGCGTCCCCACCGACCGCCCCCGCGTCCTCACCAACCTCCGCCGCCACGAGCTTCCTACGCCGCCGACGCCGCTTCTTCTTGGGCTTCGCCGAGGTCTCGCCCTCAGCAACCTCGGGCCCGGGAGCCAACTCGCGAGCCTCCGCGGCGGGCGTCGCTTCGCCGTCGGTGCCCTCGGCAGCCACCTGGGCTCCCTCACGAACCTCCCCCGACGCCCCGGCCCGCTTCCTCCGCCGCCGCTTTCTCTTCTTCCTCTCCGGGTTCTTCGCCTCCGAGCCCTCGCCAGACGCGCCGGCCTGCGGCGCCCCACCTCCCCCATCGTCGGCGTCCAGCTCGGCGCGGATGCTCTCGAAGCCGGTGTAAACCTTGCCTCGCTTGCGCGCACGATACCACGACCCCGACCGGTCGATCCCGTAGAGGTCGTCCTCGGCCCAGGCCGTGGGGATGGGGCGCTTGAGGTACTTCTCCAGCGCTGGCAACCCGTACACGTAGTCGTCACAGGCCAACATGATGGCCTTCCCCTCGGCCCCGGCGCGGGCGGTGCGCCCCACTCGGTGCACGTAGTCCTCGGGGTCCTGGGGCACGTCGTAGTTGAACACGTGGCTCACGTCGTCCACGTGGATGCCGCGGCTCGCCACGTCCGTCGCCACCAGCAGGTCGATGCGCCCCGCCTTGAACGCCGCGATGATGGCCGTGCGCTTCTTCTGCTGGAGATCCCCCGACAGGTACACGGCCCGATACCCGTTCTGGTTGAGCCGCCAAGTGAGCTCCTCGCCCACGACTTTGCGGTTCACGAAGATCATGGCGCGCGTGGGCCGCTCCTTCTCCAGCAGCCCCAGCAACAGGGACACCTTCTCGTGCCCGCCCACGTGGTAGAGGACCTCCTCGATCTGCTCCACGATGAGGTGCTCGGGCTCGATGATGACCTTCACCGGGTCTCGCATGTGCGCTCGCGCCAACCGCAGCACCTGGTCGCTCAGCGTCGCGCTGAACAGCATGGACTGCCGCCTCGAACGCGACGGGCAGCGGTGAAGCAGGTAGTTGAGGTCGGCGATGAACCCCATGTCGAACATCCGGTCGGCCTCGTCCACGACCACCGCCTCGATGCGCCGCAGGTCCAGCACGCCGCGCTTGTGGTAGTCGATGAGCCGCCCCGGCGTGCCCACGACCACGTCGGCCCCGTCCCGAAGCTTCTTCGCCTGCTGCTCCCAGTTGGAGCCGCCGTAGACCGCTGCGATCACGAGATCGGTGTAAATGGACAGCCGCTCGCCGTCCGCCGCGATCTGCATCGCCAGCTCACGCGTGGGCGCGATGACCAGCGCCCGCGGCGCCTTGCTCTCACCGCGCTCACTGCGCAGAAGGCGGTCGAACGTGGACAGCAGGAAGCACGCCGTCTTCCCGGTACCCGTCTGGGCCTGGCCAGCGACGTCCACGCCGTCCAACGCCAGGGGGAGGGCCTTCTCTTGGATAGGGGTGGCCTGGACGAACCCGAGGTCGTCCACGGCGCGCAGGAGCTCCTCAGGGAGGCTCAGCTCGTCGAACTTCAAATCTTCTCTCGTTGCTGAAGGGGCGACCGCCGAGGTTTGCTCCAGCGCGCTCCCCCGCGAGGAGGAGCCGAGCGCGCGCCGTGCGTCGGCTTGGAGAGAGATCCCGTTGGCCGGTGTCAGCGCTGGCGGCCTGCCCTTCGCGAGGGGTGTCCAGCCACCACGAGCGGCGTCTTATCGACGGTCCGTGTCGTCTTTGTTGTCGCGCGGATAGTGAACCCCCGCACCCCCCGAGTCAACCGCAGCGCCTCCCGCTCCCATCTAGTTCCCATCCTGAAAAGGCGGACCGAGCCACGGCGAGTCGATGTGCGTGCCAGGTGCGTTCACGCAACCCGCCGGAGTAGCAGCGCTACTTCAAGTGGTTGCGGGGACGCGCATGGTGCGTGCAGCGGCCGTCGCGGCGACGGGAGGCTTTTCAGGATGGGAACCATCTACAACACCGTCAACGCCGCCGTCTCGTAGGCGCGAATCCTGTCGCGCAAGGCCGCCGCCCGCTCGAAGTCCAGGTCCCGCGCGGCCTCGATCATCTCCTGGCGCCAAGCCGCCAGCTTGGCCTTGAGCGCCCCCTCGTCGAGCCCCGCCACCTCCCGCACCACCGGTTCCGCGCCCCCACTGCCCGCTCCGGCCGCACCGTCGGGGTCCAACGCCTGTCGGAAGGCCCGCTGAACCGTCTGCGGCGTAATCCCATGCGCCTCGTTGTGCGCTCGCTGGGCCTCACGCCGCCGCGCGGTCTCGTCCAGGGCCACCTGCATGGACCCCGTGATCTCGTCCGCGTACAGGATGACCTTCCCCTCGGCGTTCCGCGCCGCCCGCCCGATGGTCTGGATGAGGCTCCGCGCGGACCGGAGGAACCCCTCCTTGTCCGCATCCAAGATGGCCACGAGGCCCACCTCCGGCAGGTCCAGCCCCTCGCGCAGCAGGTTGATGCCCACCAACACGTCGAACCCCCCGCGCCGAAGCCCGTCGAGCAGCTCCACGCGCTCCAGCGTGTCGATGTCGCTGTGGAGGTAGCGCACGCGAACGCCCAGCTCCTGGTAGTGCTCCGTCAGGTCCTCGGCCATGCGCTTGGTGAGCGTCGTCACCAGCACGCGCTGCCCCCGCTCCACGCGCTCGCGCACCTCGGCCAGGAGATCGTCCACCTGTGTCGCCACGGGCCGCACCTCGACCTCCGGGTCGAGCAAGCCCGTGGGGCGGATGATCTGCTCCACGACGACGCCCTGCGACCGCTCCAGCTCGTAGTCGCCGGGCGTGGCGCTCGAGAAGATGACCTGCCCCACGCGCGCCTCGAACTCCGCGAACTTCAGCGGCCGGTTGTCCAGCGCGCTGGGCAGCCGAAACCCGTGGTCCACGAGCGTCTGCTTGCGAGCCCGATCCCCCCGGAACATCCCACCGATCTGCGGCACCGCGACGTGGGACTCGTCGACGATCACCAAGAAGTCCTCGGGGAAGTAGTCCAACAACACGGGCGGTGGCTCGCCCGGCGCCCGCCCCGTGAGGTGCCGGCTGTAGTTCTCGATGCCGCTGCAGAACCCCACCTGCTCCAGCATCTCCAGGTCGTACCGCGTGCGCTGCTCCAGCCGCTGGGCTTCCAGCTCCTGGCCCGCCGCGCGCAGCTCCGCCAAACGCTCCCGCAGCTCCGCCGTGATCGTCTTGATCGCCCGCTTGAGCGCCGCCTCCGGCGTGACGTAGTGGCTCCCGGGGAAGATCGCCACCGACGGCAACCGCTCCAGCACGCGCCCGCGCAGGGGGTCCACCCGAGCGATCCCCTCCAGCTCGTCACCGAAGAACTCCAGCCGAATGGCGTCCGCCTCTTCGTAGATAGGGAAGATCTCCACGGTGTCGCCGCGCACCCGGAACGTCCCGCGGTGGAAATCGTAGTCATTGCGCTTGTATTGGATGTCCACCAAGCCGCGAAGCAGCGCATCCCGGTCCAGCTCCTGACCTTCCTCCAGGCGAATGAGCATGCCCTCGTAGGCGGCCTTGTCGCCGATGCCGTAGATGCAGCTCACGCTGGCGACCACGATCACGTCGCGCCGCTCCAGCACCGAGCGCGTGGCGGCGTGGCGCATGCGGTCGATGGCGTCGTTGATGAGGGCGTCCTTCTCGATGTACGTGTCGGTCGAAGGGACGTACGCCTCGGGCTGGTAGTAGTCGTAGTAGCTCACGAAGTAGCGCACCGCGTTGTGCGGGAAGAACTCCTTGAACTCGCTGTAGAGCTGGGCCGCGAGCGTCTTGTTCGGTGCGATGACCAAGGTCGGGCGGTTCACGTTCGCGATGACGTTCGCCAGCGTGAAGGTCTTGCCCGTCCCGGTTGCGCCCAACAGCACCTGGGCCGCCTCGCCCTCGCGAAGCCCCCGCGTGAGGGCCTCGATGGCCTGAGGCTGATCGCCGCCGGGTGCGAACTCGCTCACGAGCTGAAAGGGGCGTCCGGCCACGGGGCACCTCCGAGACGGGGGAAGGACGACGGCTAGCAACAGAGAGGAGACACCGAGGAGATGCGCAGGACATGCGCTCGGGGGTACGGACGCGTGGCGACCGCACCGGGGGCTCGCGAGGGGGCGCCGACCCAGGGTTCGGCGCGAACACCGCGCGGCGGATCTTGCCTGGGCCGGCTCCCAGGGGCTAGAGAGGGGTCCCACGAGCCTTCGACCGACCCACGGAGCCTAGCCCATGCCGCCTCTCGAAACCCAGCCCGCGCAGGGTGAGATGACCTTGATTCGGTTCTACCAGCGCGCCGCGGAGGAGCTCGGCGGCGACGCCAAGGAGGTCTTGAACTACCTCGTCCGCGCCCTCATCGAGCGCGGCTGGCTGCCCGCCGTGGACGCCCTCGTCTCTCAGCTCTCCGACGAGCTCAGCGAGGCGCGGGTGCGCTCCGGCCTCGCGACCCTGGAGCGGTTCCGCCTCGTGACGCGCGACCTCGCGGGTGCTCGGTTCACGGGCCTGCTGGGCAGCGTGTCCCTGGCGCGCACGCCGCACCGCGCCCACCTCGAAGGAGGCGTGGACGTCTTCGTGACGGGTGGGCTGGAGCTCCTCGCCATGAACCCCGCCCTCACCAAGGGCGTGGACGGCTTCACGCCCTGCGGCCAGTGCGGTGCCGACATCGAGGTCACCGTCGAGGGGGAGGCGGTCACGGGGACCAAGCCTGCCGGGATCGCCGGATTCCAGGCGAGCTGGGACGGCCAGTCCCCGCTCCACGAGGTCTACGAGCGCTCCCCGCTGTTCTGCTCCGACGCCTGCCTCGAAGCATGGACCGCCGCGCACGCCGACGTGGACGGCCTGCCCATGTCGAGCGACCTGCTGCTCTTCGTGGGCATGGGGATGCAACAAGAGTCGGGTCATGCGCGTTTCCGCTGCCTGGACCTGGGGCACTGAGCCGCACGAGCCGACACCCCACCGCCCCGCCCTCCCCCAGCGGCTGCCCATTTTTTTTGACGGTCTGATCTCGGGGCCTTACCAAGGGCACACCGGCGCCGTCGCGGCGCCCTCGCCCAGGCGGCGCGTCCGCCTGGGGTGTCCTGGCCCGGAGCGCGCGACCGGGCTGCTGACGCTACCTGCTCACGCCCCGAGGCCGCGGAGCCCTCTCTGCGGCCGCGCGGGCGAGCCCGTCACCGAGGCAGCACCCGATGTCCGAGTCCGTGCTCCAGGGGGCCGTGCGCCCCATCGCCGCCGTGCGTCCGCTCCGCGACGCCGCCGCCCCGCTCGCGCCCACGCCCCCCGCGCCCACGCCCCCGATGGCTCCGGCGGGCGCGTCCGTTCACACCCTGGCCCCCGCTCGCCGCCCCGACGCCGCGCCGCGCCCCTCCGCGGCGCCCTTCCTCAAGTGGGCCGGCGGCAAGACACAGCTCCTCGGCCAGCTCAAGCCCCTGCTCCCCGCCTCCTTCGACCGCTACTTCGAGCCCTTCCTGGGCGGCGGGGCGATGTTCTTCAACCTGGCGCCCGCCGTGGCCTTCCTCAGCGACGTGAACGACGAGCTCATCAACGTCTACCGCGTCGTGCGCGACGACGTGGAGTCGCTCATCGCACAGCTCGGCAACCACAAGCACGAGAAGAACCACTACTACGCCGTCCGCGCCCTGGACCCCCGCTTCCTGGACCCGGTCGAGCGCGCCGCTCGCATGGTCTACCTGAACCGGACGTGCTTCAACGGGCTGTACCGCGTGAACCGCCGCGGCCAGTTCAACGTCCCCTTCGGGAGCTACAAGAACCCCGACATCTGCCCCGCCGACAAGCTCCGCGCGGCCTCTGCGACCCTCCAGGGCGTGCCCATCGAGCGCCAAGACTTCGCCACCGCCGTGGCGCACGCCCGCGCCGGTGACTTCGTCTACTTCGACCCACCTTACGACCCGGTGAGCCGCACGGCGAGCTTCACTCGGTACGCCAAGGGAGACTTTGGCCCCGAGGACCAAGCCGCCCTCGCGGAGACCTTCGCGGAGCTCACGGCGCGCGGCGTCCACTGCATGCTGTCCAACAGTGACACCCCCCTCATCAACGAGCTTTACGCGGACTTCCGCGTGGAGCGCGTCCAGGCCCGCCGCGCCATCTCGCGGCGCGCTGGCGGGCGCGGACCCGTGAGCGAGGTCGTCGTCCTCAACTACTGACGTCGCGCTCCCCCCCTCGCCCACCGCGCGACCTTCCTCCCGCCTTCATCGCGCCCGTGGGCTGTGGTCTCGCGGCGCAGACGCTGGTATCCTGCCGTCACACAGCAAGAGCTGGCCAGGTCCTCGCTCAGGCCACCGGGCCGGTTCGCTCGGAGGCCCGGCGCGAGCCGATGGCGCCCCGATGAGAGCCGGCCCGAGGTCCGACCGCGCGGGACGCCTGGGCCGGGAGACGTACGAGACAAGCAGCCGCCACGGGGCACAGGGGAACCGACGTGAAGTGCGGAAAGTGCGGAGCCGAAAGCCCACAGGGCGCGAAGTTCTGTGAGAACTGTGGAGCCCCTCTGGGGGCCAGGACGCGCCGCGCCCCGCCTCCGCGCCCCCGCAGCCGCGTGCCCAGTGCTCAGGATCGCGTCGCCGCGCCCCGCCGCACGGGTTCCAAGCTCACCGCTCCCAAGCTCGCGTCCGCTCGCAGGCAAACCGGTCGCGGCGCGGCGGCCCCGCCGGCCGCTGCCCCGGCCGCCCCGGCTGGTGCCCCCCACTCCGCCCCCCAAGGGGGGCCCGCGAAGGGCAAGACCCAGGTGTGGATCCCCGGCTCACCGCTGCCAGGCGCGCCGCCGAGCGGCGCGGCGGTCCCCCCATCCCCCTCCCCTTCGGCTCCCGCGGCCAGCGCGACCGCTCCCCGCGAGGCCGACCCCATGGCCGCCCCGGTCACGGGCAACACCCTCCGAGGCGCCTTCGGCGGGGCCGTCGCCGCGGCCTTCGCGGAGACCTTCGGCGAGACCCCGCCGGAGGCGGCGGGCGGGCGCGCGGGCGGAGCTTCGCAAGAGGCCTCTCCCAGGGAGGCCGAGGGCCCCGACATGAACACGGTCGTGGAGGTGGGGCCACCCGCGTCGCTCCGTGCGCAGGCGGCCCAGGGTCTGGGCGCCACCCAACCCGGGCCCAAACCGGCGCCCGTGCGCGGCGGGAAGACCCAGATCTGGCTGGGCGGGGGCCTCCCCCCCTCCGCGGGCGCGCGCCCCGTCGCGAGCGCGGGGAGCGCCCCCGACGAGCAACCGGCGCCCAGCGCGGGGCCGTCGGCGGCCTCTTTCCAGACCGACGTGGCGTTCCCCGACGCGGCCCCGGCGAGCCGTCAGCGGGCACCGGCCCCGGGCGCGGCTTCCCAGGAGGGACCGACGCCCATGAAGACGACCGTGGGCTTCCCCCCGGCCGGCCAGAGCCTCCTCGCGGCGGCGGAGGCGGCGCGCGCCGCGGCCGACGCCGCCCGCGCCACGGAGGCCTCGCCCCGAGCCGCGCCAGCCCCGGCGAGCACGCCCCAGCCCGCGACGCCAGGTCC
>CAYZID010000178.1:0-12310 GCA_964478315.1 uncultured Myxococcales bacterium | reverse complement strand
GCCCACACGCGGGATCCAAAGCCGAATCCCAGAGTAGGTGGCGGATCTGGGGCTACCCGAGGACGCGGGCGAGCCCCTGGAGGGCGGCGGTGAGGTCCGCGGGGGGCACGGACGTGAAGCACAGGCGGACCCAGGTCTCGAAGCCCTCCCCGCAGGCGGCGCCCGGGACCAGGAGGACCCCCTCGTCCAGGCAGCGCTCCAGGAAGGGGAGGCTGTCGGTGGCGCCTTCGGGCAGCCAGGGCCGGGCGTCGAAGAAGAAGAACGTGCTGCCCCCCGGCTCGGGGAGGCCCAAGACCTGGGCGGTGGCGTGGGCCGCGGCGCGGTAAAACTCGCGGGTCTGGGCGAGCCAGGTCTCCCCTTGGTCCAAGGCGCGCACGGATGCCTCTTGGAGGGGGCGGGGGGCGCAGTAGGTCTGGTAGGTCTGGACGCCGCGGATGGCGCGCATGACGTCCTCGGGGCCGTGGGTCCAGCCCACGCGGGCTCCGGCGAGGCCGTAGGACTTGGACATGCTGTGGTGGGCCAGGACGCGGCCGGCGAGGCGCGGGTGGGTCCACAGGGCGGGCGGCGGGTCGTCGGCGAAGTAGATGTCCTCGTAGACGTCGTCGCTGAGGACCCAGAGGTCGTGGCGCTCGGCCACCCGCGCGATGGCGTCCAGGACGTCCTGGGACAGCACCTTGCCCGTGGGGTTGTTGGGGGTGTTGGCGTAGATGGCGACGGTGCGGTCGGTGACCGCGGCCTCCAGCGCCGCCTCGGGGTCGAAGGTGGGGTCATCCAGGTGGACGTAGAAGGGCACCTGGATGGCGCGGGCGCCTCGGGAGGTGAGGATCCCGCGGATGAGGGGCCAGAAGGGGGTGGGGAGGAGGACCTCGTCCCCCGGGTCGAGGAGGGTCTGGGCGGAGATGTGCAGCCCGGCGGTGGCGCCGAGCTGGACCTGCACCTCGGCGTCGCGGAGCGTCACGCCGTGTCGCCGCTGGGTCTTGCGGCGGATGGCGGCGAGGAGGTCGGGGAGGCCGTGGGGGGGAGCGTAGCGGTGCATCCCCGGGTGCTCGGCCGTGGCGAGGGCCTCCACACGGGCGGCCTCCAGGGGCTCGCGCCAGGTGTCGCCCACGTTGAGGGCGTAGAGGGGCCCCGGGTGGGCGGCGGCGCGGGCCTTGAGGGCGGTGTAGACGGCGTCGGAGAGGCCGTCGGCGGTGGAGGCGACGTGAGGGTGTGTGGGCATGGAGGGGATCTACACCCAAAGCCGGGGGACGCACCAGCTCCAATGGCTCCAGTGGCCGGCGGCAGCGGCTGGCTCCGGCGGTTGGAGCCAGCCGCTGGTCGTGGACCCTACATGAGCCCTTTGCGCTTGCGGACGCGGACGTCGTAGCGGTCCAGGGCGTCTCGGGACACGCCCAGGTTGGTCGCGAGGGAGTTCACCATGGCCCGCTCTTCGGGGTCGGCGTGGCCGTCGGCGTAGACCTGCTCCAGCAGCATGTCCACCACCTGCTCCCGGGCCATCTCCGTGAGCTCGGCGGCGCGCGCCGGGGAGATGCCCAGGCCCTGCGCGAACTCGTCGAGCCGCGCCCGCTCGCTGGCGTCGAAGTCCTCGTCGGCCATGGCGAGGGCGGTAGCCATGACCAGGAGCGCCTCTCGGACCTTCGGGGTCGTGGCGTCCAGCTCTGCCGCGGTGAGGCGGTCGCGGCGGACCAGGCGGTCGATGGGCTCCACGTCGGTGCCCGCGAAGATGTCGAAGAGCTCGCGCTCCTCGTCGGCGATCTCCCCGTCGGCGGCGGCGATCTCGGCGAGCATCCGCGCCAGCACCGAGCGGTCCCAGCCCTCGGTGAGGGACACGGAGGCCATGAGCTCCTGGAAGCCGGTCTGGAGCCCCTTGAGGTGACTCGCCGCCACGAAGCGGCGACCGCCCTCGTCCCAGGCGAAGTAGCGCTGGACCCGCTGGAAGGCCTCCAGCGCGGCCGTCTGGAGCTCCTCCTCGGAGAAGGAGTAGCTGGGGCCGCCCGTGGGCCCCGCCGTGTGGACGACGGTGGTCGCCATGCTGCCCATCATGCCGCCCCCCACCATGGAGCGGACGGTTTGGGCGAGGACCGAGCGGACGCCGTACCAGAGCGAGCGCTTCATGGAGCTCTTGGTGCGGCTCAGCGCGCCCTGGCGGATGGACGCGCTCGACGGTCGCTCCTCCCCCGTGACGGGGCAGCGGAAGACGACCTGGAGCGTGGAGCCGCGCGTCTCCTGGGCGGCGATGAGGGGCTTGATGAGGTCGTAGGTCAGGGCTGGCAAGGCGCGCCTCCTGGGCTGGTATTCCGGTCTGGTGGGCCCGGCGGTCCGGGCGTGGTCCTGGGGCCGTCGAGCGGGCCGGAGTGTACCAACCGCGTCGCCAGGGGCAACGGGGGCGGGCCCGGGGGCGGCTGCGGCTGCGGCTGCGGCTGTGAGCGCGGGTGCGGACGCGGGTGCGGTTGCGGACGCGGACGCGGTTGCGGTTGCGAGTGCGGTTGCGGACGCGGGTGCGGGTGCGGCAGCGGAAGCGGTTGCGGCAGCGGAAGCGGTTGCGGACGCGGAAGCGGTTGCGGCTGCGGAAGCGGTTGCGGTGTTCAGACCGAGTCCCGGAACATCTCTCGCATGTTCCACTTGTCCCGCTCTTCGATGGCGCCCAGGTAGTCACCGAGGGTCTTTAGCAAGAGATGGTCGTGTTCACGCGGCACGCGACGCTCCCCGGTGTCGAAGCTCAATCGGAGAGCGGTGCGAGTCGCAGCGTCCAGGGAATCGACGACCGCGCGAACCACGGCGGCGATGGTTTGGTCGCGGGAGGCTCCGTCGGGAACGTGGACTTCCAGTCCCCCGACCCTCGTCCGTATCGAGAGGAAACGACCGATCTGCGCCTGCCCCAACTCGTGCCGGATGTCAGCCTCCTGCTGGAGCATATTCGACTGGTTTTGCTGCCTGGGCTCGATTCCGACGAGGTGCACCCTGAGCCCAGCCTCTTGCGCCTGCTGGACCCCAACGCGGAGATCTTCGTCGCCGGTCAGGAGCACGCACGACGCCACGTTCCCGCTTCGGGCCAGGTTGATCATGTCGGACACGACCAGCGAGTCCACGCCCTTCTGCTCGCCGTAGTTGTTGACGATACCGAGCCGGACCTTGACGTTCTGGGTCCACATGAGACGGGTGTGGTCCGCCGTAGGGCCGGAGTCGGTCCCGTCGTACCAGTAGATCCTCAGCAGTGGCAGTCCCGTCTCTGCCTCCGCGAACTCTCGCAAGAACTGCTCCACCGCACCTACGTCGAGGCTCAATTCGCCCCGAGGCACGCGCCTTCCGACGAGCAGCCGCCCACCTGCGGCGAACAGATACCCCGCGTCAACAAAAACCGCCACCCGATCCACGGCTTCCGTTCCCCAGTCCACGCAAGAAAGAAGGGACCCGAACACATGCCCGGGTCCCCCATCCAAAGTCCGCCGAATTCAGTAGTCTCGGCGATCGAGAGCAACGGTAGCAGCAGTGCTTGGGTTGTCAAGAGGCGGATGCGCGTGCGGAAGTCGTTGCGGAAGCGGCAGCGGACGCGGAAGCAGAAGCGGGGGCGGTTGCGGCTGCGGTTGCGGTTGCGGGTGCGGGTGCGGACGCGGCTGTGGAAGCGGTTGCGGTTGCGGTTGCGGCGGCGCTCGCAGCCGCGGTCAGGCCAGCAGGCCCAGGAGGTCCTCTCGGGTGAGGGCGGCGCCCGCGCGTCCCGCGCCGCGCGCGCCGGCCTCGCCCAACGCGGCTTCGGCCAGCGCTCGCTTGCGCGCTTGCAGGGCCAGGATGCGCTCCTCCACCGTGTCGCGCGCCACCAACCGGTGGACGAAGACGGGCCGGTCCTGCCCGATTCGGTGCGCCCGGTCCGCCGCTTGGTCCTCCGTGGCCGGGTTCCACCACGGATCCAGCAGGAACACGTGGTCCGCCGCCGTGAGGTTCAGGCCCGTGCCGCCCGCCTTGAGCGACAGCAGCATCGCCGGCGGCCCCTCCGGGCGCTGGAAGGCCTCCACGACCGCCCCGCGGTCCCGGGTGGACCCGTCCAGCCGCGTGAACGCCACGCCCGCCCCCCGGAGCGCCGGCTCCACCAGGTCCAGCAGCGAGGTCCACTGAGAGAAGATGAGCGCCTTGGACCCCTCGGACACCACCTCGTCAAGCAGCTCCGCCAAGAGCGCGATCTTGGACGAGGTCTCCACCGCCCTCCCTTCGGCGGGCTCCCCCCCGCGTCCAGAGGGGATGAGCGCCGGGTGACAGGCCGCCTGGCGGAGCCGCAACAGCGCCTCCAGCGCCTCCATGACGCTCCCGCCGCCGCGGAGGCGTGCCACCACGTCCCGCTGCGTGGCCGCCCGGATGGCGTCGTAGACCGCGCGCTCCTCGGGGCTGAGCTCCACGTGCTGGACCAGGTCCGTCCGCGGAGGCAGCTCGGGGGCCACCTCCCGCTTGCGCCGTCGCAGCACGAAGGGGCGGATACGCGCCCGCAGCCGCGCCGCTACGCCCTCGTCGCCGGCCGCGATGGGGCGCCCATAGCGCTGGTCGAAGTCCTCGCGTCCTCCCAGGAGCCCCCGGCTCGCGAAATGGAGCTGGCTCCACAGCTCGTCCAGACGGTTCTCCACCGGCGTCCCCGTCATGGCGAGCCGCCAGCGCGCGCTGAGCCGGAAGGCCGCGCGGGCCACCTGGCTCGTGGGGTTCTTGATGGCCTGGGCTTCGTCCAAGATGACCACGTCCCAGTCCACCGCGGCGAGCTCGTCCTGATCGAGGCGCAGCAAGGCGTACGTGGTCAGCGTCAAGCTGTCGCCGCCCTCTCCTCGGGCGGGGGGCTTCGGGGCCAGCGACCGCTTGGGCCCGTGATAGACGTTCACCGCCAGGGACGGGCGGAACCGCGCCGCCTCGGCCGCCCAGTTGGGCAGCACGCTCGTGGGCGCCACCACCAGCGCGCGGCCGCGCACGGCGCACAGCGCTTGGAGCGTCTTGCCGAGCCCCATGTCGTCGGCCAGCAGCGCGCCCAGCTCGGCGTCGCGCAGGAACTGGAGCCAGGCCACCCCCTCCCGCTGGTAGCCGCGCAAGGTGGCCCGGAGGTCCTCGGGGAGCCGCGGCGCGGGCAGCCCCGCGAACCCGTCCACCAAGGCGCGAAGGTCGGCGAACGGCGGGGGGGCGTCGAGCCCCAGGTCCCCCGCGAGGCGCGCCGCGTCGGCGAGCACCGCCCGGGGCAGCTCGTCCCGCTCGTCCCGCGCCGCCAAGAGGTCGGCCACGAGGTCCCCGTGGCGCTGGAGCCAGCCCGTGGGGAGCGGCGCCCACCCGCCCCCCGTGAGGGGCGCGAGGCTGCCCCCGCGCCGCCACGCCCCCAGCACGCGCGCCGGGTCCGCCGTGCGGCCATCCGCCGTCCGGAAGCGGAGGTCCATGCAGACCCCGCCCGCGGCCCCCTCGCCCCAACGCAGGTCTGCCTCGATGGGGTCGGCCAGGTACCAGCCGCGGTGGGCCTCGCCCGCGATCGAGACCCCGGCGCCCGAGGCGGCGACGTCCGCCTCGAGCGATGCGAGCCGCTGGGCCCAGCCCACGGCCTCCTCGTCGCGTGCGCGGAGGCCGTCTCCCCCCAGGCGCCGCGCCGCGGCGCCCAGGTGCCGCTGGAGTAGATGCCCCAGGCGTCGCTCCTCGGCCTGGTCGCGGCGAGGGACCTCTGCGCCGGTCACCACCAGGCGGTCTCCTTCCACGCGTGCCAGGGGCGGGTCGCCGTAGACCACCGCGGCGCGCACGACGAGACGGTCCTCGGCGTCCGTGGCCGTCTCGATGACCAGGCGGGGGGGCACGTCGACGAGGGTGGGCAGCCGCGCGCTCTCCACCAGCAGGGGGATCCGCTGGGCGCGCAGGGTGGGCAAGAGCTCGCTCACCAGCTCGGCCTTGTCGCCCGGCCCAAAGCGCCGCCCTGCCCGGAGCTCCCCCATGGCGCGCTCGCCCAACCCCGGGTCGCCCACGGCGCGCACCTCGTCGCCCGTGCGCACGAAGCCGTTGCGAAAGATCTCGTCGATGGCCGGGTCGGCGACCAGCCGCACCCAGAAGCCGCCCTCCCCGTCGTCCTGGATTCGAGCCACGGGCAGCACGGGCACCCGCGAGGCGCGCACCGGTTCCCCATCGAGCGTGAGCTGCTGGGCGCGCACCAGGGCGCGCACCACCGCCGGGACGCGCTCGCGGGGCAGGCGGCGCCCCCAGCGGCCGCGGAGGGCTCGGTCGATCTCCCGATCCCCCGGCGTGACGATGACGCCTGGCGGCACGTCCGCCAGGGATCCGTGCAGCCGGGTGCCGTCGCGGAGCTTGTCGGCGTCTCGGTCCCCCGGCGCGTGGACGACGCGGTGGAGCGTCAGCGCGCCTTCGTCGCGCACCAGCTCGTAGCGAATCCGCACCTCGGGGGCCGGCTCGGGGGCCGCGGGGCTGCTCTCCAAGAGCCCCTGGGACAAGGCGATGGCCCCCGCGGCCGCGTGCCCGCAGCAGGCGCCCTTGAAGGCGCACTCGCAGTCCCACTCGTCGTCCTGGGGCCACAGCGTCACGAGGTAGGCGCCCGCCCCGGCCGGGGCCTGGACTCGGACCTCCACCTCGTCCTCCTCGACGCTCACCACGGTCACGGCGCCTCGGCGTGCCAGCTCCACGCCCGCCGACCAGTCGCCGGGGCGCGCCTCGCCGCGCACGGCCTCCAGCAGGGCCGCGAGGGCCGCGGGGGACGGGGTGCTCAAGCTTCGAGGAGGTGCGCGTGGGTGAGGTGGTCCAGGAGACGGGCCGCGTCGGGGAGCACCCGCGCCATGGCGTCCGCGCCCAGGCGTCGCGCGCGGCGCGCGGCGGCGCGAACCCACGCGTGACGCGACCGGGCGGCGCGGACCTCGGCCAGCCGGAGGAGGGCGTCCGCGGCCTCCGTCGGGTGTGCGGAGACGAGCGCCGCGAACGAAGCTGGGATCTCCTCGGTGGGGTCGCTGAGGGCGTGGCGGTCCCAGAGGGGCTGGAGCGCGTCGAGCCACGGCTCCAGCAGGGCGTCCACGGCGCGTGGGGCGAGGTCGGGGTGGCCCTGCGTGAGGTGCCGATAGAGTCGCCGCGTCGCCGCCCCCCGGACGCCGCGCGCCTGATCCAGCTCTCGCTCCACGAGGCCCGTGAGGGCCGCGACCACCTCGCCCCGCAGGGCGGGGTGGCGGGCCAGCGCGAGGCGCAGGCCGCCCGGCGCGGAGGCGACCGCGTGCGGGGTGTCGAGGGTCGGCGTTGGGCGCGTGGGCATGGGTGCTTGGGTTGGGGGTGGGAGGGTGGGGCGGTTGGAGGGCGCGGCGACCCGGCCGGCGAGCGAGGACGCGGAGTGATAGCGGCTCGCGCCGTCCGCTTCAAGCCCCCGGTGAAACCCCAGATCCGCCACCTACTCCGGGATTCGGCTTTGGATCCCGCGTGTGGGCGGCGTCGAGCTGCGCGGCCCCACAAGCGGCTGGCCGCTCGACGTGACACGGCCACGCCTCCGCGCCCAGCCGCTTGCCTCCTTGCCCAAACGCGGCCTCCTGCGCCTCGGTCCACAGAGCAGGTGGCGGATCTGGGGAAACCCCCGAGGGGCTGACGCCGAGTCTCCGCCTGCCTCGCGGGGAGGGCAAGAAAGCCCGGGGGGAGGCGAGCGGGTATGCACGTGAGGCTTCGTCGCTGTTCCGCGTCCCTGGCGCTCGGGCCCGCGCGGGTGTATGCCGGGCCATCCTCGCCCACGGCGGAAAGGCCCGGCGCTGGCGCGGGGTTGTCGTCCCCAAGGAGCGTGTCTCATGCGGAGAGAGCTGTTGACGGTGCTGGTAGGCGTGACCGGAGGCATGGCGCTCGTGGCCCCTGGCGTGTTCGCTGCGGGTCCTGGCGGGAAGGCCCCCGCTCCCAAGGCCGTGAAGCCGGCCGCGACGCATGGCCGGGCCCCGGGGCCCGCGACGGGCGCCGGCGGCGAGGCCAAGCCCACCACCCCCTCGCTGCCTCGGGACGAGCGGGAGCCGGCCCCCGGGTTCGAGCCCTGCGGCCAGGGCCCCTCGGACATGGCCTGCGTGCCAGGCGGGCCCTTCACCCGCGGCGTGGACCACGACAAGTACCGGAAGTGCTTTCAGTTCGACCGCGTGAAGACCGGCTACTCCGACGCCGAGCCGGCGGCCACCGTGGAGGTCTCGACCTTCTTCATGGACAGGCACGAGGTCACGGTGGCGGACTTCAACGCGTGCAAGAAGGCCGGCGTCTGCCGCAAGCACGCGGGGCCCCACTACAAGGGCATGGACGACCCCAAGATGCCCATCCTGGCGGTCACCTGGTACGACGCCAAGCAGTACTGCGAGTGGCGGGGCAAGCGCCTGCCCACCGAGGCCGAGTGGGAGAAGGCGGCCCGGGGCCCCCGTGGGGACATCTACCCCTGGGGCAACGACGTGGCCACCTGCGAGCACGCCATCATCCGCGAGCACGGCAAGACGAGCTGCGGCCGGCGCAAGCCCATCGACAAGCCCACGACCGGGCGCCCCTTCGCGTGGGGCTCGCGTCCAGCCGGGCACTACGGCCTGTACGACATGGTGGGCAACGCCGAGGAGTGGGTGGCCGACTGGTACAGCCTCAACTGGCGGCGGTGCGGTAAGGACTGCCTGGGGCGTGATCCCAAGGGCCCCTGCGGGGGGGCCGACAAGTGCCCGGGGCACAAGTACAAGGTCGTGCGCGGCGGGTCGTGGTTCTGGCCCAAGTGCGCCAACACCGGCTACCACCGGCGGCCCCACGTGCCCCGGAATCGCCCCCTGCACCACTTTGGCTTCCGCTGCGCCGCCAGCTTGGAACAGGCGCATGCCTTGGCCGCCAAGGAGGGCAAGGTGCAGCCCGCGGCCAAGCCGGCCGTAGTCAAGCCCGCTGCCGCGTCGGGCGAGGCCCCCAAGCCGTCCCCGGGGGGCGAAAAGGCTCAGACTCCGGGAGCCGCGCCGGAGGCGAAGGGCGCGCCGACCGCCGGGAAGTAGCCAGGCGATCCCCGCCCGTGGGAGTCCCCCGGTAGGTCACGGCCGGCCCCCCTCCGCGGGGCGCCGGCCGCTGGGCTCGTCCGGGCGTCAGATGTCGCCCCACTTGACCGAGTACGAGCTGCATGTCCAGCTCCCCGACGTGCGCAGGACGCGGATGTACACCGTCCCGGTGGCGCTGGAGAACAGGCCGCCGCACTTGGGGTCGTAGTCCACGGTCTCCGAGCCGCCGTAGCCCCCCGAGTCGCTGCAGCAGCCCGTCATCCCCCCGTAGGTGGTCAGCGACCCGCTGTTGCACTTGGGATCCGGGGCGTTGCCGTTGTCGCAGACGTGAAAGGCGCAGAGCTTGTAGTTGCTGCCGCTGGGCACGTTCGTGAGTTCCACGCGGGGCTCCATGTCTCCGAGGGTCGTGCCCTCGTCCCGGTACTTGTACCAGTCCTCGTCTCCCGAGGCGTAGAGGCTCGCCGTGAACGACTTGGCGTCGCTCCAGTTCATGTTGTCCTTCACGGTCCCCAGGTTTGGCGCAGCGCTGCTGGAGTCGTTGGGCTCGTAGCCGTCGAGGATCGGTGAGCCCACGCACGTCGTCCCGCTGCACGTGTCGTTCTGGGTGCAGGTGTTCCCGTCACTGCACGAGGCGCCGTTGTTGGCGGACCACCCGGCGTCGTCGAGCGTGGCGTTGCAGATCTGGCAGGTGTTCGACGGGTTCGTGTTCCCGGTGGAGTAGCAGGTCCCGCCGATGACGCACTTGCCGGGGTTGGTGGTGAAGGTGCAGCCCCCCTGGCCGTCGCAGAGGTCGCTCGTGCATGACAGGCTGTCGTTGCAGGGGTGGGGCGTCCCCACGCACGTCCCCGACTGGCACTGGTCGTTGTACGTGCACAGGTCCCCGTCGTCGCAGGCCGCGCCGCTGGAGGGCGACCACGCCGTCCCGGATTGGTTGGGGTTGCACTCCTGGCAGGGGTTGGCCGGGTTCAGGGCGCCCGGCTGGTAGCACGTCCCGTTGATGAGGCAGCCCCCGGCGGGCGTGTGGACGCAGCCCCCTTGGCCGTCGCAGTCGTCCTGGGTGCACCACTTGCCGTCGCTGCAGTCCTGTCCCTGGCCCACGCACTGGCCGCTCGCGTCGCAGGTGTCGTTGAACGTGCAGGACTGGCCGTCGTCGCAGGAGGTCCCGGGGGCCTTGGCGATCCACCCGGTGGGATTCAGCGCCGCCTGGCACGTCTGGCACGTGTTGCCCGGCCGCGCCTCGCCGTCGTCGAAGCAGCCGCCGTCGATGGCGCACTTGCCGGGCTCGGGCGTGTAGGTGCACGTCCCGTCGCCGTTGCACGTGTCCGTGGTGCAAGCGAGCCCGTCGAAGCATGTGTAGGGCGTGCCCTGGCAGATGCCGCCCGAGCACTTGTCATCCGACGTGCACGGCTGCCCGTCGTCGCAGGAGCTCCCCTGGGCCACGGGGCTCCACTGGCTGCCGCTCACCGTGGGGTCGCAGGCGAGGCAAGGGTCGTCCGGCTTGGGCGTCCCCGCGGCGTAGCACGTCCCGGCGATGACGCAGGTGGAGGGCGCCTGCGTGTGCGTGCAGCCCCCGTCCCCCGTACAGGCGTCGATCGTGCACGCGTCGCCATCGTCGCAGTCGTAGCTCGTGCCCACGCAGGTGATGCCCTGGCAGGTGTCACCCTGGGTGCAGGCGTCCCCGTCGTCGCAGCTCCCCCCGTCGTTGGGGTACCAGGACTTGGGGCTCGTGTCGGCCTGACACACGAAGCACGGCTCCCCCGGCTTCGTGGCGCCGTCGGGCTGGCACGCCCCGTCGATGAGGCAGAAGCCGCTCACCACCTGGGCCAGACACCCGCCGTCGCCGTCACACACGTCCGTCGTGCAGTCCAGGCCGTCGTTGCAGGCGTAAGGGGTGCCGCTACACACGCCGGCCACGCACGTGTCCTGCCAGGTGCAGGGGTCGCCGTCGTTGCACCCCAGCCCGTTGGCGTCGGACCACGCCTTGGTCGCCGTCGCGGGGAGGCACTGCTCGCACGGGTCCGCCGGGTTGGGGGCGTTGGCCGCGTAGCAGGCGCCGTCGATGAGGCACCACCCGGCGGCGAGCGAGTTCACGCACGTCCCGTCCGGCGTGCACAGGTCGGTCGTGCACGGGATGCCGTCGTCGCACGTGTCCTCATCCGTCTCGCCGTCGCAGTCGTCGTCCTGGGCGTTGCAGGCCTCGGGCTTCGCCCCTTCCCCCTCGCACAGCTCCTGCCCCCCGGGGCCACAGGAGGGCGTGCCTGGGCAGGAGCCGAACTCGTTGTCGATCATGCACGTGCCGCCGTCGAGCTCGTCGGTCTGGCCGTCACAGTCGTTGTCCACGCCGTCGCAGGTCTCGGCGGCGGGCGGGGCGCCGTTGCACCCCGTGAGCCCCTCGACCCCGCAGGTCCGCGTTCCCAGGCAGGTCCCCAGGGCGTTGGTGATCTCACAGGTCGTCGTGAGGTTCATGGTCGCCCAGCTCGGGCGGCAGGCGCACTGCCCGTCGGTGGGCACGCACTGCTGGACTTCGGCACCGCCGTCCAGCGTGATGGGGGTACACGTGTAGCCCTCGGGGCAGGGGCGTCCGCCCTCGCACGAGGAGGTGCAGAAGCTCCCCTGGCCGGGCACGGGCCCCTCGCGGCACAGCGCCGTCTGGCCGTCGAGCGCGCTCTGGCAGTCGGCGTCCTCGTCGCAGGGCCGGCACAGGCGCACGTGCCGCGGCACGCAGATGCTCATGGGGTCGGGCCCCAGGGCCGTCGTGTTCACGCAGTCGAACCCGCTGGGGCAAGACTCGATGCAGCTCTTGGTGCAGAACAGCCCGTCTACGCCTTCGATACACAGCCCGTCCAGGCAGTCCCCGTTCGTGCTGCAGGGGCAGCCGAACTCGCCGCCGCAGTCGTGCCCATCGGGCGCCACGTCCAGCGGGGGGACCCAGCCGTCCGGCCCCCCATCCGGGGGTGGTGTCGAGTCCGCCTCGGGGCCCGGGTCGGCGACCGGGAGGTCGATGCCGGGCACGCCGTCCGTCGTGATCCCAGCGTCCGTCCCGCCCACCGTCGTGAGCTCGGTGCATCCCCCAATCCCCAGCGCCAGGGCCGCCCAGGCCAGGGTCACGCGCTGGATTCGCTGGCTCGTGTGTTCCCACATCTCTCATCCCCCTCCACGCCGTGGCGGCGCGCGTCTCGTCGCGCTCGAAGTCGCTCGACTATAGCGCCTTGCCCCGTTCGCTTGTAGGCACCTTGCCTGTCCCCGATCCGCCACCTACTCTGGGATTCGGCTTTGGATCCCGCGCGTGGGCGGCGTCGGACTGCACGTCTGGGTGCTCGACGTGACGCGGCCACGCCTCC
>CAYZID010000177.1:9851-12327 GCA_964478315.1 uncultured Myxococcales bacterium | reverse complement strand
CCCACACGCGGGATCCAAAGCCGAATCCCAGAGTAGGTGGCGGATCTGGGCAAGCCCGCTTCGCCCCCGCGGGTCGGCTCAGCCGGTGAGGGCGGTGAGGGCGGGGGCGTCATAGGCCCCACGGCGGCGGCGGCGGCGGATGCGAGCCAGGGCGGCGAGCATCCGCGCAGCGTCCGCGCGCGGGTGAACGGTGCTGTCGCCCTGGAAGGCCAGGCGCACGGGCACTCGCTTGATCTCCAGGGCGTGGAGCAGCGCGATGTAGAGGATCTCTACGTCTCCCGCGAAGCGCTCCTCGGCGAGCACGGGGAACAGCGCCTCGGCCACGTCAGCGCGGAAGGCCTTGAGGCCACACTGCGTGTCCGCCAGCCCGCTGGTGACGAACAGCCGCACGAAGAGCGTGAACGCCTGGGTGGTCACGCGCCGCACGAGCCCGAGCTCCGCCGCGTAGGAGGATCCAGGCAGCGTGCGATCCCCCACGGCCAGGTGGAACCCGCGGTCCAGGACGTGGTGGACCATCTCATCCATGGCGTCCAGCTCGTAGGGCACGTCCGCGTCCGTGAAGACGCGACAGCGCCCCCGGGCGGCGGCCATGCCGTCCTTCACGGCCGCGAACTTGCCGCCGTTGCGCGGGCGCCGCAAGACGCGCAACGCCGGGTGCCCCAGCCCTTCGAGGACGGCCGCGGAGGCGTCCGGGCTGCCGTCGTCCACGGCGAGGACCTCGAAGCGGCGGCCCGTCCCCTCCAAGTGCCCCAACAAGAGCTCCACGCGCGGCCCCACGAAGGCCTCGCTCCGATAGACGGGCAGGACGACCGAGATGTCCGGGGGCGACACGTCCGGGGGCGGCGAGGAAGGTTCCATGCCCGGCGACCAAACCAGCCGCCCCCCGGCCTGTCAACGCGGTGGTCGCCGCCCGGGGGCGAGGAACAGCCACGACGCAAGCGTCCCCCAGCTCATCCTCCCAGGTCAGGGCCCCGTCACGGAGATGCTGTACGGGCCGTACTCGTCGCCGGAGATCGTGTAGCCGTCCACGACGATCCACACCTCCTGGCCCGCCGTGAGGTCTAGGTTGAGGGTCTCCACCCCACCGTACCCGTCGCCATCCTCGCCCGCGATACACGGAGGCGCCAGGGCGTCGCAGGCGCTCAAAGCGTAGAGGATGGCGTCCCATCCGTCGGGATCGACCTCCACCGTGTAGGAGCCAGCGGTGGGCGCCACGAGCCGATAGATGTGGTCTGTAGATCCGTCCCCCCCCGTGGTGAACGCCGGCCAGCAGTCGCCGTAGACGTCGTCGTAGCCGAGCGCGGTGGTGGTCTGGGCCGTGTAGGGGAGCGAGCCCACCTCGAAAGGTGACGTGCAGGTGTCCCCCGTACCAGGCGCCGCGCACACGCCCCCCATGCAGGTGTCGCTCGCCGCGCAGGTGCCGCAGGTCCCCCCGCACCCGTCGTCGCCGCACGCCTTGCCCGCGCACGCCGGGGTGCAGCTCCCGGTGTCCGTTCCCTGCACCGTGATCGTGTAGGCGCCGCTCAGGTTGCTGTAGGCGCTGTAGCCGTCGACGATGAGGAAGTAGGTCGTCCCCGCCTGCATGGAGACGCTGACCTGCTCGGGCCCAAGGTTGTCCGACCCCCCGAGGCAGCTCGCGCCGGGCGCGGCGCAGTCCGTCACGACGTAGAGCGCCGCGTCGAACGACGGGTCCAGGGACACGTCGTAGGTCCCGTCCACCGCTGGGGTGTAGGCGTAGACGTGGTCGCTGGAGGCGCCGCCGCGGTCATAGTCCAGGCCAGGACACTCCCCGGCTTGGACGCCGAAGTCCTGGGAGGCCCCCGACGTGTCCCCGCTCGCGGTGACCGGATCGCCCGTGAGGGTGAACGGGTCGGCGCAGGTTTCTCCCGCCCCGGGAGCCTGGCAGAGCCCCGCCGGCGTGCACGTGCCCCCAGCCGTGAGGCAGCTCCCACAGTGCCCCCCGCAACCATCATCTCCGCACTCCTTGCCGGCGCAGTCGGGCGTGCAGCTCCCAGGGTCGTGCGCCGCCACGGTGAGGGTGTAGGTCCCCGCGAGGGCCTCGTAGGCGCTGTAGCCGTCGACGATGACGTAGTAGGTGTGCCCGGCGAGGAGGTAAACCGTGAGCGTCTCGGTGCCCAGGAGATCCACGCCCCCCTGGCAGCTCCCGTCGGGGTCGGCGCAGTCCGCGAGGACGTAGAGCGCGGTGTCGAACGACGCGTCCAGCGTCAGCGTGTAGTCGCCATCCCCAGGTGGCGTGAAGGCGTACACGTGGTCCGGCGACCCCGCGCCGCGGTCGTAGCTGAGGCCCGGACACGATCCCCCCGCCACCCCGAAATCCTTGGAGGCGCCGGTCGTGTCCCCCGACGCGCTCGTCGGCGGGCCGCTGAGGAGGAAGGGCGAGGCGCAGCTCTCGCCCTGCCCCTGGGTGGCACAGGCCCCCGCCACGCAGAGCTCCCCCTCGGGGCAGCTCCCGCAG
>CAYZID010000177.1:0-9751 GCA_964478315.1 uncultured Myxococcales bacterium | reverse complement strand
CTCCCCCCGCACCCGTCGTCCCCGCACTCCTGGCCCGCGCAGCTCGGCGTGCAGCTCCCCACGCACGACCCCGACACGCACGACGACCCGCTCGCGCACGAACCGCAGCTCCCCCCGCACCCGTCGTCCCCGCACTCCTGGCCCGCGCAGCTCGGCGTGCAGCAGCCCGGTGCCGGCGTGTGGGTGCACCCCACCGCCGGGTCACAGTCGTCCTGGGTGCAGGGATCGCCGTCGTCGCAGGAGACGGGGAGCCCACCGGCGCACACGCCGGCCATGCACATGCGACCCTCAAGGCACGGATCGTCGCTCTGGCAGGGCGTCCCATCCGGCTGCGGCGTCGCCACGCACTGCCCGCTGGGCGCGCACACGCCCCGGGTGCACACGCCGTCGCCCCAACCCTCGCACTCCGCGTCTTCCGCGCACCCCGAGTGCCCCGTCTCCGGCCCCAGGTCGCCCCCACCCTGGGTGGACGCGTCACCGTCATCACCCGCAACCGCGTCCGGCGTGGCGCCGTGGGCGCCGGCGTCGGCCACGGGAAACCCAGCGCCCGGATCGCCCCCGCCATCACCGTGCGCGAAGGTGAACCCAGCCTCCACACCTGCGTCGGCCGCCCCGCCGCCCCCACCGTCCCCACCGCACGCGCTCAGCGCCGCGACCAGCGGCACCACGAGGAAGCGCATGCTCCGCCCAACGGACGAGCCGACGCCCCGCGGGGCGCGGCGTCCATCCCCAGCCTCCGCGCTCCGCTCCGCCTTGGTCCTCACGTCTTCCCTCCTCTCAACGCGTGGCCCCGGCTCGGCGCGCGCCGCGTCCCATCGCTCGCTCACAGGCTCTCCACGGCGGCGTCCCAGACCGGCTTGGTGACCGCGGAGGGCTCCCCGCGGAACGCGTTCACGAGCCCCACCACGCACAGCCCGCTCACCGGGTCCACATAGACCTCGCTCTCGAAGCCCCACGTGGACCCCGAGTGGCCCAGGACGTGCCGCCCGCCCCGCGTGCGGTGCTGGAGCCCGAACCCATAGTTGATGACCTGCCCGTTGGGCAGCACCGTCTTCGCCTGCATCTCGTCGCGCAGCGGCTGGGGCACGACGTCCCCCAGGACGAGCGCCTCCGCCCAATCGCATAGATCGAGCGCCGTGGACACCATGGCGCCCGCGGTCCAGGCCCAAGACATGTCCATGACGTAGGTGGCCTCCGAGCCCACGATGGTCCCGCAGACCATCGCCGGATCGGTCCCCACCGCCGGCCCCTCGGGGGGCCCGACCTCGCCCACCGGCAGCTCCGCGCCCTCCAGGTAGGTGTCGTCGAGCGCCCACGGCGCGAGGAGGCGCTCCCGCAGCACGGCGGCGGCGGGCTGGCCCGTCACCGCCTGGAGCACCAGCCCCAGGAGCACGTAGTTCGTGTTCGAGTAGTCCCACCCGGTGCCCGGCGGGAAGACGCGGTCGTGCTCCAGCGCCAACGCCACGAGGTCCTCGGGGGCGATGGGCTGGGTGATGTCTCCCCCCACGGAGGCCGGGTCGTCCGCCGGGTTGAAGAGCCCCGAGGTGTGGTTGAGCAGGCGCCGGACGGTCACCCCCGCGCCGAGCTCGAACCCCGACACCCACGCATCCACCGGATCGTCGAGCCCGAGCGCCCCCTCGGCCACGAACTGAAGGATCGCGGCCGCCACGAAGGTCTTGGTGATGCTCCCCGTGCGATAGCGCCGCCCGGGCGCGACGCCCTCGTCCGCGTCCGGGCAGGCGAGCCCAGCCCCCCCCTCCCACCACGTCCCGTCCGGCATCCGCACCCCGACGGCCGCGCCCGGCGCACCCGTGTCCCCCAAGTGTGCCTCGACGGCCTGCGCGAAGGCCTCCGCCAGCGCCGGGGGCACCGGTGACTCCGCGGGCTGAGGCGGCGCCGTGTCCGGCGGAGACGCCAGGTCCGCCTCGTCGACCTCTCCCCCGCCGTCGGGGCGCCCCGCCGAGGCGTCGGTGAGCGTGTCCTGACCCCCGCCGGCGACGTCGCCGGGTGCGCCGAGGTCCCCTGGGCCCACGTCCACACCCAGCGAGGGCCCCACCGCGGCGTTCCAGGCGGCCGCGTCACACCCCCACCCCAACCCCAAGGCGAGGAGGGACGCCGCCACGGCCACCCATGGGTGGGCAGCGCGACGGGGAGCGGGGCCCGCGGGCGTCTGGCCCCGAGTAGCGTCCAGGGAGGAACCACGTTCACGCGCCGAGAGGTGACCCAACATGGCGTCAGTATCGGGACCCGCCCCCCGTCGAGGCAAGCGGTGACGTTTCCACGCCGTTCACGGACCGCGCGGGTCGGGGGCACCGCGTGGGAGGCCGGAGGCCTCGGTCAACGCCAGAAGCGCGGCGCCCACGCCCCAAGGGTAGTCGTCCCCCAGGGGGATGTGGGCGTAGTTCGCGAAGTCCCCGGCGGTCGTGGGTCCCGAGACCTCTCCCACGCGGGGCCCGTCGGCGGCGCTCACGAGCTGGGCGCGCAAGCCCGCGAGGGCCGCCTCCACGAGGGGCAGCGCCTCGTCCCCCACGAGCCCCGTGCGCCAGGCCCGGGCCAGCGCGTAGGCCCAGAGCGCCGTGGCGCTGGTCTCCAAGTAGGTCTCGCCCGGCCGGTTCATGACCGTCCACCAGCGCCCGCTGGCCGCGTCCTGCCAGGCCGCCACCGCGCCCACCTGGAGGTCGAGCACGCGCGCCACGGCGGGGACCGCCTCGCCACGCCACCGCCGCACCCGGAGGTAGTCCACGGTGGCCGCGGTGACCCAGGCGTTGCCCCGGGCCCAGAAGACCCCCGGGGTCTGCTCCAGGGGCCAATAGGCGGCGTGGGTGAACAACCCGCCCGGGTCCTGGAGGACCGACGCGAAGATCTCGATCTGCTCCCCTTGCAGCGCCAGCGCCCCCTCGTCTCCGGCCACCTCGCCCCAGCCCGTGAGTACGTTGCCGAACATGAACAGGGAGTCCACCCACAGGGTCACGGGGAGGGCGGTCACGGTGCCCAGGTGGTTGATCCCCCCTTCCGGCGAGCGGAGGGCGCGGTGGGAGAGGTAGTCGAGGGCGTCGTCGACGACGGCGCGATAGCGCTCGTCGCCCGTGAGGGCGTACAGGCGCACGGCCACACCCGCCGGGGCGCAGGTGTCGCTGGTCTCCATGCGGTAGCCCTCGGCGATGTGCCGGTCCATCCAGGCCGCCGGGTAGTCGAGATACCGCCTGGCCCCCGTGACGCGATAGAGCTGAACCACCCCGAGCATGGCGACGGCCTCCCCCCAGTCCCAGGCGACGTGGTCCGCCGGGTGGCGTGCCATGTGGGCGTCCGCCAGGGCGCGCGCCTCCGCCACGAGCTCCGACGCGGGATCTCGCCGGGCGACGAAGCAGGCCTCGTCCGGCGGCACCCCGGGCTCGCACTCGTCGAAGGGGGCGGCCTGGGCGTCCGGGCCGCTCCCCCCTCCCCCGCCCTCTCCTCCCCCATCGGCGCCCGCGTCGGACCGGAGGTCCAGCGTCCCCACCGCGTCCCCCGCGCCCGTGGGGCCGTCTCCGCAGGCCCCCACGCCCACCCAGGCGCCCAGCGCCACGGCGACGACAGCCCCGAGCCACTGGGCCGTCACGGCGCCGCCTCGAAGCGGCGCCCCCCTGCCTCTCCCCGATCGAGGACGAGCGTGTCTCCGCCCAGGGGGTCCACGACCCGCACCCGCTGTCCGTCGAAGGGCGCGTCCGTCCAGGCGCTGTCGAACCGCGGCCCGCCCGCCAAGGGACGCTCCACGCCATCCACGGTGAAGGGCCCGAGCCACCCGAAGGTCACGCGCCCCACGGACGGGGAGTCGTACACGATGTCGAACACCGGGCCCCGCTCCACGCCATCCGGGAGAGCCTCGCCTTCCCGCGGGGTCACGACGGGCTCCCGCCCCCCCAGGGCGGCCTGGAAGGCCGCGAAGTCGCCCCAGTCCGCGGCCCGACCACACTCCACGACCCAGACATTATCCGGCCCGCCTTCGGCCCGGAGCTCGAAGGGGGACGTCATGCCGTCCGTCGCCTGCCGGGCCGGGTCGTAGGTGACCCAGCGCGGCTCTCGCCACGACCACAGCCCCACGAAACCAGCCCCCAGCCGACCGAAGGTCCAGCGCCCCGCGCGCGCCACCTCATCGAACCGGTCCTGGGGGAAGTAGGCGTGCGTGTAGGGTTCGTAGCTCGTAACCACGTCCAGGGGCGCGGGCATGGGGCCGTACTGGGGCGCGTAGAGGTGGATGGCGACGTTCCGCCACTGGGCGCTCCGGGGGAGGGAGGCGCTGCCCGTCCAGGCCCCGGGTTGGGGATCGTCCCGCCACGCCGTGCTGTCGGCCGGCGGCGTCGCCGGGTGCGTCGTGAACACGATGGCCTGGGCGTCCAGGGTGGCCTGCCACGCGTGCTGCTGGTGGCCCCGGGCGCCTGGCCGAAAGTCCACCGCCGTGGCGAGCATGTAGTCCGGGGTGCGGTAGGCCACGGTGGTGACCTGGGACAGGAGCCCCATGGACACCGACCAGGCCAGCTCCCGGGCCAGGGCCTGGCTCGTCGCGGGGTCGCCGCCCAGCAAGGGCTTGGCCGCGGCGAAGGGCTCGAACAGCGGCTGCTCCCACAGGTCGTAGCGATCGAGCACGTCCAGGGTCAGGGGCAGCGTCTGCCACACGGTGAGCGCCCCCATGGACCACCAGACGGGCAGGTCCTCCTCGTCGAGGTAGTCCAGGCCGTAGGCGGCCACCGGGGGGTGCTGGGGGTCCATGGGCTCACGCTCGTCCAGGGGGATCCCCATGCGCTGGGTGCTCCACGATGGCGCCGACGCCTGGGCGATGTGCTGGATCGCCCGGGGGAGGCGATACCGTTCGCTGGCGGCCAGGCGGACCGCCGTCCCGTCCAGGGACGCCTGGTAGTCGTAGGTGGACGCGTCGAACAGCAGCCGCACCGCGTCCCAGGTGTCCTCGTCCAGCGAGGTCATCTTGTCCTTCTTGTACGAGCGCCCGTGGGGCATTCCGAAGGCGCCCCGGAAGGTCCCCAGGGCCAGGTCCAGGGCCATGCGGTCCACGAGCCCCTCGGCCCTCCGCCGCAGCGCCGGGTCGTCGGCCCACTCCACCAACGACAGCAACGCGCGCAGGTCCTCGGCGTAGTACACGTTGGAGTGGAACTCGAAGAAGCCGAAGCGCTCGCGCAGATCCATCCAGCGGGCCAGCAGCCGCGCCGCCCGAGCCTGGTGCTGTGCCCCCGTCCACCCGGTCACCGCGAAGACCTCCTCGGGAAAGGCCTGACCGGCCAGGTACTCGTCGGCGTGAAAGAGGACCTGGTGGTTCTCGGACCAGTACCACATCCCGTCCTCGCGCCCGGGCGGCGTGGGATCGGAGTACCAGTACTTGAACCCTAGCAGCGCCTCGCGAACCCGCGGCCACAGCTCATCCACGACCACTGGCGAGGAGCGCGCGCCATGCCAGGCCCAGAGAAGATCGGCGACGTCGAAGTCGGCCGTGTCGCGGAGCGCCTGGATCTTCTCCAGCTTGGCGTCCCACGCGTGCGCGTCCACGAGGCCCACCGGCACCTCGTAGCCAAGGTCCAACCGCGCCCGGGCCGTGACCGCCACGCTGGTCAGGATCCGCGCGGGGTCGGGCGCTCGGGTGCTGCGCTCCAGGTACGCGAGCCGCCTGGCGTCCCACGTAGGGCCGGCGACGGTCTGGGCGTCCTCTCCAGGGGACGGCCGTGGCTCCGAGCAGGCGGCCAGGGCGACGCCCAGGCCCACGGCGAGCGCCGCGTTGCACGCCGCCACGGGGGTACGAGGGCGCAGCCCGAGCCCCCCGCCCGGCCTCACGGGCTGTGGAGATCGATGACGACGTTGCCCACGGGGCCAGAACCGGACTCGCTGGTGCTCAACAGGGCCACCAGCATGGCGGTGACGCCCGCGGTCGCGCCGCCCACGATGGCCCAGAACCACCACTTCCCGGTGACCGACTCCTGGGTGACCTTCTCACCACCGAGATCCCCGAGGTTCACCGTGACCTCGTCGTCCTGGCTCACGACGCTGCTGGCCGGGGGGCCGTCCAGGGGGGGCGGGAGCTCCTCGTCGGCCGACTTGACCCCGAGCGTGTTCGCCAGCAGGGCGTGGACCTGGTCCAGCAGGGCGTCGCCGCCCAGCGTCTGCCGGATCTTCTTGGGGGTGTGGCCGTCGAAGTACCACCCGTCGAGGACGAACTCCCCACGGCTTTGCGTGGCCTGGAAATACAGGAGCCCCTGGGCCGACAGAAAGGTCGTGAGGCCCTGGAGGAGCGCCGGGGCCTTGGAGGCCTTGAGCCCCGACTTCTTGAGCCGAGACATGAGCGTGTTGTAGCTCGCCGCGTCCTCGATGGGCTCCAAGGCATAGCCCTCGCTGGCCTCCTCGCCGTCCTTGACGTCCACGAAACCCCCGGCCCACTTGTGGCCGTCCGCCTGGACCGACACCCACTGAAGGCCCACGGGCACATCGGTGACGGTGATGGGTGTGAAACCACGCACCTCGCCCGCGATGATCACCTCCGCCCCGGGCGGCTCGGAGACGATGTCGATGGAGCCGGTCTTCCCCTCGGCCAGACGGTTCTGCGCCTCCACGAACATGTTCACGGCCATGGGCGCCCAGCCGTAATCGGCGGCCACCTGGTCCGGCCAGAGGTTGAGAGAGGCGCGGATGTACTTGGTCCCCTCGGCGATCTGGTTCGTGAGCACGAGCGACACGCCCAACCCCTTGAGGATGCGCGCCGCCATGCGCTTGTCCAGGGTCCCGCGGTAGCCCTCCAGGGTCTTGAAGGCCTTCTGGAAGAGCTTGAGGGCCCCCGCGTTGTCCTTGTCGTTCAGGGCCCGATAGGCCGCCTCGACGTCCTCGCCCACCAGCTCGGCCAGGAGGCGGGGTGGCTCGGGCGACCCCACGACGAGGCGCACGCCAGCCAGCCCGCGCAGCTCCTTGCGCAGCAGCGCCTGGAGCACCGTCGCCGGCCCCTGGTCCCGCGCCTTCCTGGGCTGCACGAACAAGGCGATCGGGCGCTCGGCCGCCCGCGCCACCGTGGCGCCGAGCGGTCCCACGCTCAGCAAGCACACCGCGAGGGCGCCCAGCGCACCCGCTCCTGAGAGCTTCATCCGCATCCGCTTGTCTCCTGCCTTTCGTGTCCCATCACCGCGCAGGCGCGGCCCGTGCTCTGCGTCACGCGCTTAGGGCATGGGGATGTTCGATGGTGTGTACAGCTCGAGATGCCCACAGGCGGAGCCATCGACCGCCGTGAGGCCATCCTCCCCCCCCGCGAGGAAGAGGCTCCCGCCAGGGGTCATGACGCCCCCGTGCCCCACGCGCGGGACAAACGACTGTCCCTCGTCCGCGGCGCGCCACTGGAGGGTCTCGGCGTCGAAGAAGACGACCGGTGCCGCCGCCAGGGGGCCCGACGCCCCCCAGCCACCCGCGAGGACCACGCGCTGGTGATCCACCGTGGCCGCCGTGTGCATGAGCCGCCCCGCGCTCATGCCCGGCATGCGCTGAACGCTCACCTTCGGGTTGTAGCCGTCCTCGTCCGTGTAGGTGAGCAGCCACGCCTCGTCGTCCACGGGCCCCTCGAAGCCACCCGCGCCGTGACGCGCTCCCCCCGTGACCAAGAACCGGCGGGCGGGCGGAGGCTCGACGTTCTCGGGGTCGGCCGCGTAGGCGCTCTCGGCCTCGTCCACGGCGTCCGGGTCGAACAGCGGCGTGACCTGATGGAAGAAGACGTAGGAGGGGGCATCCCCCTCGATGGTCACGGGCGCGAAGTTCCCGTCCACCCCATCGGCCTGGCGGCTAGACTGGCGCAAGACCTCGGCGATGGGCTGCCCCGAGGGCGTCCCGCCCCAGACGAGGAGCCACGAGAGCCCGTCCTTGCGGCGGAGGGGCGTGAGCGTGTGCCCCGCGCGCGGCGCCAGGGTGTCGAAGCTGTGCACCGTCTGGAACGCACCACCTCCCTCCGCCAGCGGGTTGAAGACGCTCACGCGGTGGTACCGGGCGTCTGGCTCCTGGGGCCAGGCGCCCCCGCCCGTGATCACCACGAGCCCATCGGAGAGCACCGCCGAGCGCGTAAAGGCGCGCGCCACCGGGGCCCCCTCCACGGTCATCTCCAAGGCCGGGGAGACCTCCGCGAAGGTGTTGTCCGAGAGGTTGAACAGCAGGCACTGAGAGATGCCCTGGGTGGCCGGGTCGAAGGTCACCGGGATGGGCGCCGCGGCGTCCACGCCCAGCTCCTTGGCCCCGCCCACGAAGAGGACCTGGTCGGTCTCGGGGAGATAGACCATCTCGTGCGCGCCCCGCTCCTGACCGGCTGGCATGACCCCGCTGGCCTCGATGGCGCCCGTGGCCGCATTGTAGAGCAGCCACTGGCCGCTGGGGTTCGAGAGCTTCGCGCCGTCCGCCGTCTGGAACCCACCGCTCACCATCACCCGCCCGCTCCCGACGTTGGCCACAGCCGGAAAGAGCGTGTTGCGGACGCTGGAGTCCACGGTGAGCTGGGTGACGGCCCCGTAACGGGAGAGCACGAGGCTCAGCGGCGTGTCCTCCTGCCGACGGACGTTCACGTCCGGCGCCATGGCGTACCACGTGGCCTGGGCCCCGTGCCCCCAGAGCTCGATCTTGTGGCCCCGCCCAGCCGGGACGTCGGTCACCTTCACGCGCCCGTTGGCGATCTTGAAGGTGCGATGCTCCAGCACATCTCGCTCGCCCGTCGCCGCGTTCAGCCCCGTGACGACGACCTCCAACGACGAGAGGTCAGTGAGAGGATCGATGACGGACCCGGGGTCCGGCGCGCACGCGCCTCCCGCCAGCGCCCGCACCTCTACGCGGACCGGTCCATCCCCAGGTTGCGTCGCGTCGCAGCCACCGCCCGCGAGGAGCCCGACCAGCCCCCAAGCGGCCACGCCTGCCCAGATACGTTGTCTCATGGTGCTCCTCTCCGGCGCCCAGGCGCCGCGGCGCTCAGGGGGTGAAGAAGGCGACCTTCCACACACCCTTATCATCCTTCTTGAAGGTCATCGGGGGGTTCGACTTCTTGTCGTCGAAGCTCTTGATGAAGATCTTCACGCGCCCCTGGCTCATCTCCTCCCGACGACACTCCACGAACCGCACGTCGGGCTGCGCCTCGGGCGCCGCGCCTGGCTGAGCCGCCGTCTTGGCGTCCTTCGCGCCCTTGGCGTCCTTGGCCGCCATGAGCGGCTGCCCGTTGGCATCCACGAGGTACTTCTTCACGTACTTCCGCGCCTTGCCCCAGTAGAGGCTCCGAACCTCCTTGCGGTTCCGGGTCTCGGGGAAGTGCTTGTAGAAGCGCTCGAACGCCGCATCATTGTCCACGGGCGAGGCCGCCGCCGCGAGGAGCTGCGCCAGGACCCACTCCGGCGTGTCGCCCGCCGGGTTGGAGATGGTCTTGTCGAGCTTGCACTCCTGCCCCATCCGGATCTTCTTACCGGAGGAGTGGGTCTTGGGGAGCGGCTTGCCCACGACGGACTCGTCCTGCGTGCTCCCCCCACCCATGGCGCGCTTGACCTTGTCGCACCCGCCCCCCAAGAGGAGGCCGCCCACGACCAGGGGGACGAGAGCCACGCCCCACGCCCGGAACGCGCCGCGCCCGGGCCTCACGATTGCTGAAGTCGTCCTCACCGTCCCTGCGATCCACATGCTCCGCCCCCAACGACCATAGGCTGCGTTTCTAACACGGGGCCCCAGGGGCCACAACCCACCCAGATCCGCCACCTACTCTGGGATTCGGCTT
>CAYZID010000176.1:0-12369 GCA_964478315.1 uncultured Myxococcales bacterium | reverse complement strand
GGCCGCGTCACGTCGAGCACCCAGACGTGCAGTCCGACGCCGCCCACACGCGGGACCCAAAGCCGAATCCCAGAGTAGGTGGCGGATCGGGGGTGCTCACAGGAACCTCGCGCCCAAAGGAACCTTGCACGCGACGGCGCCGCGCGCTATCGGCGCCCGGCCATGCCTCACTCCCGCCCCACCGCCCCCCCCACCCGCCCGCTGCTGGCGCACGCCGCCCAGGTGCTGCGCGCCGGCGGCCTGGTGGCCGTGCCCACCGAGACGGTCTACGGGCTGGCGGCCGACGCCTCCAACCCCGCGGCCGTGCGCCGGATCTTCGCCGCCAAGGGGCGCCCCGCGGACCACCCCCTCATCGTCCACGTCCCCGACCTCGCGGCGCTGCCCCAGGTGGCGGATCGAGTGCCCCCCTGGGCCTGGGCCCTGGCGGCGCGCTTCTGGCCCGGCCCCTTGACCCTGGTCCTCCCCCGCACCGACCGCGTGAGCCCCGAAGCCACCGCCGGGCTCCCCACCGTGGGCGTCCGCGTCCCCGACCACCCGCTCACGCGTGCCTTGCTCTACGCCTTGGGTGGCTGGGTGGCGGCACCGTCCGCCAACCGCTTCCGCGCCGTGAGCCCCACGACGGCCGCCCACGTGCGCCGCGATCTCGGGGACCGCGTGGACCTCATCCTGGACGGCGGGCCATGCGCCGTGGGCGTGGAGTCGACGATCTGCGACGCCACGGGGGCCGCGCCCCGCGTCCTGCGCCCCGGGGCCGTCTCCGCCGCCCAGATCGCCGCCGTGACCGGGCTGCCCGTGACGCGCGCCGGGGACGACGACCCCGTGCGCGCCCCCGGTCAGCTCGCCGCCCACTACCAGCCCCGCGCCGCCGTGGAGGTGGTCTCGGCGAACGGCCTCCGCGCCCGGGCGGAGACCCTCTCAGCGCAGGGGCTCACCGTCTACGTCGTCGCCCGAACGGGGGCCTCCCTGTCCCTGGACGCTCCCGAGATGGCTCGGGGCCCGCTCCCCCCGGAGCTGCCTTGGCGTGGGGAGCTCACGGGGGACCGCGCGGAGGCCCTGGCCCGCCGCCTCTACGCGGCGCTGCGGGCGGCGGACGACGCGGGCGCCGACGTCGTGCTCGTGGAGCGGCCGGCCCCAGGTGGGATCGGCGACGCCCTCCTGGACCGCCTCCAGCGGGCGGCCCACGGCGACCGGCTGCGCCGCCGGTGACCGTCTCCGTCACCGCGTCGGGGCCCGCGCGGGCCCGGTCGGGCCAAGAAGAAGCCCACGAGCGCCGCCTGGTGCGGCGGCGCCCGCGGGCCTGGCGTCCCCAGCGGGATTTGAACCCGCGTCGCCGGCGTGAAAGGCCGGTGTCCTGGGCCTCTAGACGATGGGGACAGAGAGTCGTGACGAGCGCGGCGCGCGCCTGGGCGTGCCGAGCCCTTCGGTGTGAGGTGCGTGGGCCGAGGGAGGCTCGAACTCCCGACCATCGGGTTAAAAGCCCGGTGCTCTTCCGACTGAGCTATCGGCCCCCGAAGGCGCGCCGGTGGACGGGGTTTCTAGTGGAGTGGTTGGAGGAGGTCAATAGACAATCCACGGGAGGCTCCGAGACCCGGCGCTCCGTCGCGCTCCTCCTCGGCGCACCGTCCCAGCCGGTGGAGGGGCCATGCTCGGCGAGGCGCTGACGGTAGGGAGCAGCCTGGTCTGGGCCGTGGCGGTCATCTACTTCCGCCGCTCCAGCGCCGCCGACCCGCGGGCCATGAACCTGTTCAAGAACACGCTGGGCGCCCTGCTGCTCACCGTGACGTTGCCGCTGGTGGGCGGGACCATCGATCTGGGCCGATCCGCGGAGGACTGGGGACGCCTCGCGGTGAGCGGAGTCCTGGGGCTCGCCATCGCCGACACGATGATCTTCGGCTCCCTCCGACGCCTGGGCGCGGGCCTCATCGCCATCGTGGAGTCCGCCTACGCGCCCGCCGTCGTGGTGTGCAGTGTCTTGCTTCTGGGGGAAGATGTGGGGGCCACCTTCGCGGCCGGGACGGGGCTGGTGGTCCTGGGCGTGCTGGCCGCAACGTGGGAGCGGCGCCCCGTGGGACCCGCCGAGGACAAGCGCCCCGTGGAGCGCCGGGAGATCCTCGTGGGGCTGGCAGAGGGCCTGGGCGGCGTCCTCCTCATGGCGGTAGGCATCGTCATCGCCAAGCCGGCCTTCGAGCGGGGCGGGGTGGTCGAGGTGACGCTGTTGCGCCTCGTCTTCGGCGTCGTTGGGCAGCTCGTACTCCTCCTGCCTCGCCCGTCGAGCTGGCCCGTGCTGGGCATCTTCAAGCCCCAGCCCGTCTGGCGCGACCTCGTCCCCGGGGCGGTGCTCGGGGCGTACGTGGCGCTGGTCCTGTGGATCGGCGGCATGAAGTACACCGACGCCTCGGTGGCCGGGGTCCTGGGGCAGCTCACGGTCGTCTTCACGCTCGTCCTCGCGCGGGTCTTCCTGGGCGAGCCCCTGCCGCCCCGGAAGCTCCTGGGGGGCCTCGCAGCCACCGCGGGGGCCATCCTCGTGGTCCTTTGACCGTGGGGCCCGCGCCTGGACCATGGCCCCCGACCCAGGCGTAAACCCCCGGCGCAGACGTAAACTAGGTTGACACTGGGGCGCGCGTGTCACCCCGCGGGACCAGGCCACGAAGACGAGTGCCCTGCTCCGATGTCCTCCGGGTCGCTTGTCCACGCGGTGCGTCGGGGGACGCCCAGATCCGCCACCTGCTCTGTGGACCGAGGCGCAGGAGGCCGCGTTTGGCCAAGGAGGCAAGCGGCTGGGCGCGGAGGCATGGCCGTGTCACGTCGAGCACCCAGCCGCGCAGCTCGACGCCGCCCACACGCGGGATCCAAAGCCGAATCCCAGAGTAGGTGGCGGATCGGGGGGACGACGGGGTGGTTGAACGACTGGCACCCAATGTGCACAGTCGAGGGACGCGACACACGCAGCGGACCCGGTGGGAGCACCGCGCGGGCGCTCCCCGTCGCCGTGCCCTCCCCGGCCCCCGCCCCCCTCCCCTCTGCGCTCGGAGGTCTCCGTGCACGATCCCACCCTGTCCCAAGCCCCCCTCGCCCGCCGGGGCGCCGCGCGGCGACCGCTGCTCGTGGCCGCGCTCGCCGCCACCCTCGCGGCGCCCGCCGCCGGCTGCGCGGTGGATCCCACCCCCATCGCCGCGCGCGGCGCCCTGGGGCCCGTCCAGGCGGGTGACCGGCTCGCCTTCGCCGACCTGGGCCGCGACGAGCTCGTGTCGTTCGCCGTCTCCCAAGGGGACATCGACGTGGCCGACGGACGCGCCCACCGCGTGAGGCTCAGCGGCACACCGGATGCGCTAATGGCGTTGCCCGACTCGGACACGGTGCTGGCGCTCTCCACCGAGGGGGAGACGCTGGACGCCGTGGACCTCGCGGCGCCCGCGGACGAGGCGCTCCGCTCCTGGCCCCTGGGGGCGCCCTTCTCCGGGCTGGTCGTGTCCCCCGATGGAGACGCGGCCCTCGCCTACTACGCGCCCGGCACGCGCGCCACCGTGTTCGCCAACGACAACGAGGTGGCCCTGGTGGAGCTGGGCGTGAGCGCCGCGGAAGACCCCGCATCGGCGGTGACCCGGCGGACCCTGGCGAGCCTGGGCGGAGCGCTCACGGGCATCGCCGTATCGCCCAAGGTCGCCGGCGCCCGCTACGCCTTCGTCCTCAGCCGCGACCACGTGGCCATCGTCAACCTCTTGGCCCCGGACGCACCGGAGCGCTCGGTCCCCCTCGTGAGCCTGGACGGTGGGGCCCAGCGCACCCCCCTCGCCGTCACCTTCGGCGCGGACCCCGACGGGGAGACCCTGTGGGGGATCGTCACGACCCAGGAGGGCTCCAGCGCCTACGCCCTCCAGGTGAACGCCAACGCCAGCGCGGACGCGGGCTTCGACGTGCGCCTCACGCAACTCGCCGGGGTCTCCGCGGGCGGGGACGTGGCGCTCATGACCCTGGAGGACGGCCGCTACGTGGCGCTGCTCGCCAGCCCCCTGGCCCGCACGGCCACCCTCACGGAGCTCCGCAACGGCACCTCCCGCACCCTGAGCCTGGGCACCCCCGCGGGGCACATCCGCACCTACACCGAGGACGGGCACCCCATGGCGCTGCTCTACGGCGGATCCGATGCCTTCCACATCCTGGACGTGGGCCAGGTGGAGGCCAAGAAAGACAAGGCCTTCCGCACGCGCCACGCGGCGGCCACCATCAGCGAGGTCTACCCCGTGCCCGGGACGCCCATGTTCGTGGCGACCCACCCCTTGGTGGACACGGGGCTCAGCGTCATCCACGCGGACACCGACCGGGTGACGCCCTTCGGCTCCACGGGCACCGTGCGCGACCTGCACATCTCCCCGGAGCTGGGGCGCATCTACCTGCGCACGAGCCTCAGCGGGCAGCAGTACGTGGTCAGCGTCGATCTCGAGAGCCTCCACCCCGAGGCCGCGGAGGCGCCGCGCAACGAGAACAACAGGCTCATGGTCGTGGAGGGCGGGCAGACGGTGGCGGTGTTCACGCCCGCCCAGGGCGGCCTGCTGACCCTGTGGCCGGCCCAGTCCACCACGGATGAAGACACGCTCGCCTACCCAGGCTTCCTCCTGGACGGGCTCCTGGACCACGCCGCCGAGGAGAACTGACATGCGCGCCCCCCGACTGCCGCTGCTCATCACCGCCGCCACGCTGGCCTCCACCCTGGCCTGGGGCTCCGCCGCCTGGGCGGCGGCGCCAGAGGCCGAGACCGGCGCCGCGACCGACACCGCGACCGACACCGCGACCGACACGGCTCCCGCGACCGACACGGCTCCCGCGACCGACACCGCGACCGCTCCCGCGACCGACACCGCGACCGACACCGCGACCGCTCCCGCGACCGACACCGCGACCGCTCCCGTGACCGACACCGCGACCGCTCCCGCGACCGACGCCGCGACCGCTCCCGCGACCGACGCGGCTCCCGCGACCGCGATTGCTCCCGCAACCACAACCGCGACCGTGGCGACATCCGCGCCGCGCCGCCAGCACCGACGGGTGGCCGTGGAGGTCGAGCTGGGCCCCAAGGTCCAGTGGCTGGCCTCCGGCTCGGCCGCCCCCCTCCTCCAAGACACGCCCGTCGCCGGAGGGCGCTTCGCGGTGGGGCTGCGGCTCAACCGGTACCTGGGGGCCCGCCTGGCCCTCAGCGGCTTCAGCCAGCTCCAGGACGGGCTGGACACGGTGCGCACGAACCTGGACACGACCTCCCTCAGCGCGGGCGTCGCGGGCTATCTCCCGCTCGTCTGGCGCTTGGAGGGCGTCCTCGCCCTGGACCTGGAGGCCTGCTCGACCGACCTGGAAGTGGACGCCGGCGGCGCCACCCTGCGCCAGCACACGTGGGCCTGGGGCGTGGAGCCCCAAGCGGGGGTCGCCATGACGCTGCCCCTGGCCTCGTGGATGGCGTTCCGCTTCCAGGTGCTCGCTGGCTACGCCTTCCGCACGGACGCCACCTTCGACCGCCTGGTGGGCCACCCACCCACGCTCCTCGCCGCGGACACGCCCGTGCGCCCTCTCGACCTGGGCGCGGCGAACCTGTCCGGCGCGAGCCTCACCATCACCCTCGGCGCACGCTTCTAGGAGTTCCCCCATGGCGACCCTTCACACACCTCGCCCCTGGACCGGGCCAGCGCCACACGGCGGCCCGTCTCCCTCTCCGTCCCCCGTCCGCCGCCCGCCGCGGGCGGGTCGCCTGGCCACCGCAGTGGGCGCGATCCTCCTGACCGCCCTGGCCTCCGCTGGCTGCGACGCCGAGTCTCCCGGCGGCGCCAGTGGAGGCTTCGAGATCGGCGACAACAGCGGCTGGTACGGCCCCCCGGCGGCGGACGCCGGCGCCTGGACCGACAGCGGCGGCGCCGCCGCGGCCGCGGACGCGGGGCCGGCGCCCCCCCCGCCCGAGCAGGACCAGGACTTCGACCTCCGCACCCCGGAGGCCGGCGAGACCCAGCTCTTCATCCCCTCGGCCGCCCTGGACGCCCTGGTGGTCGTGGACGGCGAAGACCTCACGGTCTCCCTCGTGGAGGTGGGCGCCCGCCCCATCCTCGTGCGCGCCCTGCCCCACGACGCGGGCGCCGTGGTGGTGAACGCCGGGACGTCGGACGTCTCCATCGTCCGCAGGGACGAGGCGGCCAAGGGCGGCTACCGCGTGATCACGCTGGACGTCCCGCCCCACGAGAACCAGCTCGTCCTCAGCCCGGACGGGACCTGGGCCTTCGCCTGGTATCAGGCCCAGGACGATGCCCCGGGGGAGGGAGGAGCCGACCCCGTGGGCGCCCTCCAAGACGTGAGCGCCATCCGCCTCACCGCTGGGGACGAGGCCGTGTTCAACCTCTCGGTGGGCCTCCGCCCCAGCGGCGTGCGCTTCGCTGGTGAAGGGCAGATCGCCTTCTTCCTGTGCGACGACGGGCTCAGCGTCGTGGACCTCACGACCCTGGACGGCGACGCCTTCCTCCTGCCCATCCCCGTGCACGACGACCCCTTCGCCCTGCCCAACGACCGCGAGGTGGTCATCACCCCCGACGGGACGCTGGCGGTGGTGCGCGACCTCGACCGCAAAGAGCTCACGCTGGTGGACGTGACGACCAACACGCGGCGTGTGCTGGCCCTCCCGGACTGGCCCAGCGACCTGGACATGACGCCGGACGGGGCCCGGGTCCTCGTCCCCTTCCGCACGAACCAGGAGGTCGCCGTCCTGGACATCCCCGAGGCCTTCGACTTCGAGCCGGCCGAGGGGGCCCTGGACGGGCTCACGGACAACCCCGGCGCCCAGGTGGTCTTCACGGGCCACCCCTTCGGCGCGGTGGAGCTCAGCGACGACGGGGCCCGCGCCCTCCTCTACACGACCATCCCCGGCACGCTGGCCCTGGGCTACCTGGACGTGGCCGAGGCCACGGTGGGCGTGCGTCCGCTCCCCAAGGAGGTGCAGTCCGTGCACCTCGCTCCGGGCGGAAGCACGGCCATCCTCATCCACCGGCGCGCCTCGGGCCTCCACCTGCCCGAGTCCCAGAGCGACGGCTACACCGTCTTGGACATCGACAGCGGCTACGCCAAGCTCGTCCTCACGCCCTTCGAGCCCCAGACCCCGGTCTTCAGCGCCGACGGGGAGGCCGTCTTCCTGCCCATCCCCGACCCCTGGAACGTGGACAGCGAGGTCCACCGCGTGTCCACCACGCAGTACGCGGTCACCGCCTACCCCATGCCCGCCAAGCCCATCTATATCGGACTGCTGCCCTCGGCGGGCCGCGCCGCCGTGATGCTCGATGACCCCACGGGCTGGATCACGCTCATCGACACGGCGTCCGGGGCCCTGGACCAGGTGAACAGCTTCGAGCTCAACAGCTTCATCCAGTAACACCGGCGCCGGGCCCGCCCCCCCCCTGGGCGAGCCCGGCGCCTCCCGGCAAGCCCCTGGCGGGTGCGGTGTCCCGACCGGTCGATGCGTCACGGGATGTCCGCAGTGGTGGATGAGGAATCCTTCGCAGCGGCGGTCGAAGCTCCCATCGCGTTGACGGCCCATGCGCGCGGTGCGACACTGGATCATCCGCTGTCATCATCGCTGGGTTCACTCATGACCGACGCCTCGGCCGCCGAGCAAGAGGTCCGTGCGCTGCGCGCGGAGCTCGAAGATCTCAGGGCGACGCTCTTGGAACTGCGCCCGCTCGCCGAGGGGCCCAACGCTGCCCGAGGCGAAGGCGCCCACGCCCAGCAGCTCGCCGCAGTGGTCCAGGCCCTCCCGGACCTGGTGTTCTTCCTTTCGCGCCGGGGCGTCGTCGTCGGCTTCAAGGCCTCCGATGCCATCGCACCCTACGTCCCCCCCGAGGAGTTCCTGGGCCGGCGCATGGTGGACCTCTTGCCCGCCCACGCGGCCGAGAAGGTCCAGGAGGGGCTGGACGCGGTGCGGGGGGGAGCGCGTCTCCACGTGGTGGAGTACCCGCTCGACGGGCCGGACGGTGAGAAGTGGTATGAGGGGCGGTTTGCGCCCCTCGCCGACCACACCGTCGTCGTGGTGGTCCGGGAGATCACCGCCCACGTACAGGCCGAGCGGGAGCTCCAGAAGGTGAGCCGGCACCTCACCTCCATCGTCGAGGCCCTCCCCGACTGGATGGTGGTCGTGGGCCTCGACGGCGAGATTCTTAGCATCCAGGCGCCGTCCACGGCGGACGCCCCGTACGCCACCCTCGACGTGGACCAGTTCGTGGGCCGAGCCATCCACGACGTCGTACCCCCAGAGCTGGTGGAGATGGCCCAGGGGATCCTCGATCGACACGCGGACCACGCGCGGGGGACCGAGGCGCCCCTGCCGGTGGAGTCGTTCGAGTTCACCTGGGAGGTCCTGGGCGAACGGCGCTTCTTCCAGGCCCGCGTCGTGCCCTGCGGGGAGGACGCCGTGCTGGGGCTCTTCCGCGACCTCACGGATCTGCGCCGGGCCATGGAGCACCGCGGGGACCTCCGCGCCCAGGCCCTGGAGCGCCAGAAGCGCGAAGCCCTCAGCGTCCTCGCCGGGGGGATCGCCCACGACTTCAACAACATCCTCACGGGGGTCCTGGGCAACGTGGGGCTGGCGCGCATGGAGCTCCCTCCCTCCACGTCCATCGGGGAGTCCCTGCGCGAGATCGAGCACGCGGCGCGCCGCGGCGCGGCGCTGTCCCGCCAGATGCTGGCGTTCTCGGGCCAAGGCCGCTTCCTGGTGGGGCCCGAGGATCTCTCCGAGGTCGTCCAGCGCACCATGGGGCGGGTGGCGCGCGCGCTCCCGGCGTCCGCCAGGCTGGTGGTCCACCTGGCGGACAGCCTGCCCCCGGCCCAGTGCGACCCCGAGCAGGTCTCCCAGGCCCTGGTGAGCCTCATCGGGAACGCCGCCGAGGCGCTGCGCGAGGGGTTCGGGACCGTGCGCATCACCACCGCCCTGACCCACGTCGACGAGGGCACGCTCACCCAACCGCTACGCCGTGGCATGCGGATCGTCGAACGCCCCGAGCCAGGGCGCTACGTCACCCTCTCGGTGGAAGACGACGGGGCCGGGATGGACCCGGCGACGATGAGCCGCGCCTGTGACCCCTTCTTCTCCACGCGCTTCACGGGCCGGGGCCTGGGGCTCCCAGCCGTCCTAGGCATCGTCCGCGGCCACGGGGGCGGGCTGGTCATGGAGAGCCGCCCGGGGCTGGGCTCGAAGATCACGCTCTACTTCCCGGTGGAGCCCCCCCAAGACGAGGCGCAGGTGCTCACGGGCCCCGACGGCGACGAGGGCGAGCGAGGGGCCGGGCCTCGCGTGTTGGTGGTGGACGACGAGGAGCTGGTGCTCTCCGTGGCCCGGCGGAGCCTCCAAGGGGCGGGCTTCGAGGTGGCTCTCGCGCGGGACGGGATCGAGGCGTTGGAGATCGTCCGCCGGGCCTCGGAGCCGTTCGACCTGGTGATCCTCGACCTCACCATGCCCCACATGGGCGGCGTGGAGACCTTCAGCGAGCTCCGCCGCATCGATCCCCAAGTGCCCGTCATCCTCTCCAGCGGCTACTCCCTGCGCGAGGCGACGTCGCGCTTCGCGGGCGAGGGCCTGGCCGGCTTCCTCCAGAAACCCTACCGACCGTCCGCGCTGCGCGGGCTCGTCCAGGAGACCCTCGCACACCGAGGGCCCCGCGCGACTCCGACCGAGTCACGCGACGCACGCGACTGACCCGCACCTGTCGACGGATCGAGCCCCGCCTGGGCCCGCTCACCGCCCGATGTCGCGCCGCCACTGCGCCCCGGGCCAGGCGCGCCGCGCCGCCTCGGCCTGGGCGCGCGCCGCCGCCGCGTCGTGGGTGGGCCCCAGGGCCGTGACCGACAGCACCCGCCCGCCAGCGGTGACCAGCGCCCCGCCGTCCTCCGCGGTGCCCCCCTGAAACACCAGCACGTCCTCCCCCGCCGGGGCCGCCCCCCCCTCCCTGCTTCGCTCGCCGGCCCCATCCCCGGCGGTGGTCGCCGCGAGCCCCGGGATGGCCACGCCGCGCGGCCCGCCCCCCGGGTAGCCTTCGCTCGCCAAGACGACGCACACCGCGGGGCGCGGATTCCATCGGAGGCGCACGCCGTCCAGCCTCCCGGCCGCGGCGGCGTCCAGGGCGTCCACGAGGTCGGTCTCCATGCGCGGCAGGAGGACCTGGGCTTCGGGATCCCCCAAGCGCACGTTGAGCTCCAGCACGCGCGGCCCGCCCTCGCCGAGCATGAGCCCCGCGTAGAGGAACCCCCGGAACGGCGTCCCACGCCGCACCATCTCCTGGGCGACGGGCGCCAGCAGGCGCCGGGCCAGGCGCTCCGCCTCGGCGCAGGGGAGGCCCCGGGGAGGAGACACGGCCCCCATCCCGCCCGTGTTGGGCCCGTCGTCACCGTCCCGCGCGCGCTTGTAGTCCTGGCTCAGCGCCAGCGGCACCACGTGCGGCCCATCGCACAGCGCCATGAGGCTCGCCTCGCGCCCCTGGACCCGCTCCTCCACGACGACGCGCGCGCCCGCCTCCCCGAAGCGCCGCTGGACCATGAGCGCCTCCACCGCGGCCTCCGCGTCGGCTGCGGTGTCGCAGACCAGCGAGCCCTTGCCCGCGGCGAGGCCGTCCGCCTTCACGACGAGCGGCCCCGGGGCCCGACGGACGTGCGCCCGGGCCCGTGCCGCGTCCTCGAAGACCTCGTAGGCGGGGGTGGGGACGCCGCACGCGGTCAGGACCTCCTTGGCGAAGGACTTGGAGCCTTCGAGCCGCGCCGCCGCCGCCGAGGGGCCCCAGAGGCGCAGCCCCCGGGCCGCGAACGCGTCGGCGATGCCCGCCACCAGGGGCACCTCCGGCCCCACGACGGTGAGGTCCACGCCCTCCTGGGCGGCGAAGCGCGCCAGCCCGGCGACGTCGCCCGGGTCCAGGTCCACGGGCTCGGCCAGCGCGGCCATCCCGGGGTTGGGCCGCGTGGCGTAGAGCGCCCCACACCGCGGGGACCGTCCCAGCGCCCAGCACAGCGCGTGCTCGCGCGCGCCGTTCCCCACGACCATGAGCTTGAGGCGCCTCATCCGGCCGCACCACCTTCGCTCGCGCCCGCCCGGTCGGGGTTGTGTGTCACGCCCCTCGCGGCGGCGCCAGAAGCACGACCGCCGCCCCGGGCCGGCCCTACTCGAACTTGCGGAACGTCCCGAAGACGCGGTCGATGTCCTCGATGACGCCCGTCTCTCGGAGCTTCTCCAGCCCGGCGACCTCCACCTGACGCACGCGCTCCCGGGTGAGGTTGAGCACCTGCCCCACCTCCTCCAGCGTCATGCCTCCCCGCTCCGCCACGTCCAGCGAGCAGGTCTGCTCCATCTCCCACACCTCGAGGTGGGGAAAGTTCAGCTTGATGGAGTTCGTGTCGGTCTTGACGTCCAGGTAGAGGTGGTACTTGCAGCTCACGAAGGGGCAGGGGCGAGGTCCGTCGATGCACTCGGCGCGCGACTTGGGCTTGTCGTACCACATGTCGTCGGCGATGCGGATGCCCTCTTCGATCTCCGCCCGACTCAGCCGGCTGCCCGCGATGGTCCGGGGCCGATGACGCCCCTTGCGCCCGCGCCCAACGACCTTCTCGAGCCCGCCGGCCCCACCGGTCTTCCCAGCGGCGTCGCTCGCGCCTCGTGCGGTTGGCGTTCGGTCACGCAATGGCTCCATCTCGGCCGGCCTCCTCCCCGGGGACGAACACCCCCCGCGCCGCCTCCCACGAAGGACGCGACGGGATCGCTCGATGACGCCCTTATCGGCGCGCCACGAGGGTCCGTCAACTTTTTCGGCAGTAGATCAGACGGGAGATCCGCCGTCAACCGCCTTTGGGGAAAAAACCGTTCAAGAGATCAATAAGTTACCTAGCGCCACCCCACCCGCCTGCAAGGGATCGAATTCCTTGAACTCTGCTCCCTCCGCCCCCGTCCGCGGAGGGAGACCGAGGCCCGGCCGCGGCTCCGGCGCGCCCCCTCGCCGGGGCCCGGAGCGGGCGGACCGGAGCATCGTCGTGCCCGGAGGCGGCGGACCGGGGCCGACCTCAGGGAGTAGAAGGCACGAGCCGCACGCGCTTGTCGCCCACGCGCAGGGCGACCACGCCGCGGACGTCGTGGCCCCGGGACTTGGACCACACGACCAGGGCGGCCGTGGGCTCGCCGGTGTCGTCCACACCCACGGCCAGCACGCGCACGGGCAGGGGCTTGTCGGTGGGGAGGATGTCCAACCGCGGGGCGCGGGAGAAGCGCTTCTTCCAGTCCACGACCGCGCCGTTTTCGAGCGTCCCCCGGCGGATGCTGAGGCCCCCGCGGAGGGTGCCGAAGTCCAACGCGCACCGCTTGTTCACACAGGCCTGCCA
>CAYZID010000175.1:0-12470 GCA_964478315.1 uncultured Myxococcales bacterium | reverse complement strand
GCCCCCCCCTCCCCCGCCACGAGCGCCGCGCCGCTCGTGAACGTAGGCTCGGTGGCCTACGACACCGTGGAGACTCGCTACGGTCGGCGGGAGGACGTCCTCGGAGGCTCCTGCACCTACTTCAGCGTGGCCGCCGCCCTGCTCGCGCCGCCGTCCTCGGTGGCGGTGGTGGCGGTGGTCGGCGAGGACTTCCGAGACGAGGACGTCGCGCTGCTGGCGGACCGCGGGGTGGACACCGACGGCCTTCAGCGCGCCGCCGGGCGCACGTTCCGGTGGGCGGGGCGATACCACGCGGACATGAATGGCCGGGACACGCTGTCCACGGAGCTCAACGTCTTCGAGCACTTCAACCCCGTCCTCCCCATGCGGTACCGGAGCGCCAGACAGCTCTTCCTGGGAAACATCCACCCCGCTCTCCAGGAGACCGTACTGGACCAGGTGCCGAACGCCGGGTTCGTGGCGCTCGACACCATGAACCTGTGGATCGACACGGCCCGCGACGCGCTGGTCAAGGTCCTGCGCCGTGTGGACGCCCTGTTCGTCAACGACGAGGAGGGCCGACAGCTCACCGGCGAGCACGCCATGCCCGCCGTGGCGAGGGCGCTCATGGGCATGGGCCCCCGCGTGGTCGTCCTCAAGCGGGGAGAGCACGGGGCCCTGGTCTTCACCGAGGGAGCCGTGTTCTCGTGCCCCGCCATCCCCCTGGACGAGGTCGTGGACCCCACGGGTGCGGGCGACAGCTTCGCCGGTGGGTTCATGGGCTACCTGGCCCGCTCAGGCGACTACAGCGCCCCGAACCTCCGCCGCGCCGCGGTGGCGGGGACCCTCATCGCGAGCTTCAACGTCCAGGGCTTCTCCCTGGACCGCCTGCGGACCGTGACCCACGAGGACCTACATCGCCGCTATGAGCGCTTTGTAGACCTGACCGCTGCCGAGCCGCTACAACTCTAGACGCCCCGGGGGCGCCCCCCGCCCCCGCGCGTGCCTTCTTCCGTCGTCGCCTCTCTCGTCTCCCACGGAGTCCTCATGCTTTGTCGCCGCGCGCTCTCCACGCTCCTCCCGCTGGCCCTCCTCACCACCGCGATCGCCGCTCCGGGCTGCGACTCGGATGGGGACACGACGCCGGCCGCGGATGCCGGCCCGAGCGATGCGGGCGGCGACACGGCGAACGCGGACGCGACCACGGGTGACACGTCGGCCGACACGGTGGCCCCCGCCTGCGAGCTCACGGTGAACCTCGCGGGGAGGACCTACCTGGTGGACTCGCTGGTCCTGGAGGAGCCCAAGGACGACGCGCTCCTCCAGGCCTTGAACCCCATGTGGGCGCGCGACATCGAGGACGGCGCCCTCATCCTCCTGTTCGACGCGACGGTCCACGACGAGGCCGCCAGCACGGCCTCCATGGACATCGGCAGCGGCAAGGACGAGGGCGGGACCTACAAGTGGCTCAACCCCCCGAACCCCCTCAACGTCGCCATGGACGGCTGCGGATTCACGACCACCGAGCCCGCCCAGCTCGATCTGTTCCCGGAGACCGTCAACAAGCCCATCGTCATCTCCCACCTGGACGCGGATGGGAGCTTCGCGGGAGACGGGAGCGCCATCCTCAAAACGCACATCGTCGGTGGGATCCGCAGGTCCGACGCCGAGGGGCTCATGGTGACGCTGGGGGGCCTCGGCGAGATCGAGCTCGCCGCGTTCTTCGACGCCCTGGGGCTCCAGCTCGACCTGGACACGGATGGAGACGGGACGCCGGACGCCTGGCAGCTCTCGGGCTACCTCACGGCCAAGGCCGTCACGAACGTCGACCTCCAGTAGAGCCCCGGGATCCGGCGGCGGTGGAATCCAGCCCAGGCCCCAGCTCCCCGCGAGACCGCGTCGCCGCGCTCGCCGCGTGGGCGCTCTCGCGGCGCGCCGTGGGGCGGCTCGTGGAGCGCCTCGCGGAGGCGCCGCTGCCTCGTGCTGCGCTCTCGCTCGCCATCAGGGCCTACGCACACGCGCTGGGCGTGGACCTCGCGGAAGCCGACCGGCCAGCGCGGGAGTACCCGTCCTTCGACGCGTTCTTCACGCGGCGCCTCCGGCCGGACGCGCGTCCCTTGGACCAGAACCCCGACGCGCTGCTCTCCCCCTGCGACGGGGTGCTCCAAGCCGCGGGCCCCGTGCCGCCCTCGTGCCGCGTCCCCCAGGTGAAGGGCCTCGACTATGACCTGGGCGCCCTGCTGGGTGCGGATCCACGCGCCTTCGTGGGCGGGTCCTTCGCGACGATCTACCTGAGTCCCAGGGACTATCACCGCGTCCACGCGCCCACCGACTGCCGCCTCCTGGGCGCGCGGAGCCTCGCCGGGGGGGCCCTACCCGTGAACGGCCTCACGGTGGGCCGAGTCCCCTCCCTCTACGCGGGCAACGTCCGCATCGTCGCGGACTTGGACGCAGGCCCCCTGGGACGACTCGCCCTCGTGCTCGTGGGCGCGGCGAACGTAGGACGGCTGGAGTTGAGCCCGCTCGGCCTCACGGCGCGCCCTGGCGACCCCCCAAGTCACGTCGAGGTGACCCCCGCGCCACGGCTCCGCCGCGGGGACGACCTCGGCGTCTTTCACCTGGGCTCCACGGTCGTACTCATCTCCGCCCGCCCCTTGGAGCTAGCGCCCGGGGTCGAGGTGGGGGCGCACGTCCACATGGGGCAACGACTGTGGGTGCCGGAGCGGGAGGCCTGAGAGGCTTGCGCTCCGGAGGGAGGACGGCCGTCGGGAGCGCGGCGCGTCCCCCAGCGTGCTATCGCCCCTTGGTCTTGCGCTTCTTCTTGGGCTTGGCTTTCTTCTTCACGGCCTTGGGCGCCTCATCGGCCGGCGCCTCCGTCCCAGCGTCCGGCTCGGGGCGGGGGAGATCGGGGAGGTAGATGAGGCCCTGCTGCCGCACGTAGTCGCCGTCGGGCGTCACGCGATCGAAGCGCCCCGTCAGGGTCACGGTGGCGCCCTGCTCCAGCGAAGCCACGGCGCTCCACATCGTCCCCGCCACCAGGAGCTGCCACTTGGCGTCGCCGCCGTCGTCCACGAGATAGGCGTGAGGCCGCGGCTTGCAGGTGCGCGGCGCCTCCGGCTCCGGGAACGTGGGCTGGGGCGGTGGGTTCTTCTTCAGGCGCTTGGCCAGCTTCACGAGCTTGTCCCACTCCTCCAGCGCCTTGGCCTTGACCTCGTCGCTCACCGGGGGCGGGACCGGGCACTTGGAGACCGAGATGACCTTGCCGCGCACCTTGACGTTCTGCCCCATGTAGGACTTGTAGTCGCGCAGCAGCCCCTCGACGGTCAGGGCACCGTCGTCATAGGCCTTGCGATATTGGGGCTTCACGAGCTTGGGCTTGGGCGGGAGGCTGAGCTTCACCGTGCTCCGCGGCGAGATCTGCTGCTTGTCCCGCTTGTCACAGCCCACCGCGGTGACCATCGAGGCGCCCAACAGGCCCACGGTGACCACGACGGCGACGCGACGAGGAGCGCCCCGAAGGGCGGGAGGAACGACGAGAGCACGCAAGGTGAGACCTCCGAGCTGGAGAGAGGGAAGACGCTGAGGGGAGCGCGCGGCGTCTGGACCCCACCAGGCGCCGGCCGAGCGCTCGCGGTCCTACTGCTGCTGCCAGTGGGGCTGGAGCCCCGGGAGCGTGATGATGCTCAGGGCGTTGGGGATGACGTAGACCGGCATCCCCCCCCCGGCCACGACCTGGTCGCCCACGCGGACGGACACGGCGATCCGGTTCCAGCCAGGGGCGATGTCCAAGGCAGCGAAGCGCCCGAGGATGTTCGTCGCCTCCCGCCCGTCCAGGGGCACCGTGTCATCTTCGAGGTTGTTGAAAAAGACCATCTTCTTTGCCGGGTTGGCGAGCGCCAGGCTGGCGTTGGAGACGGTCCACGAGTCACGCCCGTCGGTGCGACAGTCCCGCACGCGTCCCCCGACCACGCCACGCGTCTCCGGGACATCGGGCAGGCCCACCATGTTGGAGGTCAGGAGCCACTGCCCATGCGACACGATCGTCGCGTCGTAGTGGAACCGGCCGTCCACCACCTGGTCCGCGTAGAGGTAGACGCCAAAGACGTAGCTGTCATGCCACTTGCTGGTGAGCTGGGTGGCGCGGCTCCTCAGGACGAGCATCGTGTTCGTGGGAACGTTCGGGATCTCGTAGAGGCCGTACTGCTCCTCGCAGGTGTAGTCGAGGTCTCCCTCGATGCACCGATAGCCCAGAGGGCAGTCCGCGTGCCCATCGCAGCGCTCCGGGATGCTCGCGGCGGGGGCGTCCGCCGGGACGCTCAGACTCGTGCCGATGGGCTTGGGCCCCCTGGTGTCCCCGTAGTCCTGGTAGCACTGGGCGCGCTTGGCGTCGGTGGGCTCGGACTCGCACTCGGTGGGGTCGAAGTCAGCGGCCAGGAAGACGTCCACCTGGACGTCGTAGCTCTTGAGCCCCGAGCCGAAACGCGCCACGGCCCCGTAGAGGGTCGTCGTCGCAGGGCCCGCTGGCGTCTCCAGCACGACGTCACCCGTCCCCGGCTCTAGGCAGGACAGGTTCGGCGGGTCCGAGGTGGGCGTGTCGCCGTCCGGGTTGGTGATCGTCGCCACGAGACCCTCGGGCGGATCCGGCACGCAGACACCCGAGCGGCACCTACCCGCGGTGCACTCGGCGTCCGTCGTGCAGGCCCCCGGCAACGCGGCGGGGCCCGCGTCCTCGCTCGCGCCGACCTCCACGTCCCCCCCACCATCGCTCTCCTGGGTGCCATCGGCGCTGACGCTGGCGTCGCCCCCATGATTCGTCTCACTGGTCGAGCCAAAACAGCCAGCCGCGGCCAAGGACGACGCGGCGAGAACAACGAGGGCGATGCGCTTCAAGATGGGCCTCCTAACGTTCGAGACACGCCCCCAGAGGTCTGGCGTGACCGAAGCGACACCCGTGACTCCCGTGACTCGGGTCTTCTTGGGTGAGGATGGTGTCCCAGCGGCACGCTCCCTCCTCCCCCCAACCCGCCGCACATCGCGCCGCGGCGCCTCGCTCCGACCGCCTCCTCGGGCCCGTGTCCGGCCGCATTATCCACGAACCGGGTCCAGAAGCGAAGGGGGTCCGTCGTGCTCCGCGCTCGGGGGCGCTGAGGCGCGCGACGCCTGCCGCGCCAGGGCGCGGGCGCGGAGCCGAATGAGGGCCTCGCGGAGCGCCGGATCGGAGACCCCCTCCGCCTCCTGCGCCGCCTGCCTCCAGTAGCGGCCCTGCGCCTGGTCACCAGCGGATGTCGGCTCGGCGGTTGGCGGTGCGAGAGGCGCCAGCGGCTGGTGAGGAGGGTTGGGCACGCCTTGCGGGCGAAAGTCGGCGGCGACCCACGCCTCGACGCGCTGGGCCCGCGGCCCGCCCCGGGCGCTTGCCACGGCGTTCCAGGCGGCGAGCACGTGCGCCTGGCGTGCGAGGAGGTCGTGGAGCGCGGCCTCGTTGGCGGCCACGCAGCGCAGGGTCCCGTCCTCGCGGCGCAACCCGACCAGCGCGGTCACCTGGGCGAGCGCAGGCCCCACCGTGTGCGTCCAAGAGGCCGGAGGTGGTGCGGGGCTCCCGGCCCGGGCAGAGGCTCGTCCCAGGCGCTTGACCAGGTCGCCCGCTCGGACCATGCGGAGGGCGCGCCGGACGCGCGGCACGCCCTACCCCTTCACGCCGCCGGCGGTGAGGCCACCGACGAGGTGCTTCTGCAGGGCGAAGAAGAGGGCCATCACGGGCACGGACACGAGCACCGAGGCGGCGGCGAACTTCCCCCACTCGATGGACTTCTCGCCCACGTAGTTGTTGACGGCGACGGGCAGCGTGAAGGCGGTGGGGGCGTCCATGAACGTGAACGCGAGGACGAACTCGTTCCAAGCGGTCATGAACGAAAAGAGGGCCGTGACGGCCACGGCGGGCATGGACAGCGGCAGGATAATACGCCAGAAGACGGTGAACTGGCTGGCCCCATCCATGATGGCGCTCTCCTCGAGATCCTTGGGGATGGTGTCGAAGTACCCCTTGAGCATCCAGACGCAGAAGGGGATGGCGGTGGTGGCGTAGACGACGATGAGCCCCAGCGGCTGGTTGAGGAGCCCCAGCTCCTGCATGATGAGATAGAGCGGGATCATCATGAGCACGCCGGGGAACATCTGGCTCACGAGGAAGGCCATGAGGCCCGCCTGACGCCCGGGGAAACGGAACCGGCTGAAGGCATAGCCCGCCGTCGTCGCTAGGAGGATGCCGAGGATGGTCGTGGCGATGGCGATGACGGCCGAGTTCAAGAGCTGCCGCCCAAAGAGCCAGTGCCCCTCGGCGTCGGTCTCGCTCACGACCGCCACGAAGTTCGCCACCGTGGGGTGCTGGGGGATGGGCGACAGGTCGGCCTGAAAGCTCTGCCCCTCGTTGAGGGCCAGGCGCATGACGATGGCCAGGGGGTAGAGGGTGGCCACCGTGATCACGATGAGCGTGAGGTGGGTGAGGGCCGTCCCCCACCACGTGGTGTGCTGGCGTCGGCTCATTCGAAGGCCCCCTCGGTGGCGCGCGTGACGCGGTTCTGCATCCAGCCGTAGGCGAGCAGGATGACGAAGATGAGCAGCGAGTAGGCGGCAGCGAAGCCGAAGCGCTTGAGCACCTTGAACGCGTAATACGCCTGGGTGATGAGGATGTTCGTCTCGTTGTCGGGGGCGCCGCCGCTCACCAGGTAGATCACGTTGAACATGTTGAACGTCCAGATGACGCCCAAGATGATGGCCGGGATCAGCGCGGGCTTGAGCAGCGGCAGGGTCACGTGACGGAACATCTGCCAACGCCGCGCCCCGTCGATCTCCGCCGCCTCATAGAGGGGCGCCGGGATGGACTGGAGCGCCCCCAAGGTCACGACCATCATGAAGGGGAACCCGAGCCAGGTGTTCGTCACCAGGTTGGCGATGAAGTTCGACGTGAGGCTCGATCCCGTGCCCAGCCAGTCGACCTTGTCCACTCCGAAGGTGGCGAGGAAGGCGTTCACGGCCCCGTAGTCCGTGTTGAACATCGTCTTCCAGATGAGGGCGGTGATGTAGTTGGGCACGGCCCAGGGGACGATGAGCAGGACCCGATAGAGCCAACGGAAGCGAAGGCTCGGGCGGTTGAGCACCAGCGCCAGCGCGACGCCGATGGAGACATGGAGCACGACGTTGGAGACGGTCCAGAGGATGGTCATCCCCAGCGTCCAGTAGAACGTCGGGTGGACGGTCTCGTCGGGAACGAGGATCTCGTGGAAGTTCTCGAGCCCCGTGAACGAGCCGCCGTCAAAGAACGCGAGGGCGATGCCCATGGCGAAGGGAACGAAGACCAGGACGATCATCGCGATCATCGCGGGCGCGATGTAGACGTAGGTGCCAGGCTGCTCCCGCACGCCGCGGAAGACGCGGGCCACCCCGCCGACGCCACCAGCGCCCAGCGCCCCGGCCAGCGCGACGAGGGCTAGGAGCGTCGTGGCGCCGCCGCCCCACGCCACGGTGCCCACGCCCACGGCGACCCACAGCGCGGAGCCAAGCCGCCCCTCGGCCTCCCACGCGGCGCCCCCCAACGCGGGGGGACCGAAGGTAGCCCCAAAGGCGAGGGCGCTGGCGAGGAGGACCCCGAGGGCCAGGAGCCACGACGGGACGCTCGGCACGAAGGGGGCGGGCACCTGTGCCACCCGGACGAATCCGAGATAGCGGTGGTCGCGGTCCAGGATGGGGGCGTAGGCCGCCACGACGGAGCGTCCCCGGCTCTCGAACCGCTCGAAGCGCCGATCCTGGGGGATGTCCTCCCCCTTGCCCAGATAGTCCGCCAGCTCGGCGGAGCGCACCAGCAGCGCTTCTGCGAAGGCCTTGGCGTCGGCCGGGCGGGCCGCCTCATCCCGCACGTCACTCCAGGCGACCTCGTCGCCACGCGCGATCCCAAATTCGTCGACGCCGCCGGAGCGGACGACCTGCACCGCGCCGACCGCCTCTCCGCTCGCGTCGAGCGCGGCCCGGGCGGCCCCGTTGCGCCCCTCCTTGCCCACCGCCTCAGCGAGCGTCTCCGCCAGCAGCAGCGCGTGACGCTGAGCCTCCACGCGGTGGTCCCGCGCGTCCAAGTACCGCTCGACCCCGGCGTACACGCCGCCCAAGGTGGCGACGAGCAAGGCCACGGCGAGGGCGTAGGAGACTCGGGCGTACAGGGGCATGACAAGCCCTCCCGTGGCCGGGCGACTACTTTCTGCGCTTGGCGAGATCGGCGAGGAGCTTCGCCTGGGCCTTCTTCAGCTCCTCCGCGGGCTTGGCGTTCTTGTCGAAGATCCCCTTGGCCACGGCGGAGTCCACGGTGGACCACACGAGCTGCATCTCGGGGCTCGCGTCCATGAGCACCGCCTGCTTGGACTGGTCCATGAAGACCCGCATCGTGGGGTCACGCTTGGCGCCCTCCTGGAGCGTCGCGAGGTGCGCGACCGGCTGCTTGCCCACGTCCATGCGTACCTTGGCGCTGGCTGGCCCAGCCAGGTACTGGGCGAACTCGATCGCCGCCGCCTTGTGCTTGCTGGTCTTGGAGATGAACACGGACTCGATGCCCAGCAGCGGCTTGGGTGTTTTGCCCTGGACCGTGGGGATGACGGCCACGCCGTAGTCCACCTGGGGCTTGATCTCGGCGCGGAACCAGGGGCCGTTCATGACCACGACGGCGTTGCCGTCGTTGAACAAGCTGGTCACCATGAACCCGCTCAACCCCTTGGGGAGGAGCTTGTCCTTGAAATGGAGGGAGCGCGTGAACTCGAGGGCCTGGGCCTGCTCGGGGGTGTCGAAGGCGGGCTTGTGGTCCTCGTCGAAGAAGCGACCGCCGAAGGCGTGGATCCACGGGGCGTGGAAGTAGAGCAGCCCCGCCTCGTACGCGAGGCCGTGCCGCTCCCCCGTGGTGAGCGCCTGGAGCTTGGGGATGAGCTCTTCCATCGTGGCCGGGACGCCGTCGGGGAGGAGCTTCTTGTTGTAGTAGAAGACCAAGGACTTGAAGGCCAGAGGCAGCCCGTAGAGGTTCTTGCGGTAGACGAGCGCCTTCACGGAGCTCGGCAGGAAGGCCTTGAGGGAGGCGCCGTCGATCTTGCCCGAGAGCGGCTCGAGGACCCCCTCCTCCACCCAGTTGCCGATCATGTTGTGGGCGAAGATGAAGACGTCTGGCCCCTGTCCACGGGGAACGGTGATGGTCACCTTGTCGACGAAGGGATCGTAGGGGATCGCCTGGGCCCGCACCGTGATCGAGGGATGGGAGGCGTTGAAGTCCTTGACGACCTGCTCGATGGCGTCCTTCTCAGCCGCGCGGTAGGCGTGCCACAGGACGATCTTCTGGGGCTCCGCGGCCTTCCCAGGCTCCGCGGCCTTCACAGGCTCCGCGGGCTTGCCGGGCGCGGCCTTGGGCGCCGCCGAGGTCTTGGCCGGCGCAGCCTTGCTGCCGGACTCGTCTCCGCCCGCGGACCCGGACGCTGCTGAGCCAGCCTCTTTGGGCCTATCGCCCCCCTGCTTGCTCCCGCAGCCGGTCACGCTGAGGAGCCCCACCGCGCCGAACAACGCCAGCGACCATGTCACCCGCCGCACGAGCCGGCTCGTGCCAACGCCCATTCCGTCCTTGCGCATCGATCCCTCCTCCCGATTGCTCTGTCCTCTTGCACGGTGGTCCCTCGAACCACCCCTCGTGCGCCGCGCCCCGCTCACTCCGCGAGCAGGAGGTTGGCTCCATCCGCTCCGAACAGGTGGATACGCGGGACGTCCACCCGGAACGCCAGCGCGTCTCCCACGTTGACCGAGAAGTCCCCGGGGAGTCGGAGGACGAGCACTCGGTCCTCGGCGCCCCCACGGAGCCTGAGGTGGGCGAAGGTCTCGGCCCCCATGAGCTCCACGTGCACGACCTCACCGCGGCCGCTGGCCTGTCCATCCGAGGCGGCCGCCATGTGCTGGGGACGCACGCCCAGCGTGACCCCGTCCCGCGGCCCGCCGAGGCGTTCCCCCTGCTCCGGGGTCAAGGTGACCTCCACGCCTCCCCCTCGGAAGACCAAGCCATCACCGGCCTCGCTGGGCACGACGGCGCCCTCCAAGAAGTTCATGGCCGGGCTCCCGATGAAGCCCGCCACGAAGCGGTTCTTGGGGTGGTGGAAGACGTCCATGGGGGACCCGAACTGCTGGAGCTCTCCCATGGACATGACCGCGATCCGATCGGCCAGCGTCATGGCCTCGACCTGGTCATGGGTCACGTACACCATGGTCGTCCCCAAGCGCCGGTGCAGGGCGGCGATCTCCACGCGCATCTGGACGCGCAGCTTGGCGTCCAGGTTGGACAGCGGCTCGTCGAAGAGGAACACCGAGGGCTGGCGCACGATGGCCCGCCCCATGGCGACACGCTGCCGCTGCCCACCGGACAGGGCCTTGGGCTTGCGGTCCAGGAGGTCCTCCAGGCCGAGCATCCGGGCGGCATCCGAGACGCGGGCGTCGATCTCGTCCCGCGCGAAGCGCCGGAGTTTCAAACCGAAGGCCATGTTCTCCCGCACGGTCATGTGGGGGTAGAGGGCGTAGCTCTGGAAGACCATCGCGATGTCCCGGTCCCGGGGCGCCACGTCGTTCACGACCCTGCCACCGATCTCCAGCCGACCGGCGCTGATGTCTTCCAACCCCGCGATCATGCGCAGCGTGGTGGACTTCCCGCAGCCGCTCGGCCCCACGAGGACCACGAACTCGCCGTCCTCGATGGCCAGGCTCACCGCCTTGACGGCCTCCACTCCGCCATCGTAGCGCTTCCACACGTCCGTCAGCGTGACCTCTGCCAACCGATCCCCCTCGCGCTCTGCACCCGGGCGCGGCAACCCTGGCACAATCCGGGGAGAGACGCCACCGCGCAGGGCACGCCCCAGATCGCTTGTCTTCCCTCCCCACCACGGGGCGTTGGACCTCAGCGCACCGTGGGGAACCGGACCCTCGCAGGGGCGCAGAGGAGGGGCTGCGGCGCCTTCAACAAGAGGAGCCGCTCGCTGAGCCGCTCGATCACGACGACCGCGCCACACGCCCCGCCGTCCGCGCCCAGCGCCTGCCCAATGGCGCCCGGCCGCGGCTCATCCCGCGGGAACCACGCGGTGACGAGGGCGCCGTCGCGCCCTCGCACTTCCCCCCGCAGGGAGGGGCTCGGGGGCAGTCCAGCGACGGCCGGCCGACTCTCAGGGGCCGCTGCTTCCCCGTCTCCCGGCGGACTACCCTCGTCCCCGGGGGGGCCTGCCGCCAACCGCACGGGGGGCCCCACCACGGGGAGCTCCCCCTCCACGCCGCGCGCGGTGTCGTAGCGAGCGAGCGCCCTCTCCTGCTCACCGCGGCGCGGCGCCAGGGCGTCCATGACCCGCGGATGGAGCCCGCACCCGCGACACCCTCCGAACGTGCAGGGGGCCCCATCCGGGGCCTCCTCCCAGCGCCCACACTGCCCCGGCTCGGCGGTCACCTCGCGGACGAAGGCCGTGGGCGTGGCGCCGTCCACCGCCCCCCGGAAGGAGGCCCCAAACACGACGCCGGAGACCGCCGCAGCGATCCCCACGTCCCCGAGCGCGTGCCCTCCCAGCACATCGGCGGGCACCCTGGCGCGCAAGCTGCGCCCGCGGATCCGCACCCTCCGCGGGACCCAGACCGAGGCGCTCCCCGTGGCGCGCTCGTACAGGCCTTCCACCGCCGCGGGCGTGGGGTGGAGCACGATCGCGACCTCCCAACCCCGCCCATCGGCGAGGCGCACCTGCCGGCCGGGCAAGGCCTCCCGGCGCCCCTGGCCGCGAACGCCGTCGAGGTCCAGGTAGAGGTCGAAGGCCAGCACCGGGAGCGTCGCCACCTGGTCGGCCGTGAGGCGCACCGTAGCCATGGGGATGGGTCGCGCGAAGGTCACCTCGATCTCCAACCAAGCACGCTCCTCGGCCAGACGCACGGAGGTCAGGTCGAAGGCCCCTGCCGCGTAGGGCTGGCCCTGGGGGTAGGTGTACCCCCCAGGACCGTGATCGTCGCCTCGCGGGTCGCGGAGGGTGAGGACGGCGGGCACCGGGCGTTCAGGGTTGGGCACCCCGGTCGTCGCGCAGGCGGTGGGCAGCAGCGCCGCGAGGCACATGAGAGCCCCCCAGCACACAGAAGTCCAAGCGAGACCTGGGTGGCGCTGGGCGGTGGCTACATGGAACCGGGCATCTGCCTGCCGATAGGCCCGCACCTCCGTGGGGACGAGTCGAGGAGACTGGCGCATGACGGGGACCTCCGAGACCGAGGCGTCCAGCGCGACCTGGCGAGCGGCGCGGCGCCACGCGCAGGGTACGGGAAGCCGGGGGGCATCTCCACGCACCACCCCGCGCGGGGGCTGGCGTGAGGTGCGCGCCCCCCCTCACTGCCAATGAAAGCCGCGAGACCACAGAGACTTGGGACACCCTTGGGACACCCTTGGGACACCCTTGGGACACCCTTGGGACACC
>CAYZID010000174.1:0-12475 GCA_964478315.1 uncultured Myxococcales bacterium | reverse complement strand
AGGCGGGCCGGGCCGGCACCTCCATCCTTATGGGGACCGCTCGCAGGGCCGTGTGGCCCTCGGGGCCTCGGGGCCACGCGGGCGCGTCATAGGCCGCGCGGCTCCAACGGGGCCCGGCGGCCAAGAAGACACGGGCGCTCTGGAGCAGGGCGCGGCGCACGGGGTCGCGCGGGTCCACGGCCTGGGGGGGGCGGGGCGTCCACCGGCCAGCCTGGGGCCTCGCGGGGCGACCCACCCCGGCGTGGGCACCCACGCGCTGCCAGTCGGCCACGTGGTCCCCGGCGCGCCCGGGAGCGGGGAGGCGCGTGGCTCGGTCCCCGGCGATGGACAGCAGCTCCCCGCGGGCACCGAGCGCGTGCGCCGTCCACGGGAAGGCGGTGGCGGCGGGGCTCGGCGCTACGAGGCGCAGGTCGACGCCCTGGACCCCCTCGGGGCCGGGGACCCCGGCGAGCCCCATGAGGGTCGCCGCCACGTCGCTGAGGTCTGCGGAGCGTGCGGACCAGGGGGGCGCTCCGTCGTGGCTCGACACCGGCGGTACGCCCCAGAGCCACACGGGGATCCGCGCGGTGTCCGGTGTGGGCGGGGCGCTCGCGGTCCAGGGGCTCTCGTCGCCCAGCCCCGCCACCGCCACCACCGGGCTGAGCGGCAGGTCGGACGCCCGGAGCAGGTGCTCCGCTACGGCCTGACCCAGCTCTGCCACCTTTCCTCGACGCAAGGCGCGCACCCAGGGCAGGTCGGCGGGGGGAGGCGGCTTGGGGCCCCACTTCGCCAGTCGCGCGGCGGTGGTCAGCGGTGGCCAGGGGGGCTTGCCACGGGCCGGGGCGAAGCGCCGCCAGGCGTTGCCGCGTGGGAGCCACGGGGGCGCGGCGTCGCTCGCCAGGACCACCACGAGCGTGGGATTGTGCCCCGCCCGGCGGAGGGTTTCGGCGGCGCGGGCGAGGAGGTCACCGGCGTGGGGCCCTACGGCGCCAGCGGCGGAGGTGAGCACCGTGTCGAAGCCCCGGGCGAGGTCGCCCCCGCCCTGGACCAGGGCGGGGCCGGGGAGGGCGCCCGCCAGCAGGACGGTGTGGTAGCCGGCGGCGCGGAAGGCCTCGGCCAGCGTGGGAACGTCGTCCGGCAAGCGCCCCTGCGCCTGGATCACACCGTGCCCCGTGGCGGCGCGCCCCGTGAGGAGCGAGGCCAGCGCGGCGCGCGGGACCTGGGCCGTGGTCCAGGCGTTCGTGAGGGAGACGGCGGGCGCCGGGCGGGGGGCGGCGACCTCCGCGTCGAGGGCGTTGAGCCCGCGGGCGGCGATGAGCACCACGGGGTGGCGGCTCGCTGGAGCGGAGGGGCGAGGGGGGACCACGGGGCCCGGCCCGGTGAGGCGCGGCGCCACGAGCCCCACGGCAGCGGTGTTCTCGATAGGGGCGGTCAGGCGCAGGGTGTAGGGCCGCGTGCGCGGGCGGTCCAGGTCCACGTTCCAGGGGATGGACAGCGTTGCCGGGAGGTCCGCCGCCACGTCCACGGCGCCCTCGGGGGAGACGATGGCCACCTGGACCCGGGGTGGCGGGGGCGGTGTGGCGGCGCCGGAGATGGCCAGCCCTCCGAAGGTGCGGGTGCCCCAGGTCTCCAGGGCGAGGCCCGGGGCCGGCGGTAGGGGCACCTCCACGTGCTCCCCGGGGTGAAGCCACAGGATGGGCCGCCCGTCCGGCGTCTCCTCGGGGGGCGGTGCGAGGGCGGGTTGTGGGGTCGCCGGGGGTGGGGCGGTGACCGCCCGAGGCGTGAGCGCGTGGAGGAGGCCCCGGACCTGGGCGGGCATGGTCGGGCCTTCGTCGAACATGGAGCCGGGGTCGGTGAGCGTGAGCACGAGCTGGCCGCTGCGCTTGCGCGGGGGCAGGGGGACCGAGACGCGCTGCCAGCCCTGGGCCAGAGGCCACAGACCTAGGCGCTGGCCGTCCAGCTCCACCAGGAGCTCGCGGGTGCCGAAGGTGGGGCGCAGGGTGATGTCGAGCACCACGCGCTCGCCTGGGACGGTGGTGGCGTCGAGGACCAGGGAGGCGCGGGCGTTGACGATGGCCCGGAAGGAGAACCCGTCGCGCGCACCCGTGAAGCCGAAGCCTCGGACGCCCACGGGGCCCGCGGCCCCTTCCAGCGCCGGGCTGGCGGCGAGGATCGCCCCCCGTCCCTGTCGAGCGACGCGGAGGACGTCGCAGACGTCGGCGTGGTGGGGCAGGGCGGCGCGTGCCGACGGAGGGCTTAGGGGGATGAGCCAGGTCGCGCCCACGAGGACGACGCCCAGGAGCGCGCGTCGGACGCTTGCTGCGCGCTCGCTGCGTCGGCGTGGGTGGAGGGGGCACCTGTCGTGGAGAGCCGGGCGGAGAGCGTTTCCCATGGTCCGAGCGGCTAGCACGGCCCCCCAATGGTGTAAAGGATGCCCCGGCGCGCGGAGCGCGTCTTCGTTGACACTGGCGCCTTGGGGCGGGGAGGATGCGCCCCCATGAGCCAGCAACACCACTCGAAGACCTCTCGCAGCGCGGCCGGCGCCGGGGCCCAGGCGTCCAGCGGGCCCTCTCCGCGCTCCGTCCTGTTCGTCTGTTTGGGCAACATCTGCCGGTCGCCCTTGGCGGAGGGGGTCCTGCGCGCCGAGGTCGCGCGCCGCGGTCTGGAAGGGGTCGTCTCGGTGGACTCGTGCGGCACGGGCTCTTGGCACGTGGGCGAGCACCCGGATCCCCGCTCCATCTCCGTGGCGGCCGCGCACGGCGTGGACATCTCGGGCCACCACGCGCGCCAGCTCGCGGCTGACGACTTCGACCGCTTCGACTGGATCGTCGCCATGGACGGCGACAACCTCCAGGTGACGCGGCAGCGGGCGCGGTCCGCGGGCGTGGATCCCGCCAAGCTCGACCGGGTGGTCCCCTTCATGCGCTTCGTGGACGGCGCCCGCGGGCAGGACGTGCCGGACCCCTACTACGGTGGCCCCGAGGGCTTCGAGCGGGTCTACCAGCTCATCGCGCGCGGAGTGGGGCCGCTGCTGGACACCGTGATGGCCGACGCGCGGTCGTGATGGGGGTGCCGCCCCCGGTCGCCCGCGCGCTACGCGAGGGCCTGGGCGCAGTCCCCGGCCGCGTGCGGCCCTTGGGGGGGGGCTCGATCAACCATGCGGCGGCGGTCTCCCTGGAGGGGTCGGCGAGCAGCCGTTCGGGTGGCGCGGGGGAGCCCGTGCGGGCCCGTGAGGTGTTCGTGAAGTGGCGCCAGCGGGCGCCAGGAAGCATGAAGCAGGGCCCGCGGCCTCGGGGTGGGTTGGGGTTCTTCGAGGCCGAGGCCGACGGGCTGACGCGGCTCCGGGAGGCGGGCGCCCAAGCCGGGGCGCGGGCCGCAGGCGGGCAGGCGCTGCGCGTCCCCGAGGTTCTGCTCGTGGAGGACCACGCCAGCGAGGGCTGGGGCGTCTTGGTCCTCGAGCTCTTGGCGCCAGCCCCGGCCACGCCAGCGGTCATGGAGCAGGCCGGCCGCGCCTTGGCGTCGCTCCATGCTCAGCGCGGGGGAGGGCCGGGGCTGGAGGTGGACAACTTCATCGGCTCGCTGCCTCAGGACAACCGCCCGGCGCCCGGGGATGAGGGCGCGGGCGCCGGGAGTTGGCGCGCCTTCTTCCGCGCTCGCCGCGTGGAGCCCCTGCTGGGTGCGCTTCCGGCCCAGGTGCGGCGGCGCGTGGAGGGCCTGGACTTCGACGCGCTGCTCGACGAGCCCGACGGTGGGTGCGCGCTGCTCCACGGCGACCTCTGGGGCGGGAATCTCGTGGCGGGGTCGCGGGTTGGAGGCGCCGGGACGGGCGAGCCAAGCGCCTGGTTCATCGACCCTGCAGTGTACCGCGGCCACCCCGAGGTGGACCTCGCCATGACGCAGCTCTTCGGTGGCTTCTCGACGCGTTTCTACGACGCCTACCAGGAGGTCGCGGGCCCCTTCGACGCCGAGCTTCCCCAGCGTCTGGAGGTCCTGAACCTGTACCCCTTGCTGGTCCACGCCACCCTCTTTGGCGGTGCGTACGTGGCGCAGGTGGACCGCTTGGCTCGTCGCTTCGGGGGCCGGTCTTGAGCGAGGGTGCGGTGTCGGGTTGGGTGGGCCGGACGGGTTGGTGCTCGGCGCTCGTCGCCGCCGCCGTCGGTGCAGCCGTGTTCGTTGGGCTTGGAGGCGGTTGTGGCGGCAAGGAGGGCGCCGGGGCGGAGCGCGCCTCCGCGGAGGGTGTCTCCGGAGACGCGGCAGCACGGGCGCCAGCGGCCGTGACCTTGGAGGCGGGCGCAGAGGGGCTCGTCTTCCGCTACCTGGACCCCGCGTCGGGGCGCGTGCTCACGGCCACGTCGGTGGACGCCATCCCCGAGCAGGCGCGGGCCCAGGTCGTGGTCTTCGACGAGGCTCACCCCATGCCGGCGGGGTGGGATCTGGTGGCCGACCTGCGCGGAGGGCTCCCCGCCCAGGCCACGCCGCGGCAGGGGTTTCAGCTCGACCCCGAGGTCGCACAGGCGCGCGTCGCCCGGGCGGACAACCCGGCCGGTGGGGGCGTCGCGGCCAGGCGTCACACGCCAACCCGCGGCACGCACCAGGTGACGATCTTTACCGAGCCGGGGTGTGGCTTCTGCCGCAAGGCGCGGCGATTCTTTCGGGCACAGAGGATCCCCTTCAGCGAGTACAACTTGGAGACCGACCCCAGCGCGCGTTCCAAGCTCCGCGAGCTCGCGAACCGGGCGGGCCTCTCTCCGGCCGCTCTGCACGGCGTGCCCATCATCTTCGTGGACGACCAGGTCGTCGTGGGGTTCGACGAGGCGGCCGTGCGGCGGCTGCTGGGGCAATAGCCCTCGAACCGTGCCCGCGAGGGGGCTGGGTCAGAAAAGGGGGTGATTTTCTGGACGGCCCTGCGTGCGGCCCTGAACCTGCCCGTGAGGCGCCGAGATGGGCGTCGCCGGACGGGGAGGAGACATGGCCAGCGCGTTGGAGAGTGTCGGGGTTCAGGCGGGTCAGGAGTTCGCGGCCGAGATCATCGTGGGCGGCGGACGCCGCGCCCAGTGGACGGTGGACGCGACGGTGACGCGGCTCGGTGAGCGGACCATGGACCTGCGCCTGGCGGGGCCGGCTGGCGTGCTGGCGGAGCTGGACGACGAGGACTTCGTCTGGGCCGAGGTCGAGTTGCCCCAGGGGGAGAAGGTGCGGCCCCTGTGTGAGATCCTCACCGTGTCCAACGAGGGGCTCACCGTGCGCTACAAGCACTTGTTCCCCGACCAGCGGGCGCGTCTGTTGGCGACCCGTCCGGCGGTTGGAAGCGGGCTGTACGCCGCCGCGCGCTGAGCTACGGGCCGCTCGCTGGACCGCATGGTCGGCGCGGTGGCGTTCACGCTCGACGGTCGTCGGGGAGGGTCATGGGGAGCGTGAGGAGCTCCGGGGCCACGCGCTCGGCGAGGGGGCGGAGGAGCTTTGGGAGCTCGGTGGGCTTGTAGATTTGGCTGAAGTGGCTGAGGACGAGCTGCCGGTTGGCGAAGTGGTCCGCGCGCGCCAGGAGATCGCGCAGGTGGACGTGGCCGCCAGCACGGGCCGCGGCGTAGGGTTTGCGGTCGTCCAGGAAGGTGCATTCGGTGACGAGGACGCGGGCCTCGTAGAGGTCGGGCGTGCGGTCGAACAGCTCGGGGAGGGTGTCGCCCGTGACGGCGAGCTCCACGCGCGTCTCGGGCGCCGTGATGGGCTCGCCGCGGGCCTTGCGCGCGGCGATCTCGCGGCCTGGGAGGCCTCGCAAGCTGGGCAGGAGCTTGTGGGTGGTGCGGCGCACGCGGTAGCCCACGGAGGGGACGACGTGGTAGGTCCGGAAGGGCAGCAACTCCAGGCCGCGTCCGATGGGGTAGGCCTCGCCTGGGCGCGCCTCGACCAGCTCGTAGCGGGACGTGAACCGCTGGATCTTGTCCCAGGCGGCGAGCATCTCCGCGAAGCCCGCTGCCGATTGGGCGGGGACGTAGATGGTGGGTGGGTCCATGCCATAGAGCTGGCGTAGGGCGAGGAGGTAGGGGAGGCCGCCGGCGTGGTCGATGTGGGTGTGGGTGATGGCGATGTGCTTGGCGCGGAGCAGGGAGCCGCGGCCGCGCCCCACGTCGATGGCGAGGCGCCAGCCTGGCACGTAGAGCGCCGTCTCGATCCCGCCCAGGGAGAACCCCTCCAGGTGGAACGCGCCGAGGTCCATGGTCACAGGGTGCAGCTCCTGATGTGCCGTGAGGGAGGTCGGGTAGCACATCGGTTGCTGGGAGGCGAGGGAGATGTACCGGCTGGGTGCCGCGAGGGAGGTCGGGTAGCACATCGGTTGCTGGGAGGCGAGGGAGATGTCCCGCTTGGGGGTGAGAGCACCCGCGCCCGCCCCCGTCGTCGACTCCGCTCCCGGCGCTCGCCCGCTCCCGCCCCGGGACCTGGCTGGCCGAGCCGGGGAAAACGAGCCTAAAGATCCCAATGCGTTAGGGAGACCGAGAGTAATCTGGACGCCCTCTGCCCCCCCCCGCGCCCGCCCCCATCGTCGACTCCGCTCCCGGCGCTCGCCCGCTCCCGGCCCGGGACCTGGCTGGCCGGGTCGGTGAAATCCGACCCAAGGATTCCAGTGTGTTAGGGGTGCCGAGAGTAATCTGGACGCACCGCGCCAGCCCCCTCCCGCGCCGGTTCCGCGCCGGCCTCCGCGCCCACGCCCGCCTCCGCGCCCACGCCCGCTTCCGCACCCGTGCCCGCTTCCGCACTGGATACGGGCCTGGCGCTGGGCCGTCACTTGGGCCATGCTTGCTCCGCCCGGTGCGCGGGCCGCGAATTCACCCGTGGCACCCGTCGCGCCCTCCCGGCCCCTCTCCTCACCCTGGGGCTGCGAGCGCGCCCCGAGCCCTCCAACCCGCACGCAGTGGAACGCCCCGTCATGCCCACGTCCCTCGTCTTGACCATCATCGCTCCGGACCACCCCGGGCTCGTGCAGCGCTTCGCCGACGTCATCGCTCGTCATGGGGGCAACTGGGAGGCCGGGCGCCTCGTACGCCTGGCGGGCTCCTTCGCGGGCGTTGTCCACGTCACGGTGGCCGCGGACGTGGCCCCGGCCTTGTCCGCCGACCTCCGCGCCTTGGCGGACACCGAGACGGGTGCCACCGTCGTGGTGAGGCCCGCGGACATGCCCGCGGGTGAGCCCCAAGGGCAGCTCCTCAGAGTCGAGGTCGTGGGCGCCGACCACCCGGGCATCGTGCGTGCCGTGACCACGGCCCTGGCCGCGCGCGCCGCGAACGTCGAGGAGCTGGACACGGGCCTTCAGCCGGCTCCCATGTCCGGCGAGGTCTTCTTCCATGCCGAGGCGCTCGTGCGGGTTCCGCCGGGCGTGCAGCCCGCCGATCTCGCGCAGGCGCTGGAGGCGCTGGCGGAAGACCTGTCCGTCCACGTCGAGGCCGAGGGCTGAGTGGTGTCCGGCGCTGACGCTGGCTCCAGGCGCCATGTCGCGGGCTCGCACGACGGTGAGCGTCCCCAGCGCCCGGGCGGGTTCTATCCCATGCCCCGCGGGGACCGCGCGTTCATCGCGGGGCTTCTACTCTTGGCGCTCCTGGGCCTCCTCCCCTGGGCGCGTGAGGCCCGCTGGGGGGACATGGTGGCTCTGGGGTGGCTCATGGCTGCCCTCATGGTGTTGTCGCCGCTCGTAGCGCTCGCGCGGCTTTGGGGAATGCGCCCCGCCCGGCCACCCGCCGACGGAGGACCACCGCGAGAGGGCCGGTCGTGACCGTCGAGTACGCCGTCGTCGCGCTCTACCTCCTGGCCTGCGTGGGCGTCGGCGTCTGGGCCTCCCGGCGCGTGCTGGGCTCAGCGGACGAGTACTGGGTCGCCGGGCGCCGCATCGGCACGCTCGTGAACGCCATTGCCATCATGGCGAGCCTTGCCAGCGGCGGCTCGATCCTCGGCGTCATGGGCCTCGCCTACGCCAAGGGCATCCCCGGGACCTTGGCCCTGTTCGCGGGCGCCGTCGTGGGCTTCCCGCTCGCCTCTGTCCTCGTGGCCCGCCCCCTGCGCCGCTTTGGGCGGTTCACCATCACGGACTTCTTGACCTTCCGTTTTCCCCACCCGGTCCTGCGCGTGGGGGTGCCCTTGGTCATCGTCGCGAGCTTCACCGTCTACATCGTCGCCCAGATGAAGGCCGCCGGGATCGCGGCCGAGGTCCTCCTTGGGGTCCCTTATCACATCGCCATCACCGTCTCCGCGCTCGTGTTCATCCTGTACGTCTCCGTGGGCGGGATGCTCGCCGTCACTTGGACCGACGTCGCTCAGGGGCTTGTCATGCTCACCGTTGTCTTGGGCACGGCGGCCTACGTGGCCTTGCGCGCGGGCGCTCTGGTCGGGCCCCTGGACGAGGCCGCCCGCGTGGCCCCCTCCCTCGTCTCCGTGGGCGAGCACCCCTGGACCGTGGACGTCGGTGCCTTCGTCGTCTGGGCCGCCGCCATCCCCGTGATCCCGCACATCGTCATGCGCGTCTTCACCGCCAAGGACGCCCGCGGTGCGCGCCTCTCGCTGAACTACGCGATGCTGGGCTACAGCGCCCTCATCCTCGCGGCCGTCTTCCTCATCGTGCCGCACGCCCGCGTGGCCTTCCCCGACCTCCAAGACTCCGACCAGGTCTTCCTGGCCGTCATGCGCTCGGAGTTCGCCCCGTGGATCCGCGGTTTGGCGGTGGCGGCGGTCCTCGCGGCGGTCATGTCCACGACCGACGCGCTGCTCCTGGCGTGCAGCTCGGCCGTGGCCCACGACCTCGTCGTGGGGGCCTGGGGCAAGCGCCCCAGCGAGCGAGCCCTGGGGCGTATCAACATGGCGGTCGTCTGGGGCGTGGGGCTCACCGCCATGGCGCTGGCCTACGACCCGCCCAAGCTCATTACGTTGTTCTACTCGGCCGCGGTGGGGCTCCTCTCCGCCAGCCTGTTCGTGCCCGTGCTCGGCGGGCTGTGGTGGAAGGGGGCCAATCGCGCCGGGGGCGTGGCGGCCTTCCTCACGGGTGCCGTGGTTTACCTGGTCGTGCAGTTCACGCCCGGGAGCCCACCGCTGTCGGCCATCCTGTTCGCCCTCCCGGCCAGCACCTTCGCCCTCTACGCTGGGAGCCGCCTGGGGCGCCCCGACCCCGCCGCCCTCCACGCTCACGTGGCCGCCCTCCACGGGGTCGACGAGACGACGCCCCCGGCGTGATGAGGTCCTCGCGACTCGTCTCGGAGGGTGTCGGAATCGTCTCCCGTCGTCCGGCCGGCTCATGCGGTTTCAGGTACTTCCGCTCACCGGTCACATGCTAGAGCATGCTCCCTCGTCGCGTAAGTGGCTGAAATCACGTCGCTGACGCCATGCTCGCTTCGACTGTCCCGACACCCTCCTAGCAGCACAACTCACAACGCCACATCGCCTCGCGATCCGTTGTGCAACGCGTTTGTTGGACAACGGATTTGCAGTACACTCTCCGCGGGACGCAGGGGCACACGACTGGCCCGGGGGCTGGCCGTTGGTTGGACTCCCGACCTCGACGGAGACACGCGGAGGCGAGGCGTCATGTTTGTGCGCAACGTAGTGGGGAGCCCCGTCGTGGGCGAGGACTTCTTCGACCGCGAGGACGACCGGACCCGGTTGTGGGAGCGCCTGGACACCGACAGCGTGCTCCTCTTGGCCCCGCGGCGGGTGGGCAAGACCTCGGTCCTCTACCGCATGCAGGACGAGGCCCAGGCCCACGGGTTTTGCGCGGTGTACGGGACGGTGGCGCGCCATGGGGATGAACTGGCCTTCATCCGGGCGCTCTACGACGCCCTGGACCAGCACCAGGACGGGCGGAGCGTCGTGGAGCGAGCGTTGGCCGCGGTGGGGCGCCTCCTTCGGCGCGTGGAGGCGCTCACGCTGCGGGATCTCACGGTCCAGCTCGGCGCCGGAGACTGGCGGACGGCGGGGGACGCGCTGCTCCGGGCGCTTCGCGAGCGCCGCCCAGGCGGTGATCCCCAAGCGCGGTGGCTCCTCATGGTGGATGAGCTTCCGGTGTTCGTCTCCACCCTTCTCCGCGCGGGCCAGGTGGGGTCGTCGGTGGGCGGGGCGGCCCCCGGTGCCTCGGTGGCCGAGCCCCTTCCGGCTCTGTCGCCGCAGCCCACCTCGGCGGGCGTGGCGCGCGCCCGGGGGTTTCTGGACTGGCTCCGTGACGCCCGCCAGGACCGCCGTGCCCAGGCCCAGGTGCGCTGGCTCGTGGCCGGCTCCGTGGGGCTGGATACCATCGCCCGGCGGCACGGGCTGGGGAGCACCATCAACGACCTGCGCGTGGAACGCCTGGGCGCCCTCTCGCGGCCCCTGGCCGTGGCGCTCCTCAAGCGGCTGGCCACGACCTATCGCCTCACCCTGACCACGGCGGTGGTGGAGCGGGTGCTGGAGCGCACGGGGTGGCTCATCCCCTATCACCTCCAGCTCGTCTTCTCGGCGCTCCGCGACCGCGCCTCGTGGCGCGCGCGGGGGGGCAGCGCCGATGCGGGGGAGGTGCTCGCGGCCCCTCTCACGGTCGCGGACGTGGACCGCGCCTACGACACCCTGCTGGCGCCTCAGCACCGGGCGTACTTCGACCCTTGGCGTCAGCGGTTGGACACGGAGTTGGGTCCGGTGGACGCCGAGCGCGCCCTGGCGCTGCTGGAGGTCATCGTCCGGGACCCCCGCGGGGCCACCGAAGACACCGTCCAGCACCGGGCCCGGGCGGCGGGGGCGGACCAGGTGACGACGGCCTACCTCTTGGATGCGCTGGAGGCTGATGGGTACGTCACGCGGGAGGGGGAACGCTGGCGGTTCCGTTCGCCCCTGTTGGCCGACTACTGGCGCGCGTCGGTGCTCCCGTGACCCCGGGCGCGGTTGGGCCTTTGGGGGGGCTCCTCTACCCCCCCCCGTCCCCCCCGGTGACTCCGTGGGTGTGCGCTGGGCCTGCCGAAGGTCTGGTTCAGTCTATTCTGGCGGACTTGCGCTTGGAGCGACCTGGGCGGTCCCCGCAGCACCACCTGGTCCTGGGGCCGGTCGGGGCTGGCAAGAGCGCGGCGCTGGGGCGTCTGGCGGCGGCGGTGGCTGGGGACGCCGAGCTCGCGCGCGTCTGGGTGCCGGTGGTCCTGGCGGGGCCTCATCTGGAGCTCGGGGGCGTGCTCGACCTGTGGCGTTCGGCGCTGCGCGGGCTGGGGCTGGAGGGGCAGGCGCGCTCGGTGGGGGACGCAGAGGCGGCGCGCGTCGCGGTGTCGTCGGCCTTGGAGGCGCGGGGGGGGCGGCGATTACTCTTGGTCATCGACGAGGTGGACGCGGTCTTCGAGCGCCTCACGGCGAGCGGTGAGGAGTGGGCGCTGCGGGAGTCGGTATCACACGGGCGCGACGTGTTGCTGGTGGCGGCTTCCAGTCGCCCCGTGGCGGCGACCTACGAGTATGGGCGGGCCTTTTACGACTTCTTCCGTGTGCGGGAGTTGGCGCTGCTGGACGAGGCTGGGGCTTTGGGGTTTGCGCGCGCGTTGGCGGAGGCCTGGGGGGCGAGGTCGGTCTCGCGGGTGGTGCGAGAGCAGCCCCAGCGCCTGGCCGCGGTGCGGCTGCTGTTGGCGAGGACGGCCAGGTCGGTGGCGCAGCTCGTGGCTCTGTGGCGTGAGGATGCGCGCGGTGGGGTGTGCGAGGACCTGGCCCGGTTGCTGGACCGAGTGACCCCAGAGGTGCGTGCCGCGCTGGGGGCCCTGCCGGCGCAGGGACAGCGCGTCGTGGGCTTTCTGGGGCGGGCCTGGGGGCCTCAGACCGCGCGTTGCGTGGCCCAGGGGACCGGCTTGACCATCAACGCCGCGTCGGCCCAGCTCAGCCGCTTGGCCCAGCAGGGGGTCGTGGCCAAGGTGGCCCTACCGGACACCAAACGGATGGGCTTTCTGCTGGCCGATCGCGTCGTGAGCCTGTGGCTCTTGTGGCGCGCGGGGGGGGCTCAATGGGGGGCCTTGGAGGCCTTGGCCCAGGAGGCCGCGATGGTGTGTGCGTCGGCGTCCGTGTCGTCCGAGGCGGCCGGTGAGCGCCCCCCTGGCCCAGCCCCCCGAGGATTACTCTCGGTGCCCCCAGCGCCCCGAGGATTACTCTCGGTGCCCCCAGTGCCCGCGCCCCCCCCCTCCCAGGCGCAGTCGCTTGCGGCGCTGGAGAAGTGGTTGGCCAAGCGGCCTCGCAGCCCGTGGACGCTGGACGTGTGGCACGGTGCGGCGCCGGTGTTGGCGGAGCTGGTGGCGGCGGAGCGGGCGAGCGAGGCGGCGACGGCGTTGGGTCGATCACCGCGCGGAGCGGCGTGGCGGGGCGTGGCCGCCTGGTTGGCCGGGCCTGGCGCCGGGCGGGAGCCGCCCGAGGTCCGCGCCGTAGCGAACCGGGTGGCCCAGGCGCTCGGAGGGCTGTGAAGGCGTGTGTCTTGGTCGCCCCAGAACCGCCACCTACTCTGGGATTCGGCTTTGGATCCCGCGTGTGGGCGGCG
>CAYZID010000173.1:0-12522 GCA_964478315.1 uncultured Myxococcales bacterium | reverse complement strand
CTTCACCACCCACCCCGACCCCGCCGTCCCCGCCCAGCGGGTGTCCTTCGGGACCTCCGGTCACCGGGGTTCGGCGACCCGCGGGACCTTCAACGAGGACCACATCGCCGCCATCTCCCAGGCCATCGTGGACTACCGCCGCGCCCAGGGGATCACGGGCCCCCTCTACGTAGGCCGAGACACCCACGCGCTGAGCCGCCCCGCTTGGGCCACGGCCCTGGAGGTCTTCGCGGCCAACGAGGTGGAGGTCCGCGTCGACGCGAGCGACGGGCCCACGCCCACGCCCGTCATCTCCCACGCCATCCTCACGCACAACGGGGGCGCCCAGCCCGCCACGCCGCCGGCGGGCGGCTGGGCCGACGGGGTGGTCATCACGCCGTCGCACAACCCCCCCGGCGACGGCGGCTTCAAGTACAACCCGCCCCACGGCGGGCCCGCGGGCAGCGACGCCACCGCGGCCATCGCCCGGGCGGCCAACGCGCTGCTGGAAGGCCGCCTCCAAGGTGTGCGCCGCATCCCCCTCGCCCGCGCCCTAGCGGCCGAGACGACCCGCCCCCACGACTACCTGTCGCGCTACGTGGGCGACCTGGGGGCGGTGGTGGACATGGAGGCCATCGCCGCCTCGGGCCTCAAGCTAGGGGTCGATCCCCTGGGGGGCGCGGGGCACGCCTACTGGGGGCCCATCACGGAGCGGTACGGGCTGGACTTGGAGGTCGTGAACGACGCCGTAGACCCCACGTTCTCGTTCATGCGCCTGGACCACGACGGCAAGATCCGCATGGACTGCTCGTCGCCCTTCGCCATGGCTGGCCTCATCGCCCTGCGCGACCGCTTCGATTTGGCCTTCGGCAACGACACGGACTTCGACCGCCACGGCGTGGTCACGCGCATGGGCGGGCTCATGGCCCCCAACCACTACCTGGCCGTGGCCGTGGACTACCTGTTCCGCCACCGCCCAGGCTGGCCGGCCCACGCCGCCGTGGGCAAGACCCTGGTGTCCTCCCAGCTCATCGACCGCGTGGCAGCGACGCTGCGCCGCGGGCTCGTCGAGGTCCCCGTGGGCTTCAAGTGGTTCGTCCTCGGGCTGGGGTCCGGGGCGCTGGGCTTCGGCGGGGAGGAGAGCGCGGGCGCCTCGTTCCTCCGCCGAGACGGCCGGGTCTGGACGACCGACAAGGACGGCTTCGTCATGGATCTCCTGGCCGCCGAGATCACGGTCCGCACCGGCCAGGACCCGGCAGCGCGCTACGAGGCCCTCACCGAGACGCTGGGCGCCCCGGTCTACCGGCGCGTGGACACGCCCGCGCCCGACGCCGTGCGCCGCGCCCTCAAGGCCCTACGCCCCGAGGCCGTGGAGGCCAAGACGCTGGCCGGCGACCCCATCGTCGCGGTCCTCACGCGGGCGCCGGGCAACGACGCCCCCATCGGCGGCCTCAAGGTGGTGAGCGAGGCGGGCTGGTTCGCCGCGCGGCCCTCGGGCACGGAGGCCATCTACAAGGTCTACGCCGAGAGCTTCCGCGACGCCGCACACCTGGAGCAGATCCACGAGGAGGCCCGCGCCCTCATCGACCGGGCGGTGCAGGAGGCGATGGGGAGCCCGCCGAGCGCCTGAGAGCGCGCGCTGCGAGACCAGGCGGTCCCCTGTTCCCCGACCGAACAGACACGCGGGTCGGGCAGACCCGGGTCGGGCAAGCTCACGGATCGGGCAGGTTGGCCCGAAAGGCGGCCGAGACCTCGGCGGGGAGGGGGCGCCACCGGCCCCGCTCCAGCTTCTTGTCCGCCTCGCCGCCCCGGAGCTGGAGGCTGGTCACGTGGCGCCCGTCGTCCGTGAAGACGTGGGCGCGCCCCCGCGGCCCCAGGACGATGACGGTCTTCCGGCGCGCGTCCCGGAGCAGCTCGTGGTCCGCCGCCCGGTGGGCGTCTCGCAGCGCCGAGGCGATGGGCCGCTCCCCGTCGGCGTGGCGCTCGCGCGCGTGGCGGGTGCGGTGGCGCGGTGGGCGGAGGGCCCGGGCCACGTCCCCGCGCAGCCTGGCCATCAGGGGGCCCACGAGCACCGCCGTGTCCGCCGCCGCTCCCCGGCTCCTCGCGGCGGCGAGCTGCCCGGAGAGGGCCCCCACCCGCTGCTCCGTGGCGAGGAGCACGCGCCGGAGCGCCTCGGCCGCCCCGGCGTGGCGTGCGGCCACCTCGGCCAGCTCGTCCCGCCCGAGCCCCACGACGTTGAGGCGGAGCCCGGCGCGGCTCTCCACGACCTGGACGGTGAGCGCCCGTCGCCCGGGCGCGGCCACCCGCTCCATGTCGAAGTCTCCCGGAAAGAGCCCCGCGATGACCTGGGCCACCACGCGATAGGCGGCCGAGTCCCGCCCGAACCCCTCCAGGAGCCCGTCGCCCAGGCGCGCGCCGTCCATGACCAGGGCCAGGGCGTCGGGTGGCTCGGCGTAGAGGCGATCCACGCGCTCCTCTCCCAGCTCCAGGCACACGTTGGCGAACCCCCGCCACCGCGGCTTGCCCGTGGGCGTGTAGCCCGCGAAGACCTCGTCCGGGGCGCCGGGGGCGGCGTGGTCGCAGGCCGCTCGCCCGCACTGGAAGCAGTAGACGTGCCCCGCGCGAAAGGCCCCGGCGTCCTCCATGGCAAGAGCCAGACGGGCCCGCACGGACTCCAAGAGGTGGGCCGAGCCGGCCTGGGCAGGATCCGAAGGGTCCAGGCGCACGGCCACGGGGATGATGAGCTCTCCGCTGCTGAGGCCGCCGCGCCGGAGGGCGTCCGGGTCGGTGAGGCCCAGGTCCAGGGCCACGGCGCGCACGAGGCCCTCCAGCTCCCGCATGGCCCGCGCCGCGCGGCTGCGTGTCGTGCGCTGGGCGGGCTCGGACCGTGCCCCGGAGCGACCGCGGCGCGCCCGCCCGCCGGGCTTGTTGCCGCTGGAGCCCCGCGCGCGTGGCGTCCCCTCTCCCCGGTCTCCCGCGCCCATGGTCCCTCCCAGGTCTCCCGCCTCGCCCTCGGCGGCCGGCGCGCGGCAGTATAGCCCCACGCCCGCGAGGGGCACGATCCACGGGCCGCCCGCGCCCCCAGCGCGGTCTAAGGCCCCAGCGTCGCGGTCTTGGCGGTCGTCGGGGCGAAGCGTCCGGGCCCCCGGGGCGCCATCCAGGCCACGACGACGGTGACGCCGCGCTTGCGCGCCGCCGCGACGACGGCCTCCCAGGTCCGCTCCGCGCCGCCCACGCGCTTGCGGAACGTGAGGGCGTGGCCTCGGGCCCAGCGCCCCATGAGGCGCACGCGCTGGTCACGCCCACGCACGGTGCCCGGCACGGCGACCTTGGCGAGGGCGCGGTCCAGCTCCTCCAAGTGCGCGGCGAGGGCCTTGGCGGTCTTGGGCGCGCGGCGTCCCCGGTAGAGGGTGAGCAGCAAGACCTCGTCGTCCCGCGTCACGGCGACGACCCTGGCCTCGGCCCCCTTACCTCCGGGGAGGGCGCGCTCGGTGACCTCGCCGCGGGGGGGCACGACCAGGCGGAGCCCGGCGATGTCCACGGTCCTGGCCGCGGGCGTGGGGGCGCTTGGGGGCTTGGAGCCCGGAGCCGCCGCCCACGCGCTGGGCGACGGGAGGGTCAGCGCAAACACGGAGACCAGGCCCGCCGCGAGTAGCGGGGCCGCCGCCCGGCTCGCGGCCGCTCGGTCCGGGTACTGCAGCATGCTCCTGGGCCCCCGATCCTACAGCGCCAGGGTGTGTTGGAGCGACCCCTGAAGGTAGGTCGTGTGGTCGTCGAAGCCCAGCTTCCGGTACACGCGCACGGCGGAGCGGTTGTGGCGCGCGACGTTCAGGGCGAAGACCTCGGCGCCCGCGTCGATGAGGTTCCGGCACAGGTGACACGTGCAGGCCGATGAGAGGCCCTGTCCTCGGTAGTCCGGGTGCGTGACGATGTTCCCGAGGCAAGCGACCTTGGCCTCGGGGCTGAAGACGTGGATCCCAGCGACGCTCACCAGCCGACCGTCGCGCCGGACGCCGTAGTAGTGGCCGCTCTCGATCTGCGCGGGCTCGAAGAAGTTGTCCGGGTAGAAGCGGTAGAGATCGATGATCTCCCCGATGTCGCGGACGCGCAGGGGCTCGACCTCCACGCCCGAGTGGACGGGGCGGAAGTCCTCCCGGCGCATCCCCATCCGCAGCATGGGGCGCAGCTCCTCACAGTGGAAGTGGGCGTGGACCCCGTCCAGGTGGTCGGGCTGCATGTGGACGAGCATGCGTCCGGGCACGTCCGTGTGAAAGGCGTCGAAGATCGCCTCCACACCCTCGGCGCTGCCGTAGGTCAGGACCACGGGCATGCTGAGCGCGGTGTACAGGAGGACGACGGCGTCCAGCTCGCCCCCCTCGGGGCCAGCCCCGAACCAGCGGCAGAAGCGCCGGTACTCCGAATCGAGATCCGCGATCTGATAGGCCGCGGCGATGCGATCCCGTGAGAGCGCCGCGCGGAGCTCGGCGGGCTCGCTCACCTCCCGCACGAACAGGCCTCGTCCTGTGTCACCCATGTTCCCTACCTCATGCGCCCGGTCGCCGCGGGCGAGGCGCCGTCCGCGGGACGCGAACGGCCCCGAGCCTTCGCCCGCGCCTCGCGCCGCAACCCGGAGCCCTCGCGCGGCGCGCACCCCCGATGTGCGCGAAACGCGGACCGGCTCCCAAGACCTGTTGGTGCTATCACGCCGGCCGCGCCGGTGTCTACGACCGCCAAGCCGGCAGGCTGGTCCGAGGAGATCCGAGTGCGAGGCGGGACGGGCGCAAGAAGTTGACGCTGGGGCCGAGCCCACCGAGCCTGAAGCGCATGGCAGGCGACCTCCAAGGCATCGGCTCGTTCCGACTCCACAGCGTCCTGGGGCGGGGCCCGTCGGCCACGGTCTACCGCGCCACCCGCGAACAGGACGCCGCGCTCGAGCGCACCTACGCCGTCAAGGTCCTCCACCCTGGGGACGCGGGCCGGGCGAGCCGCCAGCGCGGCCGCTGGCGGCTGGGGCTGCGCTTGGCGGCGCCGGGTATCCTGGCCCCGCTGGAGGTGGGGACGGCCAACGGGCGCCCGTTCGCCGTGTACCCCTGCGTGGACGGCTGCGACGCCGCGCGGCTCGCGCGCGCCGGGGGGCTGGAGGTTGGCGCCGCCGCCATCGTCGTGCGCGCCGCGCTGGGCGCCCTGGTGGCCGGACTGGACGCCCGCCCCCGCCAGTGCCACGGAGCCCTCGATGGCGGGGACGTGCTCGTGGACCGCCAGGGTGAGGTGCGGGTGACCGGCTTCGGCACCAAGGCCGTGGTGAAGGTGGAGGACGCCGACCTCCGAGCGGTGGGCGCGCTCGCTCGCCAACTCTGCCCGACCTGGCCCGAACGGGCGGAGCGCTGGCTCCAGGACCTGGAGGCCGCGCGAGGGGCGTGCGCCGAGGCGCACCGGGCCCTGGAGAGCTGCCCGCTGGAGGCCACGCGCCCGGGGCTGGAGGCGCTGGTGCGGGCGGTGGAGCGGGCCATCGAGGGCGCGGGAGCGGATGCGGACGCGGATGCGGCAGCGGAGGCGGCAACGGAGGCGAACGCGGATGCGAATGCGGATGCGGAAGCGGATGCGAATGCGGAAGCGGACGCGGATGCGGAAGCGGGTGCGGAAGCGGACGCGGACGCGGATGCGGATGCGGACGCGGATGCGGATGCGGATGCGGCAGCGGAGGCGGCAACGGAGGCGAACGCGGATGCGGAAGCGGACGCGGGTGCGGATGCGGACGCGCGTGCGGATGGGGAAGCGGGTGCAGACGCGGCAGCGGACGCGAACGCCAGCCCGCCCTCCCCGTCCCTCTTGGCGCGACTCCAGGAACCCCGCGTCGTGGCGCTCGCGGCTGGGCTCCTCCTCCTCTTGGGCGCGGTGATCGAGATCCTCACCCACACGGCGCCCTGAGCCGCCGTGACCATGCTGCGCCGGTTCAGCCTCTACGGGTTTCTCAAGAACCAGCAGTACTACGACTACTCCCTGGTCCTCGCCTTCTTGGAGATGGGCCTCAGCTACGCCCAGATCGGGCTGCTCGTGGGGTTCCGCGAGGCCGTCGTCGCCGCCCTGGAGATCCCCAGCGGCGTCCTGGCCGACCGCGCGGGGCGCCGCCGGGCCATGGTCCTCAGCCTCGGCGCCTACGTCCTCAGCTTCGCGGCCTTCGGGGGCCTGGGCCTAGCGGCCACCCATGGTGCGGTGGGCGGGGGGGCGCTCTACGCGGCGCTCTTCGGCGCCATGACCCTCTTCGCGGTAGGGGACGCCTTCCGCAGCGGCACCCACAAGGCCATGATCTTCGCCTGGCTCCGCGCCCACGGCCGCGAGGGGGAGCGAACCCGGGTGTATGGCTTCACGCGGTCGTGGAGCAAGCTGGGCTCGGCGGTCTCCACGGCCATCGCCTGCGGCGTCATCTGGGCGACGGGGGACTACGTGGTCGTCTTCCTGGCGGCCATTCTCCCCTACCTCGTCAACATCGCGAACGTGGCTACCTACCCGCCGGAGGTGGAGTCGCCCTCCCGCGCCCACGCCCACACACCCCGCCTCACGCTCCGCCGGCTGGGCCAGGAGCTGGTGGCGGCCCTCGCCGACGCAGCCCGCCGCGCGCCCCTGCGCCGGGTGCTCGCCGAGGCCATGGCCTTCGAGAGCTACTTCAAGGTCGCCAAGGACTACCTCCAGCCCATCCTGCTGGCGGGTGCGCTGACGCTCACGGCCGCCTGGCTACCGTTGGCCCAGGCTACGGACGCCCAGCGTTCGGTGGTCCTCCTGGGCCCGGTCTACATCGCGCTGTTCCTCCTCGCCGCCCTGGCGAGCCGCCAGGCCCACCGCGTCGTGGCCCGGGCCGGCGGTTCGGCGGCGCGGGCGGCGCGGTGGCTCTGGGCGGGCTTGGGCCTCGCCTGCGCCCTCCTGCTGCCTTCCCTGCTGGCGGGCTGGCTGGCGACGACCGTGCTGGCCTTCGCGGGCCTGTACGTCCTCCAGAACCTCTGGCGCACCATCCTCATGAGCCGCCTGGACGCCGTGTCCCAGGAGGCTCGGGGCGCCACGGTCCTCAGCATCGAGAGCCAGCTCAAGAGCCTGGGCGTCCTCGTCCTCGCGCCCACGCTCGGGGCCGTCGTGGACCTCGCCCACGCCGGCGTGGGGACCGCCCCCGCGGACCGCTACGAGCCCTACTGGCCCGTGGCCGCCGCGGGCCTGTTGGTGGCGCTCGCATTTGCGGCCACCGGGCGGACGCGCCGAGGGTAGGATGGAGGTGTCCGGCAACCCCGAGGTGCCCGACATGGCCTCCCCCGACACGGCGCCCAACCCTCAGGAGCACGCCCCATGAAGCCCCCGACCGCGCACGCGACCACGCTGGCCCCCCGCCTCTCCCGCCCGCGACGCAGCGTGAGGGCGTGGGCTGGGTGGCGCGCGGGGTGGTGGCTCGTGGCGTGGGGCGTGACGCTGGGCGTGGTGGCGTGCGATGGCGCGCCGGGCGGCGCGGGAGACGCGGCGGCCTTCCGGGACGGAGCGGATGCGGCCGGCGGGGACCTGGAGGCGGGGCCGGTCGAGGCGCCAGACGCCGGAGTCGACACGGCACCCGACGCGACGCCCGACGCACAGCCAGACGCAGCCCCCGCGGCGTGCAACGGCCACGCGAGCCTCTGTGACCGACGCCTGGACCAGGTGACGCTCCCGGCCACGCACAACAGCATGTCGAGCGAGGCCGAGGGCTTCGCGATCGCGAATCAGCACGAGGGGCTTACGCGACAGCTTGAGGACGGCATCCGCGGCCTGCTGTTCGACGTCTACGAGTGGGAGGACCCCGACGATCCCGACGACGCGCCGGGCCTGTGGATGTGTCACGGCCTGTGCCTGGCCGGAGCCACGCCCGCCGGGCCGTGGCTCGACACGCTGGGGACGTTCTTGCGCGACCACCCGCGCGAGGTGGTGGTCGCCATCATCGAGGACCACGCGCCCGCGGAGCTCATCGCGGGCGCCCTGGCGGACGCCGGGTTGGACGCCCTAGCGTACACCCACGCGTCGGGCGCGCCCTGGCCCACGCTGGGCGAGATGATCGCCGCGGACCAGCGCCTCGTGGTGAGCCTGGAGAACGGCGAGGGGCCGGCGTGGCTCCCGAACGCCTGGGACGTGTTCTGGGACACGCCCTACTCGTTCGCCTCACCCGAGGACTTCTCGTGCGCCTGCAACCGCGGATGCCCCCCCCCCGCGGTGGACCCGCCGGGGAAGCTCTACCTGGTGAACCACTGGCTGTCGAACCCGCTGCCCGAGCCCGACGCGGCGCCCCAGACGAACGCCTTCGACGTGCTGCACGGGCGCGCGGCGACCTGCACCGAGGAGGCGGGACAGCAGCCGACGCTCCTAGCCGTAGACTTCTACGACGACGGCGACCTGTTCCGTGCAGTGGACGCGCTCAACGGACTGTAGGCAGGCCATTCGCCTGAACAGACGCCCCCCTCCCACGGGCTTCGGTCCCACCGCAAGGTCGGTAGGAGTCCGAATGAAGGCGGGAATGAAGCTGACCAGCCGCTCGGAGATCGGGATGCTCCGCAGTGAGACAAGACAGCACCGCACGTGGGACGATAGGGAACGCTTCCTTAACTCTCTCGACAGAGCTACCTATGATGAGCGCCCATGATGACGCGGAGACGCGGAGCGACGATGGCAGAGCATCTAGTATTGTGCGGCGGTGTGGCGCGTTCGTTTGAGATCCTGCCGCTCTCGACACGGACGCTGGCAGCGTTCCTCCGCCCTCGTGTGGAGCCGCTTGACCACCGTGTGAGCGTGCTCGACGCGTACCCGGGCCAGGAGGTCGACGAGCTCGTGGATAGGCTTCGTGAGCTCGAGCCAACCATGCTGGGCCTGTCTTGCTACACGTGGAGTGTCGAGCAGATGTTCGACCTCTGCACAGCCGCCAAGCGCGCCATGCCCGACGTCCTGACCATCCTCGGCGGGCCAGAAGTGAACCTCGACCGAGGGGACATGGAGCAACTGCTCGCCACCGTCCGGGGGGCCGACATCGTGGTCCGAGGGGAGGGGGAACTCGCGTTGCTGAACCTCATGAGCATGGAGCGAAACGCGAGGCCTGCATCAGGAACGGTGTTGGAGGGCAGCATCCTTGGTGACCTTGGGGATCTCGGTGCCCCAGTGCTCGCGGTGTCCCCACCCGCACAGCCCTCCGCTCTCGTGGCGGTAGAATTCGGGCGCGGTTGCCGGCACCACTGCGCCTACTGCGCCATGAACCAAACCCCGCGGCGCAACCGACCCAGCGGGGACCTAGTCCGAGAATTCGCGTGGATCCGCGAACACAAGCCGGCACTTTGCTTGCATGTGGACGCCTACATCAATCCATCCGAGGAAGCGACACTCGAGCGCATCCGGCTCATCCACCAAGAAGGGATAGCGCAAGACCCACTGCACTTCCTCTGTATCGACTACCTCACGATATCCGAGGAGGAAGTCCGAGCAGTTGCGTCCCTCCGTGCCCTTGTCAGCGTGGGAGTGCAAAGCATCCAACCCGCTGCGCTCAAGACAGCCCACCGAGGGTTCCGCCTCGACCGCCTGGAGCGGATCTTCGACTGGAGTGAGAAGTATGGACTCAACATCCTGGTGGACCTCATCTACGGGCTGCCCAACGACACGCTGGAGGGGCTCTACGACTCGGCCGACTACCTGCGACGCGCAGGCGTCCCCTTCCGCTGTCTGGGGCTCCAGGTTATCCCTGGGACAGACTTCTACCACCGTCGCCACGAGCTTGGGCTCAAGCTTGAGCACGGTTCTCGGCTCGTGCTGGAAACTCCGACGATGACCGCCCGAGAGTTCCAGGAAGCGCGGACGTTCGCCACGGAAACCGTGCGTGAGCAAGGTGGCTGGGAACTGAGAGAGTACGTGGCCAAGCTGCTTGGGCATCCGTTCCCCGGAGATGAGGCTCCTGAGGGTGAGGTTCTTGGGGATGGGACGAGATCTGCCAGAAGCGCAGAACTCGCCCCGGGCGCAGAGGGACCGACCGAAGTGAGGCACAGCCGGAGTGAAGATCCCACCGGGGGAGGAAGAGATACTTCCAGCCCAATCGAAGCCGCGGCAGCGGATAGCGGCTTCGAGGCGGTCGTCGAGCCATTCGAGATCGAGAAACTGGCTTCACGAGACGAGCTGCGCGACTACACGATGCGCCCCTATAGCACCGCTGAGGCTCCCGACGAGCCGCTTGAGAGCGTGAACCTCCTGTACGCCTTGTTGGGAGCAAGCGACGAGCGGGGGAGGTGGCGACAGCTCATCACATCCCTTCGAGCCACAGTGGGGCGGAACCGAACCGTGTGGGGGGCCAAGCTCTCCCAGGGACAGCTCTCCTTCGAACTCTACTTCTATCTCCGGGCGCTGTCGGCCAACCCGACGGGACATGCGGAACCACATGAGGTCGTTCCAAGACCCGTGCCCGTTGCCAAGTTCTGGGATGGCCTCGCCCCGGTGCTCCAACGGCCCAAGGCAGCGGTCTGGAAGACGCCGGCAGTGATGTTCAGCGTCGACGTCGATGACGCCGCGCTCGCCTGCGGGAGTCCGGGGGGCGTTCATGTATATCTGAACAGCGGCCTTTCCTTCGACCTCGTGGGTGACCGCTTCGAGCACGCGAACTACTATCGGTTCTTCGAGCTTCAGAGCGTGGATCGGCTGCGAGAGCTCTTGGCCTACCTGCATAACGGCTTGTTCCACGCCAGCACCGTAGGTGACGAGATCCAAGAGGTGCTCGTGCCAGAGCTCTATGCGTGTCGAACGATCTGCCTGGCTGCCAAGCGAAGCGGAGATGGCGTCTACTTCTCTGGACTCCGAGGCCCCCAACTCGAGTGGTTCCTGGAAGCACACCAGTGGCCGACCGGTGTGCGGCACTTCATGGCGGCGCACCGAGATGCGCTCTCGCCCTTGCGATGGGATGTTGGCCTGGACTTCCGACAGGGAGACGGCGGCCGACTCCAATGGACCAAGACGGGTCTCTATGGCACATTCTGAGTTCCATCGTGCCCGCAGTATCTCGCCAGACCTGACTGCGGCCCGAAGCATGACCATTGCTGTCGGCTTCCAGTGCGACAACGCCTGTCCGGGCTGCCTCATCCGTCCCTGGGTCAACCGTTGGCAGCCCATGGACCGCGACTTCTATCGTCGCACGATCGCCGCGCATGGCCACGCGCCGAAGTTCGACCGACTCATCTTGTCAGGAGGTGAGGTCACCCTCGAAGACGATCTGATCGACCTTGTTCGCTTTGCGGCGAAGCACGGGGGCTTCCAGCGAATCCGACTCCAAACGAATGGGCGCCGGTTGTCATCGCCGACGTTCCTGCGCGCCCTGCTCGACGCGGGGGTGGACGAGTTCTACGTCTCGCTGCGCGGCCACAACGCCGAACTGGATCGCCTGGTCTCGGGAACAAGGGCGTCCTTTGGCGAACTCCGAGCAGCGTTGTCGTTGCTCCGAGAGTGGAACGTGACTTGGATAGCCAACATCGTCGCCAACGCACGCACCGTCGGGTACCTCACGGAGATCGCTGGAATGGCCGTGGCTCACAACGCCAGTCGTGTGGAGATCTACGGGTTCGTTCCCATGACCGATGCACAGGTGGACCTCATCCCAGACCCCGCAAGGCTCCAGCAGGAACTCCAGCGCTGCCTGCACATGCTGGAGCGAGAAGCGCTGGACTTCGGAACTAGCTGGATTCCACTGTGCCTTCTCGGCCCGTCCCACACGTCACCGCAACTCCCAGAGACGATGATCGGTACAGCGTTCTGGGAGCGGTTTCCGACAACGGCATGCTTCTACGAGCAGGCGTGCGCTCGGGCTGAAGAGTGCAACAGGCTTCCACTGCCATACATCCACCGCTTTGGATGGGTCCCGCAGGTCCTGAGACCGGAGCCGCCTTCGGCGCCTGGCGAACAGCGGACGCCGCGCCCACGGCGGCGGCCTCCGGCGGATGAGTGGATGACGCTCCTCGCTGGACCTTCCGGTGAACCCGTTCGATCCACATCACTATGGCGCCTCGATGGAGTGGAGCAGCTCAACCACAGCGTCGTGTTCCGGTTTCGCGGTGCCTCCGGCCCCTTCGCGCTGGAACTTCATCCGCCCTCAGCCACCATCTCCAAGGGGCTTCCGAACGAAGCACGGACGCGAGGGTTCGTGGTCCGCCTCACCGCGCCAGGGTACGCAGGCAGAAGCCGACTGCGCCTCATGCTGAGCCTGCTGGCGACGATCGAGCGCAACGAGGACGGCCGTCTGCGGCTCTAGAAGCATGATTCACAAGGGCGGACCGAGCCAGGCGCCGCGTCGTGATTTCAGGTGGTTTCGCGAGGAGGGAGCGTGCTGGTGGCACGTGACCGACGAGCGCCCCCCCCCCTGTGTCAGGAAAGTTGCCGCGTCTAGTTGGCGCGCGAAGCGCCAGGCCGTCCGCCGGCCCACGGCCCAGCCGGTTAGCCGCCTGCGGCGGCAAGCGCCGCGCTCCGAGTAAGCATCCGAGCTAGCCCGCCTGGCCTGGCGTGGGGGGTGGGGTGCAGGCT
>CAYZID010000172.1:8554-12556 GCA_964478315.1 uncultured Myxococcales bacterium | reverse complement strand
GCCCACACGCGGGATCCAAAGCCGAATCCCAGAGTAGGTGGCGGATCGGGGCGAGGGCTGCACTCACCGCATGGGCCGAACCACGGGGCTCGAAAGGGCGAGCGACCGCGCTCGACGGGCGCTATACTCGCGACATGGGTACGACGCACCTTCGATTACGACGCCCGTGGCTCGCCGGGGCCGGGCGGATGCTGGTCTGCGCGGCGAGCGCGGCCGCGCTCTGGATGACGGCGCCGGGCTGCGGCTCGGGGGCGGGCTCGGGCCTCCCGTGCTCGGTGGACACCGACTGCGTGCCGGGCGAGGTGTGCCTGCTGCTGTCGTGCGAGGCGACGGAGAAGACCTGCCAGGTCTTGTGTGAAGTGGACACGGACTGCACGGGCGGCCTGGACTCCTCGCCCTCGGGCGCCGTGTGCCTCCCGGCGGACACCGCGGCCTGCCCGGTGGACGGCCAGGAGCCCGGCGCGCGCTACTGCGCCCAGTAGTTCTCTCGCGGGCTCAGGTGCCCGGTCGCTCGACCCAGCCCACGGCTTGGTCGGCGGCAGCGGCCAGCTTGCCCGAGCGGATGAGCTCGGCCACGGCGGCGAAGTCCTTGTGGAGCTCGCGATCGGCTTCCACGGGGGGGGAGACGGAGCGCACGGCGGCGACCGCGGCTGCCACGCCGCGCCCGGGCGCCATGTCCCGGAGCCAGATCCCCTGGGAGGCGGCGAGGGCCTCGATCCCCAGCACGTGCTGGGCGTGCTCCACGACCATGGCGAAGGCGCGGGCCGAGGTCATGCCCATGCTCACGTGGTCCTCGCGATCGGCGGAGGTGGGGATCGTGTCCGCGCTGTGAGGGACGGCCAGCGCCTTGGCCTCGCTGACCAGCGACGCGGCGGTCACCTGGGCCATCATGAAGCCGGAGTGGAGGCCGGAGTGGGGCGCCAGGAAGGGGGGCAACCCCCGGTTGAGGGCGGGGTCGACGCTCTGGGCGATGCGCCGCTCGGCGATGGAGGCGAGGTCGGCCACGGCGATGGCGGCGGCGTCCAGGGCGGTGGCCACGGGCTGACCGTGGAAGTTGCCGCCGGACTGGATGCGCCCGTCGGGGAGGATGAGGGGGTTGTCGGTGGCGCTGTTGAGCTCGATGGACAGGACCCGGCGCAAGAACGCGAGGACGTCCCGGGTGGAGCCGTGGACCTGGGGCATACACCGCAGGGAATAGGCGTCCTGGACCTGATCGCAGTCCACGTGGCTCTGGGCGATCTCGCTGTCGGCCAGGAGGGCGCGGAGGTGGGCGCCCGCGGCGACGGCGCCGGGGTGGGGGCGGGCGGCGATGACGGCCTCGTCGAAGGCCCGCGGGGAGCCTTTGAGGGCCTCCAGGCTCATGGCGCCGGTGACGTCCGCCGTGTCGCAGAGGAGCTCGGCCCGGGACAGCGCCAGGCACCCCAGCGCGAGCATCCCCTGGGTACCGTTGATGAGGGCGAGCCCCTCCTTGGCGCCCAGGACGAGGGGCTCGATGCCGGCGCGGGACATGGCGACGCGCCCTTCGAGGCGTTCGCCGCCGTACATGGCCTCGCCCTCGCCGATGAGGACGAGCGCCAGGTGGGCCAGGGGGGCGAGGTCGCCGGAGGCGCCCACGGAGCCCTTGCGCGGGATGATGGGGTGGACGCCGCGCCGGAGCATGGCCAGCAGGGTCTCCACGACCACGGGGCGCACGCCCGAGTAGCCCAGGGCGAGGACCTGGGCGCGGAGGAGCATCATGGCCCGCGTGGAGGGCTCGTCCAGGGGGCGCCCCACGGCCACGGCGTGGGAGAGGATGAGGTTGCGCTGGAGGGCGGCGAGATCCCCCTCGTCCACGCGCACCTCGGCGAGCGCTCCGAAGCCGGTGTTGACGCCGTAGGTAGCCTCCGCCTCCCCGTGGAGCAGCCCCTCGACCACGGCCCGAGCGCGCTCGAGCTTGGCGCGCCCGGCGTCGCCCAGCACGGCGATGGCGCGCTGCTCAGCCACGGCGACGACGTCCTCGACGGTCAGGTGTTCGCCCACCCGGACGATCGCGGTCTCCGGGGCGGCAGGGCGGGCGGCGGGCGGCTTGTTCGCGTGCTTGCTCATGGCCGCGGAGCATAGTTTTTCTGGTGCGGCGCGCAACGAGGAATCGAAGGCCGAGCTCCGGTGCCGGGGCGCGGAAGCGGAAGCGCTCGCAGAAGCGGAACCGGTGGCGAAAGCGGAAGCGCTCGCAGAAGCGGAGGCGGGCGCGGAAGCGCGCGGAAGCGGGCGCGGAGGCGGGCGCGGAAGCGGTTGCGGAGGCGGGCGCGGAAGCGGCTGCGGAAGCGGCTGCGGAAGCGGGCGCGGAAGCGCGCGGAAGCGGGCGCGGAGGCGGGCGCGGAAGCGGCTACGGAAGCGGTTGCGGAGGCGGGCGCGGAGGCGGGCGCGGAAGCGGCTACGGAAGCGGTTGCGGAGGCGGGCGCGGAAGCGGCTGCGGAAGCGGGCGCGGAAGCGGCTGCGGAGGCGGGCGCGGAAGCGGCTGCGGAAGCGGTTGCGGAGGCGGGCGCGGAAGCGGAGGCGGAAGCGGCTGCGGAAGCGGTTGCGGAGGCGGAGGCGGGGGCGGAAGCGACTGCGGCTTCGGAGGCCAACGCGGTCGTCGACGCGGGGCCTCGTGCGCTCGTGGTATCCTCCCCGTGTTGCCGGTCTCGGGGACGACGGAGGACGTGAGCTTGGGAGACGTGGGCGCGCCAGGATCGCCGGCCCCACAGGCCACCGTCGACCTGTCCGCAACCGACACGGCCGAACCCGGTCCGGACCGGAGCGGCCAGGTGCTGGGGGCGCGCTACCTGCTGCAACGGCGCCTCGCCTTTGGAGCCATCGGCGAGGTCTACCGCGCCCTGGACCGCCAATCGGGACGCCACGTCGCCGTGAAGATGCTGCACCCCGAGCGGGGCACCGAGCCCGAGACCGTGGCCCGGTTCTTTCGGGAGGCGGCGGTCCTCGCGCAGGTGGTTCACCCCCACGTGGCCGCGGCCCTGGACATGGGGCAGACCGCCGAGGACGTCCTGTTCCTCGTCCTGGAGCTCGTCGAGGGCGTGACGCTGGCCGAGGCCCTCGCCCGAGACGGCCCCTTCCCCGCCGACCGGGCCGTCTTCGTCGCCGAGCAGCTCTGCAGCGCCCTGGAGGCCATCCACGCTCAGGGCGTCCTCCACCGGGACCTCAAGCCCGAGAACATCCTCCTCACCGCGCAGGGGGGGCACCGGGACTACGTGAAGGTCATCGACTTCGGGATCGCCCAGCTCCAGGAGCGCCCGGGGCGCGAGGCCCCCAAGCTCACGGCCGAGGGCATGGTCCAGGGGACCGCCGAGTACATGTCGCCCGAGCAGGCGGCGGGGGGCGCACTGGACGCGCGGAGCGACCTCTACTCCCTGGGCGTGGTCCTGTTCGAGCTGCTCACCGGCGAGCTGCCCTTCGACGCCCCGGAGCGATACGCCATCATGCGCCAACACCTGGACGCGCCCGTGCCGCGCCTGACGGAGCGGGGCGCCGCGGACGGGCTCCCCCCGAGCCTGGAGCGCATCGTCCGACGCCTGTTGGCCAAACACCCGGCCGACCGGTTCCAAGACGCCCGGGCCCTGAGAGAGGCGCTCGGGCGCGTGTGGCACGGCCGACGAGGCGCAGCGTGGTGGCGCGAGGCCTGGCGCTGGTGGGCGGCGCGGCCCGCGTGGGCGCGCGGCGCCGCGGTGGGGGTGGCCGCCGCGCTCGCCGTGGGCGGCGGGTGGCTCGCCGCGAAAGGTGAGCCCGGGAGCGCAAGTGCAGGCGCAAGCGCAAGCGCGAGCGGGAGCGGGAGCGGGAGCGGGAGCGGGAGCGCAAGCGGAAGCGGAAGCGGAAGCGGAAGCGGAGGCGGAAGCGGTCGCGCAAGCGGAGGCGGAAGCGCAAGCGGAAGCGGGAGCGGGAGCGGGAGCGGGAGCGCAAGCGGAAGCGGAAGCGGAGGCGGAAGCGGTCGCGCAAGCGGAGGCGGAGGCGGAAGCGGAAGCGGGAGCG
>CAYZID010000172.1:0-8454 GCA_964478315.1 uncultured Myxococcales bacterium | reverse complement strand
CAAGCGGGAGCGGGAGCGGGAGCGGAGGCGGGAGCGGAGGCGGGAGCGCAGGCGGAGGCGGAAGCGGGAGCGCAAGCGGAGGCGGAAGCGGAAGCGGTCGCGCAAGCGGAGGCGGAGGCGGAAGCGGAAGCGGGAGCGCAAGCGGGAGCGGGAGCGGGAGCGGAGGCGGGAGCGGAGGCGGGAGCGCAGGCGGCAGCGGCAGCGGAAGCGGGAGCGGCGGCGGAAGCGGCGGCGGAAGCGGAGGCGGGAGCGCAGGCGGCAGCGGCAGCGGAAGCGGGAGCGGCGGCGGAAGCGGCAGCGGCAGCGGAGGCGGAGGCGGAAGCGGAAGCGGAAGCGGTCGCGCAAGCGCAAGCGCAGCTCCCGCCGCGCCTGCCGCGGCGCACGCGGCCTTCCAACGGGTGTGGGAGCGGCTGGCCCAGGGGGACGAGCTGGGCGCGGTGCGCGCGGCGCGCGCGGCCCTGGACGAGCGCCCCTCCCTGGCCGCCGATCGGCGGCTGGCCGACGCGGTGTTCCGCGCGCTCTTGGAGGGGCGAGGGCGGGTGGCGGAGGAGGCGCGCGCGCTGGTCGTGCGGAAGATGGCGACCACGTGGCGTGGGCGCCTGGAGCGGACCGCCCGGGACGGGACCCGCTCCGCGGTGCGGCGCAGGGCGGCGGACGCACTCCGGGAGAGCGGCCAGTGGGAAGCCCTCGAACCCTGGAGCCGCGCGGTCATCCAGCTCCGGGCGGCCGGATCCTGCGAGGAACGAGCTCCGTGGATCGAGCGGCTGGTCCGGGCCCCGGACCGGCGCGCCCTGCCCGCCCTCCGGGCCCTCGCCAGCGCCCGAACGGGCTGCGGTCCCACGGGACGCGACGACTGCGTGGCCTGCGCGCGCCCGGCGCTGGAAGCCCTCATCGCGCGCCTGGAGGGGGCAGGGCGCTGACCTCGCGGGGCGGCTCTGGTAGGCTCGCGGGTGGCGCTCGGGCCCAAGGGCGGCGCTCGACCACGAGACCGTAGGGAGTCGGCGCGCGCGGGCCGCGCTGACCGGCTCACGGCTGGGGAGGCGGGGGGATGAAGCGACACGAGGTTTGGAGGGCGAGGGGAGCCCATCACGAGGGGTTGTCCGAGCGGGGCGCGCGGCGTGTCCGGGGAGCGGCGAGCGTCGTGGCCGTCGTCGCGGCGGCCGCGGCGATGTTCGCGGCGGCCTGCGCCAGCGGCGAGACCGTGGACGCGCTGACCCTCCGGGTCACCTCGGAGCCCGCCGCCTCCGGGGAGCCCCTGGAGGCGTTGCGGGTGCAGCTCGTGGGGGACGACGGGGTGCGGGTGCCCGCGACCGAGGGCGATCCGGCCTTCGACCTGGCGCTGGGGGCGGGGCTGGATCCGGTGACGAGGCCCGTGCTCGTGCGACTGGACGCCATGGGGCAGACGCTGCCCAAGGCCTCGACGGCCGTGCGCGTGACCGCGCTCGTGGGGGGGCGCGTCGCGACCGCCTGGCAGGGCCGCGTGGATCTGGGCGCGCGGACGGTCGTGAGCGTGGCGCTCCGCGCCATGGGCGCCGGGTGTGACGTGGACGGAGACGGCTACCCCAACTGCCAGCTCGTGGGCTGCTGCCCCGCGGGGACCTCCGGCTTCGGGGACTGCGAGCCGGCGTCCGCCGCGGCCCACCCCTGGGGCGTGGAGGACGCATGTGAGCCCTGCGACGACCGGCTGGACCAGGACTGCGACGGCGCCGACGTGCCCTGCGTGGACCAGGACGGCGACGGCATCGCCGACTGCGCCGAGGGGACGTGCGGCCTGGGTGACCCCAAGGTGGGGCCAGGGCTGGAGGAGCTCTGCGACGGCAAGGACAACGACTGCGACGGCGAGACGGACGAGGGCTTCTTCTGGACCGGCGAGGGAGAACCCCGCCCCGTGGGAGCCGCCTGCGGGACGGGGGCGTGTAAGGGCGGGTTCGTGGTGTGCCTGGGCCCCCGGCACACGACATGCTCCACGGCGAGCTTCGCGGACAACGACGACACCTGCTTCGACGAGGTGGACAACGACTGCGACGGTCAGACGGACGAGGACTGCGGCCCCGGCGATCTCGACGGCGACGGGGTGAGCGCGGCGGGGGGCGACTGCGACGACCACGACGCCGGGGTCTTCCCCGGGGCCCCCGAAGGGTGCTGCCCGGTGGGGGCCACCGTGGAGGTCTGCGACCACGACTGCGACGGCGTCGTGACGCCCTGCGCCGAGGGAGACCTGGACGGAGACGGGCACGTGGGCGCGGACGACTGCGACGAGACCCGACCGGACGTGTACGTCGGGGCGCCCGAGCGCTGCGGCGACGGCATAGACCAGGACTGCTTCGGCGGGGATCTGGCGTGCGAGGGCGTGGAGGACGCCGACGGCGACGGGTGGCCCGCCGGCGTGGACTGCGACGACACGCGCGCCAACGTGGGCCCGTGGATGCCCGAGGTGTGCGACGGGCTGGACCAGGACTGCGACGGCCTCACCGACGAGGGGAACCCCGGCGCCGCCGGAGGGGCGAGCTGCGGGACCGACCTCGGGGAGTGCGAGACCGGCGTGCTGGCCTGCGTGCACCACGCGGGCGGCGGAGCCGCGGTGGAGTGCGCCGGCGAGGTGGCCCCGGACGTGGAGCGGTGCGACGGGCGGGACAACGACTGCGACGGCGCCACCGACGAGATCTTCGAGCTGGACGGCAAGGCCCTGGGCGCGCCATGCGTGGCGCCCGGGCGCTGCGGCGCGGGGCACGTGGAGTGCGCTGCGGACGGGAGCGGCGCCCAGTGCAGCTCGGCGCCCGGCGGCAGCGCCGATGGATCCATGGGCGAGGTCTGCAACGGCCAGGACGACGACTGCGACGGGCTCACGGACGAGGACCTGTCGGGGCTGGCGGGGTCGTCGTGCAAGACGGCGGGCGTGTGCGGCGCGCCGGGGGCCGTGGTCCTGGCGACCTGCCGGACCGACGGGAGCGGAACCTGGGACTGCGACTACAGCGGTGTACCCAGCTACTCCGGGGCCGTGGAGAGCCGGTGCGACGGCCTGGATGACGACTGCGACGGGTACACCGACGAGGACTTCGGGGTGGGCACGGGCTGCGACGGGGACGACGAGGACGCCTGCGCCAACGGCGCCCTCGCGTGCGCCGCGGACGGCGTGTCCACCGTGTGCGTGGAGACCGGGGCCCCCCTCGCGGAGCTCTGCGACGGCTTGGACAACGACTGCGATGGCCTGACCGACGAGGACTTCCCGGACCTGGGCAAGCCGTGTGACGGGCCCGACCTCGACCTGTGCGCGCACGGGATCTACGAGTGCGCGCCGGACGGGGCGAGCGTCACCTGCGGGCCCGAGGAGGGGGCGCCCAAGGTGGAGCTCTGCAACGGGATCGACGACGACTGCGACGGGGAGACGGACGAGGACTTCCCGCACCTCGGCGAGCCCTGCGACGGGCCCGACAGCGACCAGTGCGCCAACGGGCTGTGGGGCTGCTCGGACGACGGGACCCAGGCCGTGTGCGGGGCGGAGGCGGTGACGGACATCCCCGAGGTCTGCGATGGCAAGGACGACGACTGCGACGGCCAGACCGACGAGGTGGCCGTGGCCGCGGGCAAGGGCCAACCCTGCGACGGACCGGACGGGGATCTGTGCCCCAAGGGGACCTTCGTCTGTCGCCCCGACGGGTCGAACACCGAGTTCGACTGCGATGAGCCCGACGGGCCGGGCTTCGTGGAGCTGTGCAACGGCGTGGACGACGACTGCGACGGGGAGACGGACGAGGGGTTCGCCTTGGGCCTCCCCTGCGACGGGGGAGACGCCGACAAGTGCCAGGACGGGTGGACGGTCTGCGACGAGGCCGACCCCTCGGGTCCCCCGCGCTGTGAGGACCTGGGCCCGGCCATCGTGGAGGTCTGCGACGCCGCGGGGGTGGACGAGGACTGCGACGGCGCCGTGAACGAGGACTGGCCCGCGCTGGGCACGCCCTGCGACGACCCGGTGGGCGACCTGTGCAAAGACGGCGTCGTGGCCTGCTCGCCGGACGGCACGACGACCCAGTGCGCCCCCGTCCCCGACACGGACAAGACCTGCGTGGACGGCGATCTTTGCACCACCGACTCGTGCGACCCCGCGAGCGGTTGCGTCCACACGCCCGTCCTCTGCGACGACAGCAACCTGTGCACGACGGACTCGTGCGGCCCGACGACCGGCTGCGTGTTCACCAAGATCTCCTGCGATGACGGAGATGTATGCACGGTGGACGCCTGCGACCCGGCCGTGGGCTGCGTGCACACCGCCGACACGTGCAACGACGCGAACCTGTGTACAGATGACAGTTGCCAGCCCGGCGTGGGCTGCGTGCACACGACGACCGACTGCGACGACAACGACGCCTGCACGACCGACGGCTGCAACCCGGGGCTCGGCTGCGTCCACCTGACCGTGTCCTGCGACGATGGAGACCCCTGCACCCTGGACGGCTGCGACCCGACCTCGGGCTGCACGCACACGCCCGCGCCGACGTGTCAGGGAGACACCTGCGCCACCGCGACCTTCGTCCCGGCCCTCCCCTATGCGGCCTCCGCCGACACCGGCGGCCCCTGGGCCGACGACCTCGCCGTGGCGGCCGGGGAGTGCGTCCTCCCCAACGCCACGAGCCTGGCGCTGGACGGCGTGGACGACGGCGTCGTGGCCCCCGGCGACGCCTCGCTGGACTACCGGACGACGCCGGGGATCACGGTGAGCCTCTGGGTGAAGCTCGACCAGAGCTACAGCGGGACGTCCATGGTCTTCGCCCAGGGCGCGGGCTCTTGGTACGCGCTCCTGAGCAGCTCCCGGGCGCTCACCTGGCGCCCCTACACTCCATTCAGCGTCGCCTCGGGGAGCACCGTAGTCCCCAAGGACACCTGGACCCACCTCGCCTTCACCTACGACAACGCGACGTTCGCAGCGCAGGCCTTCGTGAACGGCACGCTCGTCGCCAGCGGGACGGGCACCCAGCCCCTCACCCACGACGCCACTCGCGGCCTCACGGTGGGGCGCAACGCCGTGGCGGGGAACACCTTCCCCCTCCACGCGCGCGTGGACGACGTGGCCGTCTTCCCACGCGTCATCACGGCGGACGAGCTGGCGGACCTCCTCGACGGCTCCCGGCGCGCCCCCGCGGGGCTCGCGCCCGACCACTGGTGGCGCATGGGAGACGGGGACGCGGGCACGACCGTGGGGGATCACGGAGCCCACCCGGTGGACGCCCAGGTCATCGGCACCGCGGCTCCGTCCTACCAGGCGGACGCGCCCCAGGTGGGGGGGGCTGCGGGGGCCGGCGCTGCGGACCTCGTCTACGCGTGGACGGCGCCCTCGGCGGGCCTGTTGCAGGTAGCCCTCAAGCCCGAGTTCTCCGGGGTGGTCTACGTGACCACGGACTGCGGAGACCTGGCGGGGAGCTGCCTGGGCATCAACCAGCGACCGGCTGGGGGCGGGCTGCCCGTCCCAGCGGAGGCCGGTACGACTTACTACGTCGTCGTGGACGGCGCGGGGAGTGGAGACGCAGGGGCCTTCACGCTGAGCCTCACCATGCCCTGACGGGGCGTGGTGAGGTGAGCCCAGCGGGAGGATCGTTCACGGAGGGAGGACAGACCGGTGGGAGATCTTCGAGACCAGCTCCTCAAGGCGGGGCTGGTGACGGACAAGCAGGTGAAGAAGGCCGCCAGCGCGGAGCGGCGCCGCAAGAAGGCCAAGGGGCACAAGGCGCTGGCGCGCGAGCGGGCCCAGCGCGAGGCCGAGGCCGAGGCCAAGAGGCGCCAGCGGATAGAGCGCGACCGCGCGGCCGGCAAGGCCCGCGCGGCGCAAGCCGCCACGGCCGAGCAGCGAGCCCAGGCGGAGCAGATCGTCCGCGCCAACAAGGTCCCCGGCGCCACGCGGGGAGGCCGCCGCTGGTACTACGAGCGCCCCGACGGGCGCGTGCCCTACGTGACGCTGTCCGACGAGGCGGCCGAGGGGCTGGAGCGCGGGCGGTTCGCCCTCGTGGGCAGCGGTCCGGGGAATGACGGACGGGGCGTGATCGTGGTCACGCGGGACGCCGCCCAGCGCGTCCAGGCGTTGGACCCCGAGCGCGTGCTGTTCCTGAAGCCGCGAGGATAGCCCCGCTGCGCCCTCCGCTCGCGGGCCTCCGCGACGCCCCTCGCGGGCCTCAGTGGCGATAATTGCCGGGCGCGGGCTGGAGGATCTCGGTGGCCCAGTGGTTCAAGATCCCCACCAGGCGCGCCCGCTCGGCCTTGGGCATGGTCCGGCTGATGTCGCGCTGCTCGTGGGGGTCGCGCGCGAGGTCGAAGATGGACACGTGGCTGTAGGGCATGACCATGATGACCTTGTAGGGCCACAAGACCATCCCCTTCTGTGGCTCGTCCTGCGCGCGGTGCTTCTCGAAGAAGACGGGAGGGTGCGGGGCGTCCTCACCGCGCATGAGGGGCACGAGGGAGGTGCCGCGCAGGGCGGGGTCCGCCGGCGCCCCCAGGAGGTCGAGGAGCGTGGGGACGAGGTCGATGAGGGACACGGGCGTGGCCACGCGCCGGTGCTCCAGCCCCGGCCCGGCCCACAGGAAGGGCACGTGAACCAGCTCGTCGTAGAGGTTCTTGGAGTGGTACTTCGTCCCGTGGTCCTTGGCCGGGTCGAGGCCCTCGCCATGGTCGCTCATCATGATGACGATGAGATCGCGGTCCAACCCCCGGGCCTCGAGGCCCTCCAGGAGCCGGCCGATGTGGTGGTCGGCGAAGGCGATCTCGCCGTCGTACCGGTCGCGGTACAGGGGCCCAAAGGCGAACCCCGGGTGGCTGCGGTACACCGAGTGGGGATCCCCGTAGTAGGCCCAAAGGAAGAAGGGCTTGTCGGGGTGGTCCACCAGGTGGGCGTCGGCGTAGGCGAGGGTCTCGTCGGTGATGAAGTCGCTGGAGATCATGTTGAGCGGCGGCCCGCGCTTGTCGAGACAGGCCACGCTGTAGTGGTCGAAGCCTTGGTTGAGCCCGTACATGGGGCGCAGATAGCGGATGGAGTGGAAGGCCGCGGTCGTGTAGCCCAGCGCCTTCAAGCGCTCGGCCAGGAAGACCTCGTCGTCCAAGATCCGCGGCCACTCGCCGCGCGTGCGGTGGAGCTCGGTGAACCACTTGCTCACGAGCATGGGCGCCACCGAGAAGCGCGTGGACGGCCCCGCGGAGCGGGCCTGCTCGAAGACCACGCCCCGGCGCCCCAAGGCGTCGAGGTTGGGAGAGGTGTCGCGGTCGTAGCCGTACACCCCCAGGTGGTCGGCGCGGACCGTGTCCACCGTGATGAGGAGGATGTTCGGCTTCTTGCCCGGCGTGGAGAGCTTGAGCAGGGGCTCGGGAGGGGCCGGCGGGGCGTGCTCGGGAGCCCCGGGATCCACCGACGGTGGGGCCGCGCTCCCGGCGGCGGCCGCGCTCCCGACGGCGGCCGCGCCGCCAGGCGCCCCGCCCGTGGCGCCGGGGAAGCGGGGCAGCAGGTTGGCGACCGCGCCCGTGGGGTGCGGAGGCACGGAGACGGGCGGGGCCGAGGGGCGGGGGGCTCGCGGGCTCGGGGGCGCGGTGGGCGCGGGCGCTGACGTCCCCTTGGCCTCACCCGGGCGCGCGAAGACCGCGGCGTAGGCGTCCCGCTCGGCGACGGTCATGTCGGCGCCCGAGCAGTCCTCGTCCACGCCGTTGCCGGCGATGTCGTCGGCGGCGGGGTGGATCTCCGGGTTGGTGTCGTCGCAGTCGCAACCGTCGCCGCAGAGCGCCACGGGATAGCCGTCGCCGTCGCGGTCCAGGACCGCCACGGCGCGCCGCAGCACCTGGCGCGTGAGCTTCGTCTCCGCCCCCACCCGAGCCAGCGCCGCGGCCCGCGCCGAGCCCGCGCGAGCGTAGGAGGCGACCGTCGCCGCGTACCCCCCGAGCAACGCGACGAGGGCCAGCGCCACCCACCGGCACCGAAGGCGCCGGGAGCCCCAGAGGACCCCCGCGTAGATGGCCCCGCCACCCGCCAAGAGCGCCGGGCCGGTCCAGTCCACGGCGGCCCAGTCGATCTCCTTGTGGGCGAGAAACAGCCCCACGCCCGCCCCCGAGGCGCCGCCCACCAGCCCCACCACGCCGAGGCCCAGGGGGCTCGCGAGCGCGGTGAGGAGCCGCCGGGGCGGGACCGCGCGCGTGACGCCCCAGGCGACGAGCCCCACGGCGAGCCCCAGGAGCAAGGTCACGGGCACGTCCAAGCTCACCGCCAGGAAGATGGAGGCGCGGCGCGCGGGCTCGTCCAGGGCCTGGAGGCCCACGGCGCGCGCGGCCTCGAAGCCGTCGGTCGCGCCCACCGCGGCCCCCGCGAGACCCGCCGCCAGGGCGTGGGCGCGGGGCCGCCCCCCGCCGCTGGCCGGCCCCTAGACCCATCGTCCCGCTCCGACCACCTACTACGCGTAGCCACTCTGCCGCGGCGCTCACACACCT
>CAYZID010000171.1:0-12579 GCA_964478315.1 uncultured Myxococcales bacterium | reverse complement strand
GGTTGTCGATTTGAGGGTTGCGTGGCCGAGGCGAGTCGAGACGGAGGGGAGCGCTGCGAGGGCGGGCGGCGGCGTGGGGTGGGGATGCGGGAGCAGGGGGAGCCCTCTCCGGAGCCGCGGGATCGCCGAGCCGTGCCGGGGGGCGCCCCACCGAAGCGGGGGGATGCCTTCCCGGGCACGTCGGCCCACCGATGGGCCGCGCCGGACGTCCGGCGCGGCCCGACGCTGGCGCCCGTGGGCGTCGCGGGCATCCCAGGCGACACCGCTCTCCGAGCCTCCCACCGCCGGTGCGTGGGGCTACTCGGCGGGGTCGTTGAGGGCTTGGAGGCCCTCGACGATGGCGTCGTGGGTCTGGAGCTGGTCGCACAGCGCACGGAACTCGGCCCGCGTGGGGGGCGGGACGTCGGCTCGGAGGCGAACCTCCACGGTGTCGTTCACGAGCAAGGTGTACCGGTGGTCGGTGGTTCCGCCCAGTTCGCACTCCCACCCGGTGCTCTCGTCCAGCTTCATCCGGGGACCGAACCCCTGGACGAAAGACGTCTTGAGCCCCAAGGCGCGCACGCCGAGGACGGCCCAGTAGAGGGTCCAGGGTTCCTTCTTCCCGTTGGGGAGCAGCTTGTACGTGTGCCCCACGGGGACGATGACGCGGACGTCGGCGTCGGCCTCCGTCTCCCAGCTCCCCAGCCACGCCTGGGCGCTCGCCACGGCCGCGTCCAGGTCCAGGTCGAAGGCGTCCAGCTCGTCGGGCAGGAGGGCGGCCAGTGGGTCGAGACCCACGCTCTGGGCCGACAGGTAGTAGAGCCCATAGAACCGCGCGGCCATGCGCCCCAGGGCCGTGTCCAGCCCCTCGTCTTCGGCGTCGTCCGGGGGCTCGGCGTCGCCCGGGTAGACGCGGCGCAGCGTGTTCAGGAAGCCCTTGCCCAAGACGGCGCGGAGGTACGTCCGCAAGAACCGATACCCACGCGCCGTGCGGAGGTAGGTCGTGGGGAGCGGCTCCACGGGCAGCAGGGGATAGGGCTCGACCCTGAAAGCAGGAAGGCGCGCTTGCCCCAGGCCCGCGTGTCCCCTGGGCCACCCGGGACGCGGGGTGGGGCGTCTTGGAGCCCCAGCTCGGTGGCGGCGTAGAGCCCGTCGTTGAACACCTTGGCCGCCGCGTTGATCCCCTCCGCCGAGGGGATGGGGTCCACGACCAGCCCACCCTGCTCGGACAGGGCGGCCCCCTCGGTGGGGAACAGCGCCCGGTTCTCCGGGGGTCTCCTCGTCCCCTCCCAGCGGCGCCGTGTCCAGGGCGATGACGGCCCCCGAGAGAAGGGTTGCCCTCGGCGGTAACTTCCTTGACAGGTCCCCGCCCCCGAACGCTCCCAGCCAGCCACCCACCCCTCGGCGCCACTCCCGGCGGCGTCATTGCGGCACGGGCTCGACACCCTCGGGGGGCGGTCCTATCGTGCCCCCTGGTCGTCGAACCGGTCGAGGTGCTGCCATGAAGACGTTCCCCGCCCCGTCGTTCTCCTCCTCCCTGGTTTCCATCGTGACCTCGGCGGTGGTAGCGCTGGGGCTCGCCGCGGGCTGCAAGGGGGACACCCCCGGGGCGGGCGACGGGAAGGGCCCGACGTCGGGCCGGGCGTCCGGGGAGGTCGTCGTCTACACCTCCGTGGACCAGGTCTTCTCGGCCCCGGTGTTCCGGGCCTGCCAGGAGAAGACCGGCCTAGAGGTGCGCGGCGCCTTCGACACCGAGGAGACCAAGAGCACGGGCATCGTCAACCGCCTCATCGCCGAGGCCGCCCACCCCCAGGCCGACGTCTTCTGGTCCAACGATCCCGTGCGCCCCTACCTGTTGGCGGCGCGCGGGTTGGTGGACGCCTACGCGCCGCCCGTGGCGGCCCAGATCCCGGCGACCTTCCACGCCCGCCCGACCCAGACCGGCACGGCCGCCAAGGGCGCGGGCAAGAAGCCCCAAGGCGACCTCTGGGTGGGCTTCGCCGCCCGCGCCCGCGTCCTCCTCGTGAACACCGACGAGGTCCCGGCGGCCGAGACACCCACGTCCCTCTTGGACCTCACCAGCCCCCGCTGGCGCGGCCAGGTGGCCATCGCCAACCCCCTGTACGGCACGACGACCATGCACGTGGGCGCCCTGGCCGTGGCCTGGGGCGATCAGCGCCTCGAGGACTACCTCGACGCCCTCAAGGCCAACGGTGTCCGCGTGGCCTCGTCCAACGGCGAGGTCAAGCGCCTGGTCGTGGCCGGGGAGGTGGCGGTGGGCTTGACCGACACCGACGACGCCCACGAGGCGCTGGAGAGCCACGCGCACGTCCGCGTCGTCTACCCCGACCAGGACGCGCGCCCCGCCGGGCCCGGCGCCAAGCCCGCGCCCCCGCTGGGCACGCTGGTCATGCCCACGGCCGCCGTGCTGCTCCGCGGGGCCCCCCACCCCGAGGCCGCCCGCGCCCTCATCGACTGCCTGGTCTCCGCCGACACCGAGCGCCGCCTGGCCGTGAAGGCTGCCCACATGCCCCTGCTCCCCGGCGTGCCCTTGCCCAAGGCGGTCCAGGCCAGCGTCCGGCGGGTGGAGGACCTGCGGGCCATGGACGTGGACTACCGCGCCGTGGCCCAGGCCATGGAACGGCTCCAGCCCTTCCTGCGCCGCTGGGCGGGGATGTAGGGCCGCGCGCCGTGCCCTGGCTTGCCCTCCCCGCGCGCGCCCAGCGCCCCCTGGCCTTGGGTCTGGCGAGCGCGCTCCTCCTCACCCTCACGGCCGCCCCGCTCGCGGCCCTCGTCCTGGCCTTGGTCCTCCCGGGCGCCCCAGCGGCCGGTCTCGCCGCCGACGCCGCCGACGCCGCCCGCGCGGCCTCCCACGCGACCAGCGCCTGGGACACCCTGGGCGCCACGCTGGGCACCGCCCGCCCCTGGACGCTCCTCGCCGAGACCCTGGGCCTCGCCTCCGCCGTGACCTTGGGGGCCCTGCTCGTCGGCGTCCCCACCGGCGCCCTGGCCGCCAAGACGGACGCCCCCCTGCGCCGCCTCGCCGTGGCGCTCCACGTCTTCCCCGCCGCCCTCACGCCCCTGCTCCTGGCCCTGGGCTGGTTCCACTTGGTCGGCCGCCAGGGGCCCCTGGGCGACGCCACCACGGCCGACCTGCTCTTCGGCCCCGTGGGCGTCGTCGCCGTCCTCAGCCTGGCCCTGGCGCCCATCATCACGGCGCTCACGGCCCTGGGCCTGCGCGGCGTGGACGCCTCGCTGGAGGAGGCGGCGCGCGCGGCCGCGCCCCCGATGGCCGTCTTCGCACGCGTGCTCCTGCCCCTGAGCGCGCCGGCCATCGGCCTGGGCGCCCTCATCGTCTTCGCCCTGGCCCTGTCCGAGGTGGGCGTCCCCATGTTCCTGCGCGTGGACACCTACTCGGCGGCGGTCTTCTCGCGCCTGGGCGGCGTGCGCTACGCCCCGGCGGAGGCCGTGGCCCTGGCCCTGCCCATGCTCGCCGTGGGCCTCGCCCTGCTGGCCCTGGACCGCCGTCTCCTGGGCCGCCGCTCCTTCGCCGCCGTGGGCCTCCGTCCCACCCGCGCCCCGCGCCTGCCCCTGGGCCGCCTCCGCCCCCTGGCCGCGGCCTTCCTGGTCTCCGTGGCGACCCTGTCCGTGGCGCCGCTCGTGGGCCTCGCCCTCGCCGCCGGCCCGCGTGGGCTGGCGTCGGCCCTGGACTGGCTCCCCGAGAGCCTGGGCACGAGCCTCCTCACCGCCGCCCTGGCCGCCACCGTCATCACCACCCTGGGCGTCGTCCTGGGCCTCGCCCTGGCGCGCGCGGCGGGCCGCGGAGGGAGCCGCGCGCGGGGTCTCCCCGCCCTGCTCGACGCCGTGGCGCTGCTGGCCTTCGTCACGCCCGCCGCCGTCCTGGCCGTAGGGCTGGTGGCCGTATGGAACCGCCCCGCGACCCACGCCATATACGCCAGCGTGGCTATCCTGGTCGTAGGGTTGACCGCCCGCTACGCCACCGTGGGGGTGCGCGCCTCGGCCGCCGTGTTCCACCACACGCCGCCCCTTCTGGAGCAGGCCGCCGCCGCCTTCGGCGCGGGCTACTTCCGCCGCCTGACGCGCGTCCTGCTGCCCCTGGCGGGCCCGCGCCTGGCCGCGGCCTGGCTCCTGGCCTTCGTCTTCGCCCTGCGCGACCTGGACACGGTCATCGCCTTCTACCCGCCGGGGCGCGAGCCCCTGCCCGTGCAGATCTTCACCCTCGAGGCCAACGGCTCCGAGGCGCTGGTGGCCGGCCTGTCCCTGTGGCACGTGGCCGCCACGGCCGCCGCCCTGGGCGTGGCCTGGGCCGCCGCCGCCGCCTACTCCCGGCGCGCCGCTCGGTCCCCACGGAGGTCCCCATGAGCCCCGCTCCCGCCTTGGAGCTCCGCCGAGTCACCGTGCACCTGGGGCCCCGCGGCGCCCCCGCCGTCCTCCGCGACGTGTCCCTGGCCGTGGCCCCGGGCGAGACGCTGGCGCTCTTGGGCCCGTCCGGCTCGGGGAAGTCCACCCTGGTGCGCCTGCTGCTGGGCTTCTTGGCGCCGGACGCCGGGGCCGTGTTCCTGCGCGGGCGCCCCGTCGCCGACGCCGACGCCCGCCGGCGCCTGGTCTTGCCCGAGGAGCGGGGGTTGTCCGTGGTGTTTCAGGATCTGGCGTTGTGGCCGCACATGACGGTGGCGGGCAACCTGCGGTTCGTGCTGCGCCAGGCCGCCGGGCCACCCGGCGACGGGGACACGCGCGTGCAGACCGCCCTGGAGCAAGTGGGGCTCGGGGGGCTCGGGGGGCGCTACCCGCGCGAGCTGTCCGGCGGCGAGCAGCAGCGCGTGGCCCTGGCCCGGGCGCTGGTGACGCGACCAGACATCGTGCTGTTCGACGAGCCGCTGGCGAACCTGGACGTGGCCCTCAAGGCCGAGCTGGTGCCCCTCACGCGCGCCCTGCTCGCCGCGTCCGGAGCGGCCGCCCTGTGGGTGACCCACGCCCCGCGCGAGGCCGCCGCCCTCGGCCACCGCGTGGCGATCCTGGAGGCCGCCCCCGAGGGCGGGCGGATGGTCCAGGTGGGGACGCCCGCCGAGGTCGCCGCCAACCCCGCCACCCCCTTCGCGCGAGCCGTCGCGGCGGACCTCGTGTGAGCCCCGGGCCCGCTCGTTCGCCTCCACCCTGGCGAGGCGGACCGAGCCATTGTGAGTCGAGGTGCATACCGGGTGCCTTCCCGCGACCCGCCCGAGTACCAGCGCAGAACGCGACGGGCGCCCGCGCGACGTCAGCGCGCGTTGGCCGGCGCGTGGGGGTGTGCGCGGCCCGTCACCGTGTAGACGCCCACGCGCAGGGTGCTCGCGGCGGGGAACGAGGGGAAGCCGTCGTCCGGTTGGGTGGGGATCGTGCGCTCCACGACCGGCTCCAGGCGGAAGGCCTCAGCGAACCGCGTGCAGGCGACGAGGCGCCCCGGGGGAGGCGGCGCGGGGGCCGACCAGCTTTTGCGCAGGGCCATGTAGCAGCGCGTCCCCAGGACGACCAGGCTGCCCGGCCCACACTCGTCTCCCCAGGCGCGGGTGAACCCACCGAGGCCCATGACTGGGTGGCCGCGAAACAGGTAGTCTGGGAACTGGCGTTGGGTCTTCCAGACCGGTGGCGGGTCCTCGAAGCCTATGGTGGCCACGCACACGCCGGGCTGAAGCGCCCCTCGCGCGGCACGGATGAGGGCCTCCTCGGCGTCGGCGGGCCGCCGAGCGAGGGCCAGCGGGCCACCCCACACGAGGCCCGTCAGGGCGAGCAGCACCAGGGCGCCGTTCACCCGAGGGGCCCGCTCGTGGAGCGCCGCGAGGCCCACGGCGGCCCATGGGATGAGCACGGCCACGGGGGGCGCCTGGACGCGGGGCACGCTGACCAGAGGCAGGTCGACGCCGGTGACGACGACCCACGCCGCGGCCCCGAACGCGGCCCCCAGCGGCGGCCCCCACGAGCGGGTCAGACGACCGGCCAGCGCCAGCCACGCGAGCAGCGCGGGCGTCACCCAACGCGGCCACAGAAACAGGTCTCGGAAGAGCAGCGTCTGCGCGGCCCGGGACAGCCCCTCCGCGGGCCCCGCGACGTCTCCCGCTTGGGTGTGCGCCGCGTAGTCGTGGAGGAGCCAGATGCCGTGGGGAAACAAGAGCAGCATGAACCCCAAGGCAACCGCCACCCAGGCCGTAACTCTCCTGGCATCCCACCGCCCTTCCCCTCGGCGGCTGGCCTGCCACGCGGTCGTCACCACCCACACCGGACCGGCCACGAGCACCTCCGGCCGCGTGACGCCGGCGAGGGCCAACAGGAAGCCGGCCGGGATGAGGGCCGCAGACGTCGCCCATCCCCGGGCCACCAGGCCCACGCCGGCGAGCCCGGAGAGCAGCAGGAGGGTCGCGCCGGGCTGAAGGGCCTCGCTGGCGGCCAGGCGCCAGAAGACGGGGGCGACGATCCACAACACGACGGCGCTGGCCGCAGCGCGGCGAGCCAGCTTGCGAGGGGCCAGGGCGAGGCCGAGCGTCGCGACCGCCACGGGTGTCAGCGCGCTGTAGAGGCGGTTGGCGAGCTGGATGGCCTGGGGGTCCGGCCCGCCCCACAGGGTGAAGGCCCAGTCGTAGAGCCACACGCCGCCGGCGCCGTATCGGGGGAGGTCCTTGAGCAGGGCGAGCTGCGCGGTGAGGTCGTAGCCGGTATAGACCAGCACCATGCGCGCCGGCAGGAGCAGCGGCAGGATGATCGCCACCCCCAGGGCTCCGAGGAGCATGGCGCGGTCCTTGGCGCTCCCCAGGCCCCCGTCGCCCCGGACCAGTGTCCTCAGCGCCCCCACGAAGAACCAGAAGAACGCCACGGCCCCGGCCGCCGCCAGCGCGGCCGCCAGGGCGACCTCCCCGCGCTCGGATGCGCCCAGGCCCTCCAACCCCGTGGAGGGCGGCGAGGGACGCGCCGTGAAGGGGAAGCCCCGTGCTGCAGCCTCGACGCCGAGGTCCTCTAGCGCCAAGGCGAAGGACCGGGGGCCGTCTCCTAGCGGTCGCGGCCCTGCCCAGACGCGGCCTCGTCCGTGGGGCACGAAGCCTACGACCGCGTTGTGGCCGTCGCAGCGCAGCGCCGCGCCCCACCCCTGTGCGGTCCACCGGAACGGCTCGCGCCGGCAACGGGGTGGCGGCTTGAGGCGAAGGACCTCGTCGGGGAGCTTGGGAGCCGAGACGGGGGGCGCTCTCGCCCCGTCCACCGCGAACCAGGCGGCGAGCCCAGCGAGCAACAGCGTGGCCGCCCCCGCGCGAACCGCATGCCGCTTGGGGAGGACGACCCCCACGGCCAGCAGGAGGCCGGCGCCCACCGGCAGAGGCCATGAGGGCTGGGGCGCCTCGTGGGGCGTGGACGCGGGAGGGCTCGATGCGGAGGGAGACAAAGCCTCCGACGGAGCTGGTGCCAGCTCGCGGACCGGCGCAGTCTTGGGGACGACTCGGCGCCAGGGGAGGGCGGCGGCGTCCGACACGATGACGTCGGACAAGAGGAGCAGGACGGCGGGAGAGACGCGCCCAGCGACCAGGCACAGGCTGTCCCCGGTCAGCAGGGGCACGCAGTCGTCGCCAGGGGGCGCGTGGGCCAGATCGAGGGTCACGGATGCTGCCCCCCGGGCGGCGACGGTGAAACGGAGGTGGTCTCGGGCGATGCGGACGTCCTCCGGGTGGCCGCCCAGCGCGCGCGCCGCCTGAACCGCCAGCCCTTGAGCCACCCCGGCGGCCTCTGGACCCAGGATCCACGAGGCGGGAGCGGAGGGCGTCAGCGTGCCCATGACCAGGGCGACGGATGCGAGGAGGTTCATCGTCGCCGGCGGACCGCCCAGCCCCCGAGCAAGAGGAGGGCGAGGCCCACACCGCCCATCGCAGGCCAGAGCCACCCGGCTGCGGACTGGATCCACTCAAGGACGTTGACGCGGTTGCGCAGCCGCGGGTGCTCCCAGGGCCCCGGGCACGGGCGCTCTCCGGTGGAGATGCACTGCTCCAGGCCCGCAAACAACGCTCGAATGCGCTTCTCCTTTACGGGGTTGCTGAGAGGGTTGTGCTGGCTCAGGGCAGCGTAGCGCCCCAGCATCTCGCGGGCACGCCGGGGATCCTGGTCGCGGACCACTTCAGAGATGCAATAGTAGACGTCGGGGTCCGGATCGGGGTGCGCCTTGACCGCCCTCTCGAGCCGGCGCAGGGCGGCCTGACGGTGGCCCAAGTTGAAGTCGTTCATGGCCAGGTAGATCTGGAGCCGGTCTTCCTGCTTGAGCACGGGTTCCAGGGGTCGCAGGAGCTCTTGCGACCGCTCGAAGTCATTCTCGTAGTGGGCCAAGACCCCCAGGACGAAGCGCGCGACCGGGTCGCTGGGATCCTCGTCGAAGGCCTCGGTGAACCGTGCCCTGTAAGTCTCGCGATGGGCCACGTCCCGCAGCAGCACGGCCAGGAGCTGCTGGAGGGCTGAGCGCTCGCCGACGTGCACGCGCGCGAGCTTCGTCTCCAGCGCCACGGCCTCGGGCAGCCGGTCCAGGTAGAGATAGGCCGCAGCCGCGGCGCTCCGCACCGAGTCTTCCTCGGGGAAGCGCCTCAGGGCTTCATCCACGAGCACTCCCACCGCGTCCGCGGCGCGGGCGTCGACGGCTGAGTGGATGCACTCATTCCACACCGCGGCGCACTCACCGGCCCGCGCGCGCAACGCCTGCGAGACGGTCAGCGCGCGATCTGGGCGCTTGAGGAACCGATAGGCCCGGGGCACCGCGGTCAGGGCGCAGGCGGTGTCCACGTCCGCGGCGGTCACGCGAGCGTCCACGGCCGCGTCGTCGTTGCGCGCGACGGCGGCCAAGGCGGCCAAGGCGGGAGGGAGCTGGGTCAGATGGGCCAACGCGGTGTTCACGCGCTCCGTGTCGCCAAGTCGACGCCAGCGCAACGCACGGGCCACCTGGACCTCCGGATCCACGCTCGGTCCGGTCATGGGCGGGAGCCCCTCCAACATCGCCCGCGCCGCGGCCGTCTGCCCCGTGTCCAACAGGTGGTCGATGCGGGGCAGGGGGTCTCGGGGGCGGCTATCTTCCTCTCCCCCCGGGGAGCTTGGGTCCTGGTCGTGGGGGGCGCCCTTCACCGAGGCGGGTCCGCTCGACTCGGGTCCGCTCGACTTCGGGATGGCCCAGGGCACGGGCCTGGGGCTCGCCCGAAGTCTCTGGAGGAGCGCTCGCACGGCCCCGCTGGGCGCCGGCCCCGGAACCGTGAGGAGGGCCACACCGGCGGCTCGTGGCGCCGACGGTGGTGCCGCCGCTGGGTTCACCAGCGTCACGGCCAGCGTGGGTGCCTGGGCCGGGCCCGCGCTGATCAGGACCCGCTCCTTGTTCACCTGCACGGTGAGGGGGCCGGCACCCTCCAACGGCTGGTCCACCTGCAGCGCCACCTGAATCACTGGCGCCGCTTCCGGCAAGAGCACCGCGTGGGGCTCGTCTCCAGGATGCGGCGGCGCCCGTCCAGGGAGCGTCACCACCACACCTACCACCAGCAGTAGCGTGTTCATGCCGTGGAGAATACCTCACCGTGCACTCCCCGTCGGCCTTTCTCGCTGGCGCGGGCCGAGACCCCCGCGTACCGCCTCGACCGAGACGAGGACGACGACGTGGACGCTCGCGCAGAGGCTGCCTTGGAGCAGGTGGGGCTCGGGGGGCTCGGGGGGCGCTACCCGCGCGAGCTGTCCGGCGGCGAGCAGCAGCGCGTGGCCCTGGCCCGGGCGCTGGTGACGCGACCAGACATCGTGCTGTTCGACGAGCCGCTGGCGAACCTGGACGTGGCCCTCAAGGCCGAGCTGGTGCCCCTCACGCGCGCCCTGCTCGCCGCGAACCCCGCCACCCCCTCGCGCGGGACGTCGCTGCGGACCTGGCCCGAAGCTCGGGGGGTCTATGGGGCGCAGACGCCCTCGGTGGGGAAGGTCCGGTCCGGCAGGGCGCGCGCTCCGAGCCAGCTTCGTACCACGATCCGCCCGCCCGCGCGGGCAAGCGTGGTCGTGACGCCGCCCCGACGCCGGATGACCGACACCTCGGCCCCGCAAGCCTCCTCCAGCCCGTCCAACGCCAGCGCCAGGGCGCGCAGGCCGGCGAGCGCTTGGATGTACCCCAGGAGATGAGCGCGGAGCGTCGTGGGGTCCTGGAGCGCGGCGAGCGGGCCCCTCGACGGCCCGGAAGGAGCGCGCCAGCCGGCGACCCCATCCGCCGCGGCGGCCAGGTCTTCGGCGGCGGCGAGGGCCTCCGCACGCCGGTCGGCGGTGTGAAGATAGGCCGTGAGCGCCAACGCCACGGCCTCCGGATCGAGGGCGGCGAGGTCGCGCCGTTGGGCCTCGGCCAACCAGCCGTCCCAGCCCGCGAGCCCTTCCCCGAGGTGGGCGGCCGCGGCGACCCCGGCCGCGGTGCCCAGGGCCTCGATCCGTAGCAACGTCTTCGGCGCGACCGCGGAGGAGACGAGGGACTCCACGCTCTGCGCGAGGCGAGCGCGGGCGGCCGGCTGCGCCCAGAGCGGCCGGCCCAGCGTCCAGGTGGCGTCCAGCCAAGTCCGCCAGACCGCCGCGGCGGCCGTGGCACCGAGGAGCCCGGCCCGGCGCGCCAGGTCGCCGCCGAAGACGGCCACGGCGAGCCAGCTCTGCGCGGCGTCCTGCGTCTCGAGACCGCGGTCCAGCACGCGCAGCAGCGTGGCGCGGGCGAGGCGGGTGGCCGCCAGGACATCGGTCGGCGCCACGGGCGCGCCCTGCCCCACGCTGAGCACGAAGCGGTGGACCGGGCAGCCCATCTGCGCGCGGAGCGCCGCCTCGAAGGGGGCCATGGCGCGAAGCAGGTGACGGGTCCCGGGGGCGAGCGGCTCGCTGCGCGGCGACCGGAGCCGAAGGTCGTCGAGGTCGGCCGGGGTCCACCGCGCCAGCTCGGCGCGGGCCGCGGCGAAGGGCCCCAGCGCGGGCGCCACGTCGCAGGAGGCGTGAGGCCGCCCCTCGCCCACGGGAGGGCGAGCCGGCAGAGCGTCCAGCCCCGCGACGCGGGCGCGCAAGTCGCGTGCCAGGGCCGCTCGGGCGGGCTCCGCCCGCGGCGAGGAGGGCTCGGGACGGCCACAGACGACCTGGCTCGCGGCGAGGGCACCAGCGAGGAGGGCGACGGTCGTGGTCCCTCTTGCGCGAAACATCACGCTCCTTCCTGCGCCCCTGTGCACCCGTTCACCTCGCCCCCGGAGCGCCGTCCACGGCGGGTACGCCGGAGGCGACGTCGCCGCCGCGCCCCCGTGCCACTGCACCGTCGGCCACATGATACACCGTCGGCCGCGACGATGAGAGGCCCCCTGGGATGGCGATTACTCCAGCTTGAGCTTCTTCGTCACATGGACGGGCGGGATCATGGCGATCTTGTCGTCGGGGAAGTTGAGCCACTTGAGGCCCACCAGCCGGGCCTTGGCGTCGATGGACTTCACCTGGGCCTTCTTGAAGCCGCCGCTGGACCAGCGCGCGCTCACGACGTCCCCCACGGCCAGCTTGGGCGTGAGCTCCAAGGGCACGACGTCCGCCTTGGTCGCGACGAGGGCCTTGCCCATGAAGCCCGCCAGGAAGAGCTTGTCCCCAGCCATGTTCATGACGAAGGCGAACGAGTAGCTCTTGGGGCCGGTCTTGAGGGCGACGGCGGCGCCGGGCCGCAGCGTGCCGTCGAGCTTCACGAAGCGCCCGGGCTTGAGGGGGGCGACGTTGTCCTTGGTGTAGGGCATCTCCTCCACGAAGTCGGCCTTGGGGGCGTCACCGCCCTCGGTGACGATAGCCAGCTCCATGTTGTTGCCGTAGCGGGCGCCCAGGACCACGTCCCCCGCGGCGACGGGCTCCTTGGGGGGCAGCGGGATCATGTAGGCGTTGGGGATCTCCACGGGCTTCCCGTACCCCGGCGACACCTTGGACACGGCCGGCCCCACCTCGACGACCTGGAACTGCATGTACCGCGGGCTGCGGTACTTGGGGTTGCCCTTCGTCTCCTCCAGCGACTTGCGCGTGGGCGCGAAGACCCACTGCCCCACCTTGGCCTGGAGCGGGACGTCCGGGAAGTCCACCACGCGCGGCGCGTCGTCGCCCGGCTTGGCCCCAGCAGCCTTGGCATCGCCCGCCTTGGCCCCAGCAGCCTTGGCATCGCCCGGCTTGACCTTGGCGTCCACCGGCTTCGCGCTGCCCTGCTTGGCCTTGGCGGCCTTGTCGTCCGTCGGCTTCGCGCTGCCCGGCTTGGGCTTGGCAGCTTTCTTGTCCGCCTTCTCGTCCGCTGCCTTCTCGTCACTCGCGGCCTTGACCGCCTCCGGCGGGCCGCTCGCGACCGGCTTGGCGTCCTTCTTGTCACATCCCCCCGTCAGCGACGCCGCGACGACGATGAACCCCAACCCGAGCGAGACGAGAACCCTCATGATGACCTCCCTGTGAGCGGTGCCGTGTCGCGCGAGGCGATTCCCGCACGACCGCGCGCCATCCTACTCGCCCCGCCCACACCGGCAACGGGCCCCGGAACCCCGATCCGCCACCTGCTCTGAGGACCGAGGCGCAGGAGGCCGCGTTTGGGCA
>CAYZID010000170.1:2435-12854 GCA_964478315.1 uncultured Myxococcales bacterium | reverse complement strand
CCCAGCCGCTTGCCTCCTTGCCCAAACGCGGCCTCCTGCGCCTCGGTCCGCAGAACAGGTGGCGGATTGGGGCCGCTGGGGCGGCCTGGACGAGGAGGCGGGCCGCCACGCCTTCGCCGAGGCCGGGCTCGACCCGGACACCCACGCCCACCGCCTGCTGCGCGAGCTCGCCCAGGAGCTCCTGCGTTTCCCCCGCCACCTCTCCATCCACCCCGGCGGCTTCCTCCTGGGCCACGCCCCGGTGACCACCCTCGTGCCCATCGAGCCCGCCACCATGCCCGGCCGCACGGTCATCCAGTGGGACAAGTACGATGTGGAGGCCCTGGGCCTGTTCAAGGTGGACCTCCTGGGGCTGGGCGCCCTCACCCACCTGGACCGCGCCTTTCGGATGCTGTGGCGCTACCACGGCCTGGCCCTGGACATGGCCCACATCCCCCACGACGACCCCCAGACCTTCGCCATGATCCAGCGCGCCGACACCGTGGGCGTCTTCCAGATCGAGAGCCGCGCCCAAATGGCCATGCTGCCCCGGCTGCAACCGCGCCGCTTCTACGACCTGGTCATCCAGGTGGCCATCATCCGCCCGGGCCCCATCACGGGCGACATGGTCCACCCCTACCTGCGCCGCCGTCACGGGCAGGAGCCCGTCGCCTACCCCCACCCCAGCTTGGAGCCCATCCTGCACAAGACCCTGGGCGTCCCGCTGTTCCAAGAGCAGGTCATGAAGGTCGCCATGGCCGCCGCCGACTACACACCCGGCGAGGCCGACCAGCTCCGACGCGACATGGCCGCCTGGAAGCTCAAGGGGAAGCTGGAGCGCCACCACCGCCGCCTGGTGGACCGCATGGTGGCCAAGGGCATCGCGCCAGCCTTCGCCGAGCGGATCTTCGCGCAAATCAAAGGCTTCGGAGAGTACGGCTTCCCCGAGAGCCACGCCGCCAGCTTCGCCCTCATCAGCTACGCCACGGCCTGGCTGCGCAGCCACTTCCCGGCGACCTTCGTGGCCTCCCTGCTCAACGCCCAGCCCATGGGCTTCTACACCCCGGCCACCATCCTGGACGACGCCCGCCGTCACGGCGTCCCCGTGCACCCCGTGCGCGTGGAGGCGAGCGCCTGGGACTGCACCCTGGAGCCCGCCACGGAGGCCGAGCTGCGCACCATGCGCGCCGCCATGGGCACCCCACCGCGCGCCACCATGACCCCCGAGCCCTTCGCCGTGCGCGTGGGGGCGCGCTTCATCCAGGGCCTACGCCGGGCCCACTGGGAGCGCCTGGAGGCCGCCCGCGCACAGCGCCGACGGGAACGCCCAGACGCCCCTCCCTTCGCCTCCATCGAGGACCTGGCCCGCCGCGCCGCCCTGCCGCGCGACACCCTGCGCCGCCTCGCCGAGGCCGACGCCCTGGCGGCCCTCGTCCCGCGCCGCCGCGAGGCCCTGTGGCGGGTCCAGGGCCTCCCCGCCGCGGCCCCCGACGCCCTGCCCCTGCCCGCCGACGAGGCCCCGCCCGCCCTCCCCCCGCTGGGCCGCACGGAGGCCGTCATCTGGGACTACGAGGCCACCGGCCACAGCACGCGCGGCCACCCCCTCAGCGACCTGCGCCCCGCCCTGCGCGCCCAGGGCCTGCCCACGGCCGCCACGCTCAACGCCATGCCCCACGGCCGTCGCGCGCGCTACGCGGGCCTGGTCATCGCCCGCCAGCGCCCCGCCACGGCCAAGGGGACGACCTTCATGACCCTCCAGGACGAGACGGGCTTCGTGAACCTCGTCCTCTGGGCCAAGGTCTTCGAGCGCTTCGCCGTCCTCGCCAAGACCCAGGTCTTCCTGGGCGTCACCGGCCGCATCCAGGCCACCGCCGAGCCCGGCGCGCCCCGGGTGACCCACCTCGTCGCCGAGTCCCTGTGGGTGCCCGACGCCTCCCGCCTCCCCGCTGCCCCCGCCACGCCGCCCAGCCGCGACTTCCACTGAACCCCCGCGCCCGTCCCGCCTCTCACCACGGGGCGGCCGCGAGCCTCCCATGCCGCCACCGCCCTCAACCCACGCGCCGGCGGCGCACGAACGCCAGGAGGAACAGCGCCACGAAGGCCGCCTCCCAGGGGATGGGGGCGCCGCTCCCCGCGCGACACTGGCAGCCGCCCTGCGCCGCGACCTCCTCGGCTCCCACGTCGGGCGTGGGCACCGTGAACCCGCTCTCGTCCTCGCAGTTGGGCACGCCGTCGCCGTCGTCGTCCGTCTCGCAGTCCACGTTGCAGCTCGCGACCCCCTCGTTGCAGTCGGGCCCCAGGCACCCAGGCCCCTCGCCGTACCCGTCCCCATCCGCGTCCTCACACGGCTCCGCGCAGTCCGCCACCCCGTTGGCGTCCGCGTCCGCGCAGTCCTCGGCGCACAGCGCCTCGCCGTCGTCGCAGTCCGCCCCCGTGCAACCCGGCCCCACGCCGTACCCGTCCCCGTCCGCGTCCACGCAAGCGTCGGCGCAGTCCGGCGTGGCGTCCTTGTCCGCGTCCGTCGTGCAGTCCGTCGTGCACGTCGCCGCCGCGTCGTCGCAGTCCGCCCCCGCGCAACCCGGCCCCACGCCGTAGCCGTCCCCGTCGTGGTCCTCGCACTGCTCCGCGCAGTCCGCCACCCCGTTGCCGTCCCCATCCGCGCAGTCCGTCGTGCAGTCGGCCGACGCGTCGTCGCAGTCCGCCCCCGTGCAGTCCGGCCCCACGCCGTACCCGTCGCCGTCCGCGTCCTCGCACCCCTCCTTGCAGTCGGAGACGCCGTTCGCGTTGGCGTCCGTGCACAGGCTGGTGCACAGCGCGCTCGTGTCGTCGCAGTCCGCCCCGGCGCAGCCTGGCCCCACGCCGTAGCCGTCGCCGTCCGCGTCCTCACAGCTCTCCAGGCAGTCGGCCGTCCCGTCGCCGTCCGCGTCGCTGCACACGCTGGTGCACCACGCACTGGCGTCGTCGCAGTCCGCCCCCGTGCACGCCGGCCCAGCGCCATAACCGTCGCCGTCCGCGTCCACGCAGGCGTCGGCGCAGTCGGGCTCGCCGTCCTGGTCCACGTCGGTCACGCAGTCGGTCGTGCACGCCGCGTTGCCGTCGTCGCAGTCCGCCCCCGAGCAGTCCGGCCCCACACCGAAGTGGTCCCCGTCCTGGTCGGCGCAGACGATGTCCTGCTGGCAGTCGGGGACGGTGTTGCCGTCCAGATCCGTCGTGCAGTCCGTCGTGCACTGCGCCTCCCCGTCATCGCAGTCGGCGCCGGCGCAGCCATCGCCCACGCCATACCCATCGCCGTCCGCGTCCAGGCAGGGGTCCTTGCAGTCCGGCACCTGGTCCCCATCGCTGTCCGAGCAGTCCGTCGTGCACCCGGCCGCCGTGTCGTCGCAGTCCGCCCCCGCACACGTCGTCCCCTGTCCAAACCCATCGCCATCCGCGTCCACGCAGTCGTCCACGGGGCAGTCCACGGTGTCCTCGGCGTCCGTGAGACCGTCGCAGTCGTTGTCCAACCCGTCCGAGCACTGGCTCGTCGCCTCGCTGACGTTCCCCGGATTCGCCGCGGCCGCCGCGTCGTCGCAGTCGGTGCCCTCACCGGTCCCGCCAGCGCCCGTGTCGTTGGCGCACCCGGCCACCGCCGGGTCGGCGTTCAGCGCCCCCGTCCCCACGGCGCACCACCCGTCGCCGTCCGCGTCGCAGTCGAACCCGAAGGCGGCGCTCTCGGGCGCGCAGTCGCAGGCGTCGCACACGCCGTCGCCGTCCCCGTCGCCCGAGTCGCTCGTGAGGCTCAGCCCCGCGATCTCGGGGTCCGCCGCCGCCAACCCCGACCCGTCCGTGTGCAGCGTGAAGCGGAAGCTCACGACCTGCCCGGGCTGGGCGTCGATGGGGTAGGACTGAGGGGACAACGCCCCCGACAGGGTGTCCAGCTCCGCGAACGCCCCGCCATCCACCGCGTAGCTGACGGTCAGCGTGTCCCCGGGCGCCTGGGTGGCGCCCCCGAGCTCCACGGTCACCACGAAGCCCGGGCAGGCCGAGCCCGGGATGGTGATGGGCGCGCTCTCCAACACGGCGTCCAGGTTCGCCGCGCCCACCGCCGTCCACGCCGCGTCCGCGGCGCTCCAGGCCCAGCTCTGGTCGCCCGACGTGAGCCACCCGGCGCCGTCGGCCGCGAAGTCCACGTGCGCGTAGTCGCCGCAGGCCGTCGTCCCGCCGCCCCCGCAGTCGGGGTCATCGCCGTCGGTCACGCCGTCGCAGTCGTTGTCCACGCCGTCGTCGCAGACCTCGGGGAAGCTCCCCGCCACGGCCTCATCGTTCGGGGCGCAGTCGCACTGGTCGGGCACGGCGTCCCCGTCGCTGTCCTCCTGGGGCTGGACGATGACGTTGTCCACGGCGAAGTGGTCCGACGGGTCGATCATGAAGAAGACCACGCGATCCACCGGCTTGGAGAACACGAAGCCCTTCCACACGATGTAGTTGTTCACCAGCCCGGTCGCCCCCGGGTCGTTGTTCACGTAGACCAGCTCGCCGCCCGCCCAGGCCTCCACGGCCATGACGCCGCCCCAGTCGCCCGCGTCGATGAGGTTGAGCGCCACCGCGCGCGCCGGGTGGGGCGTGAACTCGATGGACAGGCGGCTGTTGGACACGTAGTCCCCGGGCGCCTGGGGCTCCAGGGCGTTCGTCCCGTCGCCGGACGCCTGGGTGCCCAGGTAACCGAAACCCGAGCCCCACGGCTTGTCGTACCAGTGCGTGGGAGCGCTGACCTTGATGGGGTTGGAGGGCTCGGTGGAGTCGCTGTCGAGCACGAACCCGTCCCCCGTGAAGGGGCCCGTGTCGCCGTCGCTGTAGGCGTTGAAGTCGTGGATGATCTGGCAGCTCCCGGCGGCGGCGAAGAAGGCGGCCTGGGTGTCGAAGATCTCCGCCGTCACCGGGCAAGACGTGAGGCTCAGCCCGTTCACCTTGAGGGGCTCGTAGCTCTGGTCGGGCTTGGGCTCCGCGCAGCTCGTGGCGCCGTCGGTCGCCACCCACACCCGCACGTCCAGGCTGGTCGCCCCGGCGCCCGGCGTGATGGCCCGCGAGCCCGCGCTCCAGGCGTACTTGTCCGCCAGCGCCGCGTCGCCCGTGAGCTCGTCCCCGTTGTTGAGCACGAGGTCCTCACCCGCGCCCGTGTCGTCGCTCCACGACAGCATGAGCGCGTCGTACTGCGGCGTGTGCAACTCCACCGTCCCCTCCACGTCCCAGTGGAGCAGCAAGGGCCCGGGGCTCGTGCCCAGGGCAAAGGACCACGACAGCGGGCTGGAGGCCACGTCGTCCGCCGTGGAGTAGCACCACGGTACGGGCAGCGGCGGCGCCAAGGCCCGACAGGTGTCCTCCCCCGTGCACGCCGCGCCGTCCGCCGTGCACACGGCCCCAGCCTCGCGCTGGCACTGGAAGTCGCAGCCGTCGTCCACCATGGCGTTGCCGTCGTCGCACTGCTCACCCGCGGCGGCGTCCACCGCCCCGTCGCCGCAGCCGTCCGCCGCCGCGCCCGTGCAGCCCACGACCTTGACCTCGTGGACGCTCACGCCCGGCGAGCCCCCGGGTGGGCAGTCGCCGCAGTTGTAGAGGAGGTCATAGGGCTGCACGTACACGGCGATGTCCACGGCCGTGGCGCCATCCGCCGGCAGGTAGCAGTAGTCGTCCTGGATGTCCCAGATGCTCGTGGGCAGCGTGGCGCAGCCGCCTCCGGTGAGGGTCGCGCAGTCCCCGGGCGTGTCGCCCACGACGCACTGGGACTCGGCGGGCCCCACGCCGTCGTCGAAGCGCACGTAGACGCGGTCGTAGCCGCCGGCCTCCAGCTCGGCCGTGAGGTCCAGGTGCACGCAGACCTCGCGCGTCCCGTCGAAGGGGGCGCCCGGGGTGTAGGTCTCCTCGACGACGTTCGTGGAGACGTCGTAGCCCCCGGCCTCGTAGCAGATGTCCTGCGCCGTGAGCAGCACGCTGGGGGGACACGAGGGCGCGGCCACGGCTGGGCCGGCCAAGAGGCTCAGGACGGTCGTCGTGATGAGCATGAGGGTGCTCCTGGGGGGCGAGGAGGGGGCGCGGCCGAGACCGCGCGCGGCCGAGCGCACCGGCACCGGGGCGCCTCCGCGGCGGCCCGTTCAACGTGGCACACGGCCCGGTCTCGGCGCAACGCCGCTGGCGCCCCCGATGATACGGCGCGGACCTCGTCTGGGCCCGGCGCTGGACCCGGTGACGGGACTCAGGGCAGGAACTTGTAGCCCCCCCGCCCGCACGGACACGAAGCGCGCTGGCCGGCGCGGGTCGGCATCCTCCCCCGCGCTCGCGACCACGCCGTCCCAGCGCCGGCGCCGCCCGGCTGTGAACTGGAAGCCGTCGCCGTCGGGGAGGCTGGCGTCGAGCACCACCAGATCCGCGGGGCGCTCGGCCAGCGCGGCCCGGGCCGCGCCGAGGTCGGCGACCGTGCGCAAGCGGAAGCCATCCAGCTCCAGGTGCACGCGCAGCCCGCGCCGGAGGTTGTCCTCGTCGCCCACGACGAGGAGCTGGGTGCGAGGTCCCCGGGACGTGCTCCGCCCTCCCCTGCCCTCCACATCGCCTCAGGGCGCCGTGGCCTCGCAGTCCACCGGGGGCGTGATGACGCAGGTGTTAGCGGGATCCATGGGTTCGCCCGCCAGGCGGGCGTCCGCGAACGCCTTCATGTGCTGCAAGGCCGCCCGCGCCCCGCCCGTGTGGCCCTCGCCCGCGCACTCCAGGTATTGGATGCGGTAGCCCTGGTCACACAGCCGGCTCATGGACGCGCGCTCCACCTCGGTGATGACGAGCTCGTCCAGCTCGCTGAAGGTGGCGAGGTAAGGGGTGTCGTTGGCGCGGGGGACGCTGGTGTAGTCCACGCTGTTCTCGCGCATGTAGCAGACCCACTGGGCCAGCGCCGGGTCGGCCTGGGCGTCGGGGTCGGACGAGAAGGCGTCGATGGCCGCCTGGGTGTAGATATCCGTCACGGCGGTGAGGCTGCTGGGATCCACGTCGGGCTGGCAGGTCGTGGACATCCACACGGGGAGGTTCGTCGCCAGATACAACGGCTCCTGGTCCGTGAGGATCGCCCCCATGTCGGCCTCGCCCGTGTACCACTTGCGCAGGGCCGTCATGGCGGCGGCCAGGGCCACGGTCGTGTCCCCCAGCTCGTTCACGCCCCACTGGGCGAGCCCCACGAGGTCCGTGGCGGGCACGGCGGCCACGGCGGCCACGAGGTGGAACTCGGAGGCGTAGTAGGGCGCGTAGCGGTCCACGAAGAAGACGGCGTGGCCGCCCTGGGAGCCTCCCCACAGGACCGTCCGCCCGGGGTCGCCGGTGGGCTCCGGGGTGGCGGCCTCGCCTCCGTCGTTCAGGGCGGTCAGGGCGGCGCGGGCGGCGCGCAGGGCGTCCCAGCTCGACAGCGCCACGGACTCGCCCGCCAGGTAGGGGTGGATGGTCCCTGGCGGCGAGGGCTCTCCGAAGCCCAGCATCCCCACGTAGTCCGGCGCCACCGTGACGTAGCCCAGGGAGGCCAGGAGCGCCGCCGCGGCGACGCCCTCCAGGCTCCGCGAAGGGGCGCAGTCATCCATGAAGCCGCTGGTCCCGTGGAGCCACATGGCGAGCGGCGGCGCGCTGCCGGGGTCGTACCCCATGGGGACGGCGACGGCGGCGGTGGCCTCGACCTCCACGCCGCGGTCCTGCGTCGTGTAGCGCAGGAGGTACATCCGGGCGCCGTAGGGGACGGGCGAGAACCCCGTGTAGCCCGCTTGCGCGAGCAGCGCGTCCAGCCCCTCGCGGGTGAGCTCGGCGATGTTCGCCGGCTCGAACGAGACGACCTGTCCCAACTCGCCCGGCGGCAGCCAGGTGTAGGGGGCCGCGTCACAGACGGTGGGGTCGAAGGGCTGCGTCCAGGCCTGGGCGTCGGGGCCAGTGTCCGCGCTCGCATCGGGGCCCACGTCGGCCCCCGCGTCCCCCATCGTGTCCGCGGCGACGTCCGCCTCGGTGTCCCCGCCCAGATCTGCCTGAACGTCGAGGCCCGCGTCGAGCTGGCTGTCGGGCCCCGCGTCGAGCTGGCTGTCGGGCCCCGCGTCCGTGGGGGCCTGCGGGGACGAATCGCAGGCGACCAGCGCGAGCGCCAGGGTGGCGAGGGTGGCGATGAGCCAGGGTGTCGGGGCGAGGCGGGCGCGAGCGAAAGGCATGGGCGACTCCTTGTCGGGCGCTCCCACCCTGCCGGGGGCGCTGGGCACCGGTCAACCTTCCTGCTCGCGGGCGTTCCTGTGGGTCCCACGCCCGCGAGGATTCGCGGGGACAGTGCCGCGCTCAGTGTGTATCGTTCCCAAACCTCGGCGCCGCGGGACGCGTCGAGGGGCCACGGAGGGAGCGGTGCGGGTCCTCATCACGGGAGCGGCGGGGTTCATCGGGTCCGCGTGCGCGGTGGCGCTGCGCGCGCGGGGAGACGAGGTCGTGGGCCTCGACAGCTTCGACGAGACGCTCTACGAGCGACCCGTGAAGGAGCGCACCCTCGCCTGGGCGCGAGAGGGTGACCCGTGGCCCCTCGTCGAGGGGGACGTCCGCGACCCGGACGCCTTGGGGCGAGCGCTCGCCCTGGGGCCCTTCGACGCCGTGCTGCACCTGGGTGCCGTGGCCGGCGTGCGCCCCTCGCTCGCCTTGGCGCCGCGCTACTTCGACGTGAACGTCACGGGCACCTTGCGGCTCCTGGAGGCGGCCCGCGCCGCGGGCGTCGAGCGCTTCGTCCTGGCGTCCAGCTCATCGGTCTACGGCGGCAACGAGAAGGTCCCCTTCGCGGAGGACGACCGCGTGGACGCCCCCATGAGCCCCTACGCCGCCAGCAAGGCGGCCATGGAGCTGGCGGCGCGGGCCGATCAGCGCCTCCACGGCGGGCACGTGACGTGCCTGCGCTTCTTCACGGTCTACGGACCGCGCCAGCGCCCGGACATGGCGATCCACAAGTTCCTGCGCCTCGTGGCCGACGACCAGCCCATCCCCGTCTTCGGCGATGGCTCCAGCGGGCGCGACTACACCTACATCGACGACATCGTCGCGGGCGTCCTGGCGGCCCTGGACCGCCCGCGGGGCTACCGCGTCTACAACCTGGGCGGCGACCGCGTCGTGCGGCTGGACGCGCTCGTGGAGGCCATCGGGCGGACGGTGGGGAAAACGCCCCGCGTGGAGCGCCGGCCCATGCCGCCCGGGGACGTGCCGCTCACGCACGCCGACCTCGGCCGCGCGCGGGCCGAGCTGGGCTACGCGCCGGAGACGCCCCTCGCGGACGGCCTCCGGGAGACGTGGACCTGGCTGCAAGGTGAGCTCACGCGTCCCACCCGCCAGCGCCGATGATGAGACAGTCCACGTCCACGGTGGGGGCCTGAACCACGGCGCACCTCCTCCATGTCCAAGATCGTGTCGTCCCTCGACGCCGAACCCTCCTGTTGTGGAAGCCTCGCCCACGAGCGTCGCCAGCTCCGCGCCACGAGGCAGCGGTGGGTGGCCCCGTGGGGGCTGTCCCTCAGCCCTGCTTGGGCTTGGACAGCAGCGCGAAGATGCCGCCCAGCGCCATGGGCGTCCCGAACAGAGCCTGCCCCGTGAACACCAGCGGCAGCACCGCGAAGACGATGAGCGCGATACCCACGGGCAGCTTCGGGAGCTTGTTGATGGCGAAGAGGATGGACGCGATGAGCCCCAGCCCACCACCCGCCAAGAGGGCATAGGTGGCGTACTTCATCGCCTCGAATTCCCCTCCGCTCTGCCCCGCGGCCTCGTTGAGGGCGGCGATGAGCTGCCCCATCTCACCGTTGAGGTCCGAGTACCAGCTCGCGCCGAGGAAGAGCGCCCCGATGGCGCCGAGGATACCGAAGATGATGGCCGCGATTTTCACGAGAATCTCCTTGGCTTGGAAGGTTGCCCCCGGGCGGCACGGACCGCACCCGGGCGTACACCCGAACGCCCAGGGAAGACGCGCCCACCGGCGCGCCTCCACGCAACTCCGAACCATCATGGGGGAGCCGGGTGCATACCACCGGACCTCCCGGATGCCAAACGCGCCTCAGCGTCGGCGCCGCGCGAACCACAGACCGAGGAGCGCCCCCCAGAGGGCCAGCTCGGCCGACCAGGGCGCCGCGCCCGCCGGGCCGCGGGCCGCCTCGCAGTTGCAGCCCCCGGGGCTCGACGGGCCCCCGGTGTCCGCGCCCACGTCCGCCGGCCCCGGCTCCACCGGCGGCGGCTCGGGCCCAGCGTCGGGCGCGAGCTCGACCGCGGGCTCGGGCTCGGGCCCGGCGTCGGGCGCGAGCTCGACCGCGGGCTCGGGCTCGGGCTCGGGCTCGGGTTCAAGCTCGGGCATGGGCTCGGCCGCGGGCTCCGGGCCTGGATCCAACACGGGCTCGGGCTCCTGCTCGGCCGCGGGCTCCGGGCCCGGGTCCAACA
>CAYZID010000170.1:0-2335 GCA_964478315.1 uncultured Myxococcales bacterium | reverse complement strand
CCGGGCCCGGGTCCAACACGGGCTCGGGCTCCTGCTCGGCCGCGGGCTCCGGGCCCGGGTCCAACACGGGCTCGGGCTCCTGCTCGACCGCGGGCTCCGGGCCTGGGTCCACGACCGGCTCGGGCTCCGGCTCGGCCGCAGGCTCCGGGCCCGGGTCCACGACCGGCTCGGGCTCCGGCTCGACCGCAGGCTCCGGGCCCGGGTCCACGACGGCGCAGGACGGATCGCTGTCCACCAAGGTCACCGTGGTCTGAGCGCTCCCCTCCAGCCCAGCGCCGTCCGTCACGGTGATGGTCACGGTCACCGTGGACGCCTCGCCCTGGGCCCCCAGCGCCAGGGGCGTCCCCGCGGGCGGGTCCTGGGTCACGGAGAGCTGGTCCGAGGCCGTACACGCCTCGGTGACGGGCAGGCCCTCCCCCGGGCTGGTGAGGTCGGGCAGCACCCCCGCGCAGGCGGCGTCCGCGACGATCTGCACGGGCTCCAAGGGACCCACGACGGGCGGCGTCGTGTCCACCACGGTCACCGTCGTCGTCGCCTGGTCGGTGCCCCCCTGCTGGTCGTCCACCGTGACCGTAAAGGGGTGGCTCCCCATGGGCACGTCCACCGAGGTGGTCGCCTGGTCGCCGACCGGAGCGCCCTGCTCGTCCGCCCAGACGAAGGTGAGCGGGTCCCCGTCGGGGTCCGCGCTGGCGCTGCCGTCCAACGTGGCGCTGGCGCCCTGGGGGCTGGTGCACTCCAGAGTCTGGTCGGCGCCCGCGTCCGCCACGGGCGGCTCGTTGGGGCCGTAGGTGCGGACGTTCGACAGCGTGACGCCCGACCCGGTGTCCCCGTCGGCGCCCAGGAGGGCGAAGCGCAACGTCACGGAGGTCCCCGCGGGCACGGCGGAGACGTCCACGAGCACCGTGCCACCGTCCACGCTGACGCCCGGCGCCAGCGAGGCCCCCCCCGTCTCGGGTAGGTTGTAGAAGGTCACGGCGCCCACGGTCCAGACGGGGACGACGGGCTGCCCCGCGGCATCCACGAGGGCCACCTCGAAGGCGTCGGGCACGAAGGCGTCGGTCGTGTCGAAGCCGGGCGTGGCCGCGTCCAGGTCGAAGACCACGGCCTGGAGCCCCGCCGGCACCACGAAGGTCTGCTCCAGGGTCACGAGGAACGAGTCCCCCTCCGCCAAGACCACGCCGTCCCCGCCCGGCGCCAGTGTGACCGAGCCCGGCGCCTGCCCGCCGCCGCTCTCGCCCGCCAGCCAGCCCGCGAGGCCCTGGGAGAAGTCCCCGTTGGCGGGCACCCCCGGCGCCGCCGCGGCCCGGCCCCCGAGCCCGAGCACCGAGGCCAACCCCAGCGCGAACAGCCACGGGCCAGCGAACCGCGTCCTCGTGCCCCACCTCATCGGCCCACCTCCGGCGCGCGCTCGGGCGCCCCCTCAGCCCTCTCCCACACCCGCCCCGCCGCGGGGAACAAGCACCCGAGCGGCGACGGCGCGTCGGCCGGCCAAGGCCCCACGGCCCAACGCACGGCCTCCTTCCCCCCGGGCGCCTGGGCGGCGCACACATCCCCCGGCGTGAGCGTGTCTTCGGGCCAGGCCCAGCGCGCGGCCCACGCCCCGGCTCCCCAGGCGTCGTCGCCCGCCCCGCGGCCGGCGGCCCCCACCTCCAAGGTCGCTCCCCAGGCGCCCAAGCGGGCGTCCAGGCGAACCTCTACGCCGGGCCCCAAGGGCACGCGCACCTGGCCGGCGCCGTCGTACTCGAAGGGCGCGCAGATCTCTCGGTCCGCGCGCAGGGCCGCGTCCGGCTCCCGCCAGCAGACGGCCTCCACTCGGGCGGTGTCCTGGCGCGCGCCCCCGAGCTCCCACCGAACGCGCAGCACCGCCCGCCCGTCACCGTCTCGGATGGCCGTGAGGGCGGCGCGGTTCACGGCGGCCACGGGCCCGTCGTCGTACTCCAGGGCCCAGCGCACGCCCGCGGCGTCCGCGACCTCGGCGAGCCGGCCGCGCGCGTCATATCGGTAGCGCACGGCGCGGCGCGGGTCGTCCCTGGCCGAGACCCGCTCCACGCCCGGCGCGCCGGCGGGCGCCGAGAGCGTCCAGTCGCCCAAGCTCCCGCCGCCCTGCCCCCCCGCCGCGTCGAAGACCACGCGGCCCGTGGGGTCCGTGACCCGCTCCACGCCGCCCGGCCCGCCGTTCGGCCCGCCCTCCACGAGCCGATAGGTCCAGCCGTCCCAGGTCCGCAGGCGATAGCGGCCGGGGTTGTAGGGCGCGGCCGTGGGCCGCCCGCTCCCGTCGGCGACCCACACGCGCCCGTCGCGGGTCTGGCCCCGGGCGAGGCCCACGGCCTCCAGG
>CAYZID010000169.1:0-12870 GCA_964478315.1 uncultured Myxococcales bacterium | reverse complement strand
CGCGGGGGTCACCCAGATCCGCGCGGGCTGCCGTGCGCACAGGCCCCAGAACCCCCACCCCCACCGCGTGAGCCGAGGTGGGGCCAACGAGCAGCCCGGCGTCTCCACCTCCAGGAGCCCGGCTGGGGGGGTGAGGATCCCTTCGCGGGGGGCGCGCGTCCCGGCGGGGGCCGGGGGCAGCGGCGGCGGCTCGCCGAGCGCGGCCGCCGTGGCGTCCGGCGGCACGACCACGCGCCCGTGCGCCCAGGCGCGCCAGTGTTCCAGGGCGTCCGCGTCCCGGACATCCAGGGAGGTGGCCACCGCCAGGTCGGCCAGCGCCTCGTCCGGCCGCCCCGCGGCGGCCCAGGCGCGCCCGCGCAGCACCCACGCCTTGGGGTCCAAGGGGAAAAGCGCCACGAGGCTCGTGAACGCCTGGACGAGCGCCACGGGGCCTTCCTCCAGCAGGGGGCAGGCGAGCCCAGCGCCTCCAAGGCGGCGGCACGCCACCCGCGCCACGCAGCGGGCATCGCAGACCCCGCCTTGGGCGCGTGCGGCCTCGACGAGGGCGCGCGACGCCGGCGGCGCGCGCGGTGAGGGGGCGGAGGACCGAGGCTGTCTCAAGCCCCGGCGGGCCAGGATGGACGCCACGCGAGGGGCCACCTCCTTGGAAGCCGCGTCGTCCTGGGCCGAGCCGGTCGGCCTCGGAGGGCGGTCCGAGCGGTGCGCCCCGCCAGGCGCGCGCGGCCCCCACGGGAGCGGGGGCGAGACCGCGTCGAGCGCGGCCTGGAGCGCCGGGGGCGGGCGGCGGCGTCCTGGGAGAGTGAGGAGCCCGTGCCGCGTGGCGATGGGAGGCGCTCCCGTCTCGCCCCCGGGCGGGGAGGCGGGACCCGATCGGTCCACGAGGACGGCGTCGCCGTCCCAACCGCCCCCCTGGAGGCTCACGCGCACACGGCGCGGCTCCACGAAGACGTCCACGACCCGGGCTCCCAGCACCCGCGCCAGGGTGTTGGCCAAGGCCTCGGCGACGGGTGCGGCGTCGGGTCCCAAGACGCGGGGGGCGGGGCTGTCCCGTCCAAGGCGGCCCGTGGCCGCGGGAAGGGCGTGCTCCGGGACGGGGCTCTGGGCCCACGCCGAGCGGGGCGGGTGCGCCGCCTGGGCCGACAGGGCGAGGGCGCACAAGCCCCAGGGCAGGGACCTCGGGCTCAGCTCCGGCGTCCCTTGACGAGCACCGTGTCGCGCAGCCAGTGCTCGTCGTCGCGGTTGGGGTAGTCCACGGTGTAGTGCAGCCCGCGGCTCTCGCGCCGCGCCATGGCGGACTCGATGACCAGCCAGGCCACGGTCGCGAGGTTTCGCAGCTCGATGAGGTCCGGGGTGAGGACGAAGCTCCAGTAGTCGTCCTTGATCTCCTGGCGCAGCAGGTAGACGCGCCGCTGGGCGCGGAGCAGGCGCTTGTTGGAGCGCACGATGCCCACGTAGTTCCACATGACGCGGCGGAGCTCGTCCCAGGCGTGGGTGATGAGGACCTTCTCGTCGGGGTTGGTGGCGAAGCCCACGCGCCAGTCGGGGACCTCGACGTAGAGGGGGTCCTCGGCGCCCTGCTGGATCTCCCGGGACACCCGCGCGGCGCGGTCGGCGAACACGAGCGCCTCGAGGATGGAGTTGGACGCCAAGCGGTTTGCGCCGTGGAGGCCCGTGTGGGAGGTCTCGCCGGCCACCAGGAGGCCCGGCAGGCTCGTGCGGCCCCAGATGTCGCACTGGGCCCCACCGCAACAGTAGTGGGCGGCGGGGACCACGGGGATGGGATCGCGGCGCATGTCGATGCCTAGCTCGGAGAGCTTGGCGTGGATGCCCGGGAAGCGCGTCATGAGCTCATCGCCGGGCAGGTGGGTCATGTCCAGCAGGACGTGGGTGTGCCCCAGGCGCTTGAGCTCGGCGTCGATGGCCCGCGCGACGACGTCGCGGGGGGCCAGATCGGCGAGCTCGTGGTAGCGGCCCATGAACGCCTCGCCGTCGAGCGTCCGCAGGACACCGCCCTCCCCCCGCGCCGCCTCGGTGATGAGAAAGTTGCGGGCGTCCGGGTGGTACAGGGACGTGGGGTGGAACTGGAAGAACTCCATGTTCACGATGGGCACGCCCACGCGCCACGCCATGGCGATGCCGTCACCGGTCGCGATGTCCGGGTTGGACGTGTAGCGGTAGACCTTGCCCGCGCCTCCGGTGGCCAGCATGACGACCTTGGCTTGGAAGGTGTGGATCTGGTTGGCCGCCACATCCAAGACGTAGGCGCCCAGGCACCGATCCGGCCCGGGCAGCCCCAGGCGGTGTTTGCTGATGAGGTCCACGGCGTGGTGGCGCTCGAAGAACTGGATGTTCGGGTGCCGGCTGGCGGCCTCCACGAGGGCGCGCTGGACCTCGGCGCCGGTCATGTCCCGGGCGTGGACCACGCGCCGGGCGGAGTGCCCGCCCTCGCGCGTGAGGTGGAGCGCGCCGTCCTCGTGGGTGAAGCCCACGCCCAGCTCGATGAGCTCGCGGACACGGGCGGGACCCTCGGTGACGCAGATCTCCACGACCTCGCGGTTGTTGAGCCCATCCCCCGCGACGATGGTGTCCTGGATGTGCGCGTCGGGCGTGTCCTCGGCGTCCATGACGGCGGCGATGCCACCCTGGGCGTACTCGGTGTTGGACTCGGTGCGCACGCGCTTGGTGACCACAGCGACGGAGCCCGACTCGGCCATCCGCAGGGCGTACATGAGGCCGGCGGCCCCGCTGCCGATGACGAGCGTGTCGAATTGTCTTGCCATGGCGCGCCCCCAGGAAAGGTAGCCGGCGAAGCGTGGTCACCGCCCGGCGCGGGTGGGCACGAGCGAGACGCCGTGATGAACGATGTGGCAGCGGGCGACGACCCTCGAAACGCGGGTCGTCGCCGATTCCGGGGTGGCGCGTCCACGGGCCCGCGTCCGTGGCCGCGATCCGCGCCGGGGCAAGCCCAGAGCACGCTTGTAGCAAAGGGCCCCCTCGCGGACAACGAATGCTCAGCCCATGGGGTAGCCGTGCCGCTTGGCCCACGCCTCCAAGACCCGGGGGTAAGGGGCCGCCTCGTGGCGCTCCGTGAGCCAGCGCGTGGCCCGCCGGAGGTCCCAGCCCTGCCGCACCACGAGGGTCGCGATGACGGTCGTCGGCGAGCGGTTGAGCCCCGCCGAGCAGTGCACGTAGACCTTGCGGCCGGCCTCGAGGTGGGCCTGGACGGCGGCCACGGCGTCGTCCAGGCGCCGACCGAGGTCCTTGCGGTCGAAGTCCACGATGGGCACGCGCGTCACCTCGATCCCGGCTCGCGTGTAGAGCTGCCACAGGGTGGGCCAGTGGAGGCCTCGTGCGCGAAGATCGGCGTCGGACTGGAGGTTCACCACGGCACGGACGCCCGCCGCGGCGAGACCCTCGATCTCCTCGGCGCTCGTGGGGGCGCTCCCCACGGCGAGCTCGTGATCGAGGTCGGTGAAGTGCTGGGGGGTCATGGCCGCCTCCTCGTGTGGCCCTGTGGACGTGTGGCCGTCGCGCCTCCCGGCCGGGGTGGCTCCGAGCCGCGCGCGTCGGCTGGGGGAGTATGACCCAGAAACGCATCCCCGCGACGGCGATGGAACGAAGAACGCTCGGGGTGTGCAACCGCTGACGGGCAGAAACGACAGCGAAGGCGCGGAATCGGGAGCGGAAGCGGGAGCGGAATCGGTGGCGGAATCGGTGGCGGCATCGGTGGCGGAAGCGGTGGCGGAATCGGTGGCGGAAGCGGTGGCGGAAGCGGTGGCGGAAGCGGCGGCGGAAGCGGTGGCGGAAGCGGCGGCGGAAGCGGAAGCGGAAGCGGGAGCGGGCGCGGTGGCGGAACCGGGCTCGGAAGCGGTGGCGGAACCGGGAGCGGGAGCGGTGGCGGAACCGGGAGCGGGCGCGGTGGCGGAAGCGGTGGCGGAAGCGGTGGCGGAAGCGGCGGCGGAAGCGGGCCCGGAAGCGGAAGGGGCGCCGCCCTGTCCCCTCTCCCCCCACCCGTGGCAAGCTCGCCGCGTGAGTGAACCGCCCTCCCCTCCACGCCCCCTGAACGTCCGCGCGGCGGTCGCCCTCGTGGGCGCGGCGTGGGCGGGCGTACTCCTGGGGCTCGCCCTGGGCGCGCCCGCGCGTCCGGCCTCCTCGCCCACCCGCGCCCGAGAGGCCGAGGCAGCAGCCGGCCCAGCCAGATCCGCAAGGGCGCTCTCCGGCCAGCCCAGCCAGCCCTCCCGCCCGAGGCCTCCCGGGGACGCCTCCCCACCGCCGGACGCGGCGGCGGGCGCGAGGCATGACGCCGTGGAGAGGGCGCGCGTGGCGCTGCGCGGGCTCCGCCTGAGCCCGTGGCGCACCCCGGATGGACTCGAGGCCCGGGGGGCCAGGGCATCGGCGCCCGTCGTCTGGGCGACCCTCGCCCCGGGAGAACCGCCGGAGGACGCGTCGGGCGGCGCGGCCCAGGGCGACCCGCGGCACGTGATCCTGCTCCGGGTGCTCGCGAGCGCCGTGCGGGCGCGCGTGGTGCCCGCCGCCTCGCCCGCGGGGGGAGATGAGGGGAGAGGAGACGGTGGGCGCGGAGGCCCCCTCGGTGGGCTGGATTCCCGGCGCCTCCTGGCATCCATCGACCTCGGCGCGCCGGCCACCTTGCGCGTGAAGGGCCGGGTGTCAGGGGCGCCGCCGGACCCCGCGCGCGAGGCGCTCTGGATCCAAGGCGGGCGTCCGGGCGTAGGGCAACCACCCGTAAACGCGGAGGTCGTCGTCCAGGGGCCGTTCGTCGAGGGCCTGGAGACCGAGGCGAGACCGGCGGCCGAGGCGGGCGAGGCGCGTGCGGGGGCGGGACGGTCCGTCGTCATCGCCAGCGACGAAGCGGGCGATCTGCTGATCGCGTGCGGGCAGGGGGTGGGGACGGCGGCGCTGGAGGGCCTGGCCGCGCGTTTGGGAGCATCCGCGGTGGCCGCCTTCCAGGGCGCGGGCACGCCCGGGCCGCGAGGGGCGTTTGGGGATCTATACTTTTGGGCGGGTGAAGGGGATGATGCGCGCCTGGTTCGGCGGCCGCTCGGGCGAGACGGCCGCCCCCGGCCGGCGCGCGCCCTGGGGCTCGACCGGCCCAAGCTGCTGTTGAGCCTCGCCGCCCCGCCCAATCGCCCCTCCCAAGACACGAGGTAACCATGCGCACACGACCCACCACGGCCCTCGCTCTGCTCGCCGTCCCGGCCACCGTCGTGGCCGTCGCGTCGCTCGCCCTGCTGGGCGGCTGCAACAAGCAGCAACCCGAGCCCAAGGCCCCGGCGCCGGCCAAGGCGAGCCAGGCCAAGGACGTAGGCAGGGCGGCGCCGGACGCCGCGACGGCCAAGGCCGCCGACGCGGCCCCCACGCCCCCGCCGTCCCCGGTGGAGGACGCGAAGAAGGCGGCGGCGGCGGATCTCGGCAGCCCCAAGACGATCCAGAAGGCGGTGGACACGGCGGACGCGCTCGTGGCGTGGGCGGACAAGCACCCCGCGGCCCCGGACGCCGTGGCGGCCCGCGCCTGGTCGGCCGAGCTGCGCCTCCTGGCGACGGGCTCGTCCGCGGCGCTCCTCACGGGGCCTACGGCGCGGGCGCTGGGCGGCGACGGAGCCCAGGCGCGGCAGCTTCGGCAGGCCCTCCAGGCGGTGACGAAGGCCGAGGAGGCGGTCCGGGGCGCCAAGCCTCAGGCGAAACCTGACCTCAAGGGGCTGGACCTGGGGCGCCTGGGGTTGGCGATCCGCGCGCTCCTCGCGTCCAACGCCGACGTCAAAGACGTGACCTTCGACCTGGACGCCGCGTGGACACTGGCCAAAGGCACCACGCCCGAAGGAATGGCCCTGCGCGCAGCGTGGCTGGAGCGGCTGGAGCGAGCGGTCAAGGCGATCCGGAGCGAGGCCCCCGACGTGCGCTTCATCACCTTCGCTCGCACGGCCGGGCGGCTCCTGTGCCCCACGTGCGCCGACGCCCACCATGTGACCCCGGACATGGTCGGCCGCTTCCTCATCGCCAAGAAGAACAAAGGGGGGATCATCTGCCAGGGGGCGGTGACGTGGGACAAGGCCCCCACCACCGCCGAGGGGGTCATCGAGCGGCTCGCGGCGTGTGCCAAGGACGTGGGGATCCCCCAGGGAACCGAGCGGGTGGCCTTTTGGGGCGCCAACTTCCTCGCCATCGCGACGTTGAACCTGGCCCGTGAGCTGACCCAGGCACCCCGCCCCGAGGGGACGCCGCTCACGCCCGCGGTGGTGAAGCGCGCCAAGGCGCTGGAGGCTGCGCTGGCGGCTCCGGTGGCCCTGCCCGTGCCCGCCATCGCGGAGTCCTTGCCCGAATCGGGAGACCGCCCGGCGGACGCCAAGCTGCCGGCGGTGATGACCGGCCTGGGCTTCGGCGGCCTGACGGATCGTGCGCTGCCTCTCGCCGTGTGGTTCGTGGGCCCCAAGGACATCCGCGCGGGGCTGTGGCCGGTCGTGTCCGTGGGGGACGAAGGGATCGTCTCCCTCACCGCCCGCTCGTCCTACCCGGCCGGGGGCCTGTCGGTGATGAGCCTGGAAGACCTGGGTGAGGCGAAGCCCGACAAGGAGACGGGGGCGGTGGAGGCCCTGATGAGTGCGGCCGTGGGCTTGACGCGCGCTGCGGACGCGCTGGCGCCCAAGCTCCAGCCTCCTCCCGCCAAGGGGGACGCGCGTGGGAAGATGGCCGAGATCGTGGTGGACGCCTTGGCGCCCGCGAGCGCGGTGGTGGCAAGCCTCAAGGCCCTCAAGGCGCGCGGCTACGGGAACTTCCGGTTCGCCAAGACGGCGGCCCACGGGCGGACGCTCGCGCTGCTGACGGGCTCTCTCGACGACGCGCTGCGGGACGAGTTGGGTGTCGTGTACGAGCGCCCCCTCATGGCCGTGGTCACGCGCGATCACGTGGATCTGTGGCGTCCGGCGACGCCCCGAAAGGTGGACGGTAAGGTGCTCGCGCCCAAGGGGGACCCCAAGGCCAAGCTGCCCGAGGAGGTGAGCGTGGGCTACGTGGGGCGCACGGTGACGCGCCTTCGAATCCCCATCCCGGGTGGGATGGGGCGCGGCCTGGACGACGCGACCCTGAAGATCGTGGACGCGGGGCTCCAGTACCTCCAGAAGGTGAGTGGAGCGGGGCCACTGCTCCACGTGGTGGCCGGGAAGGACGCCCTCGCGGCGGACGTACTGCGCGTGGCGCACGTCTTCCAGGAGCACCGGGCCAAGAGCACCATCGAGGACCCGACGCCCTACTGGCCCGAGACCGAGTGCGGAGGCAAGGGCTACATGGCGAACCGCCGGCTCCCCGAGGGCTGCCCCGTGGGCGTGGCGGTGGCCTTCTCGGACCTGGCTCCGCCGCGCGTGCGGGTGAACTCGCGGGTGGTCAAGGGGGACAAGCCCAAGCCCGCCGCCCCGCCCCCTGCGGGCTTCTGCGACAAGCGCGACATCGCGGCGAACATGCGCAAGCGCAAGGCCGCCTTCCGCTTCTGCTACGAGCGCGAGCTGAGGCTCAAGCGCGACCTCGCCGGGCGCGTGGTGGTGAGCTTCACGATCGGGCTCGACGGCAAGCTCCGGGGGGCCCCTCGGGTGGCGAGCTCGTCTCTCAAGGACGCCGCCGTGCACAAGTGCCTCTTGAAGAACGTCGCCAAGCTGCGGTTCAAGCCCCCCCAGGGCGGCGTGTGTCAGGTGCGGTGGCCCTTCAAGTTCCACCCTCGCTGAGCGCCTGGAGGAGCCGCGCCAGGGCCTGAAACGCCCTGGCGCGGTGGCTGAGGGCGTTCTTCTGATCAGCCGGCAGCTCGGCGAAGGTGAGGTCCGTGGGCGGGTGGAGGAACAGGGGGTCGTAGCCAAAGCCTTCCTCGCCCCGCGGCGCCCGGAGGATGCGGCCGGCCACGCGCCCCTCGGCCACGAACCCCACGGCCCCAGCGGGTAGGTCCACGCGTTCGAGGGGCGAGACGCCGCCGGGCTCCGCGCCCAGGCGCGAAGCGAGCGGCTGGGGGACGAGGACCACGATGGAGGTGACGAAGGCGGCGCCGCGCCGTTCATCCGGGACCCCTTCCAGGCGTTCGAGCAGCAGGCGGTTATTGTCCGCGTAGGTGGCGTGGGGGCCGGCAAAGCGCGCGCTGCGGACCCCTGGGGCGCCGTCGAGGGCGTCCACGAGGAGCCCCGTGTCGTCGGCCAGACAGACGCCGCCGGTGACCTGAAAGGCGGCGCGCGCCTTGAGCAGCGCGTTGTCCACGAAGGTCTCGCCGTCCTCGACGACCTCGGGCACGCCGCGCTCGGCGGCGCTGGAGAGGCGGTAGCCGTAGGGCTCCAGGAGGGCGCGCAGCTCGGCGAGCTTGTGGGGGTTGCGGCTGCTGACGGTGACCTCGATGGGCGGGGCGGGCATCCGGACGCACCTCCATGGGCGGCGGGGTTGGGCCCGCAGCGTGCAAGGGAAGGCCGCGCCTGTCGAGCGCGAACGCCGGACCGGAAGCGGAAGCGGCTGCGGAAGCGGCTGCGGAAGCGGCTGCGGAAGCGGCTGCGAAAGCGGGTGCGGAGGTGTACGCGGTGGAGGCCGAGGCGCGGGACACGGGTGTGCGGGGAACCGCGAATCACCTGACCATGCGCCAAGAGCGGAGCAAGCTGGTCATGGATGAGATCCACGCCTGGCTCCAAGAGCAGAAGGGGCGTGCCCGGCCCAAGAGCACGTTCGGCAAGGCCGTCTCGTACATGGACAACCAATGGGAGCGCCTGGTCGTGTTCTTGGACGACCCCTCGGTGCCTCCGGACAACAACCACGCCGAGCGTCTCCTGCGCCGCATCGCCCTGGGTCGCAAGAACTCCTTGTTCGTCGCCCACGACGACAGCGGCCAGCGCTACGCCATCAACATGAGCATCGTGGCCACCTGCCGCCTCAACGGCATCAACCCGGTCGACTACCTCACCGACGTCCTGCCCAAGATCGCCGACACCAAGGTGAGCGACCTAGCCCGACTCCTGCCCCAGAACTGGCAATCGCCTCCGGGCCCCCCAGAAACCGCTTAGCACCCGCCTTCCGTCAGCGCACGTCCCCAGAATCCTTCGATAGGGGCCAGGCCGGATGCTTACCCCGGGTCACCCAAACGGCCGCCGCCCCGCCCTCGCTTCTGGTGCCCACTCGCCCGCACCGTGTCGTCAGAACCCTCATGGCTGACGGCTCTCAACCTCCCGGGGCCCCTCGGCTCTCAGCTCAAGCAACAGCCCGGCCCGAGGTCCGTGCTCATGGATCGAAGCCAGAAGTGAGAGACTTGGGTTGACGGCACCGCTGGTCGTTGAGTACGTTATGGCCTGCTGGGAGGTTTGGATGGACGTTGAGCACGTTGAAAAATTTGAGCAGGGGGGGGGGTATCGGGCACCGCCAAAGCGTCGTCGGCGCCCGGTCACCAGCAGCTTCACCTGCGGCTTCGTGGCATGGGAATCGAGGCGGGGCAGGCATTGCTAAGGCCGGAGGGGCACGGCGCCGTGCAACTCAAGGTCGGCTCGTCAAGCTCGTCATCCGGCGGCTCGACGACGGCCAAGGTCAAGCCGGCGGCGAAGGGCACGCCCAGCCAGACGGCCGACGAGATCCTCAAGAAGTACCAGGTCAGGGAAGACACCATGACCACGTGGAAGCCCGCGCTGGTCGGGTGGCTGACCGATCCCGTCAACATGACCAAGACGGAGGCCGACCTGCTGGACGAACTGCAGCTCCGCCGGGGCCTGGTGGGGCTCTACGAGTTCAAGAAGTCTCGCGACGACGCGTACGGCGTATCCGGGGCGCGTTACAAGGGCAAAGGGGCCGAGGACGGGCACCAGGACGCGTTTCGCCACATCTACTGGAACGTGCTGCTCAGCCGGCGGATAGGCGGCGACTTTGCGAAGGCCTTCGCCACGGCGCACGAGGGCGTGCCCGGCAACCCGGCCGACCGGGAGGCCATGGATCTGTACAACAACGAGCTTGGCAGACGGATCGCGGCGGAGAACCCCAAGGCCTCGCTGAAAGAGATCCAGGACATCATCGGCAAGGCGATCGACGACGGCAAGGCTATGATCATCAACCGCAATGGCGACCTGGTTTTCAGCAACCAGGAGACGCTGGGCAACACCGGCACCGCCGACGACGCGCCCGCTGGCGGCGGAACGAAGCCGCCCAAGTGGAGTGGGAGTACTTGATTTGCCGGACCGGGCGAGCGCTCTTGATAGCCTTTGGGCTGGTCGGGCTCATCGTGGGGTGGAAGTGCATGCGTACTGACGGCGGCAGTCGAACGGAAATCCAGGTGCAGAGCCACTCGCCCCTGATCGAGGCGATGCGCAAGCTGTCCAACGCCGGGCCGCAGGGCGCCACGTGGAAGCTGGCCGATATCACGTCCTTCGCCTGGGACCGGGTCCATTACTTCCCCGAGGGCGCGCGCATGGAGGACATCCGCAGCGCCACGCACTCCACGCTCTTCGGGGACCGGACCGGACGGCTGATGGATCGCGGGCCGCTGCTCGTTTTCGTCCACGACGGCCGCGTGGTGCAGGCCCTCCTGGTGCTGCCGCCGCTGCACCTATCCAGTCATGGCTCCGTTTTTCGGTCTGACGGCGCGACGCTTCGCGCGCATAGTAAGCCCCCGGCACCGCATTTGCTCGTCCTAGAGTAACGGAAGACAGCCACAAGGAGCATGAGTCCACACAAGTCCGACCGAGAGTCAGGGCGGTCGCAAAGTCGGAGTAGGAAGAAGCCCCCCTCGTACTGGCGTGAGTTGTTGCCGTCGACCAAGGGGATACGCATGGAAGGTGCCTCGACGAGTGGATGTGCGTCTGTGTTCGAGGTTCGCTCGCGCCGGCGGCTTGGTTGTCGTGGGGGCTGACGAGGCTTGTATGCTCTTGATCGCATGCGTAGGGGCGGGTGTTGTGGGTGGCTCTACGTGCATCCGCGGAAGGATGGGCGCCGGGGCGACCTGGAATATCGAGTTCCCATCCTGAAAAGCCTCCCGTCGCCGCGACGGCCGCTGCACACACCATGCGCGTCCCCGCAACCACTTGAAGTAGCGCTGCTACTCCGGCGGGTTGCGTGAACGCACCTGGCACGCACATCGACTCGCCGTGGCTCGGTCCGCCTTTTCGGGATGGGAACTAGGATGCGGGTGCGGAAGCCGATTCCGCTCGAAGGCCGCCCCCACCCCGCGCCCGGCCCGCGCGGGTTTGGGCTTTCGGGGGCGAGTGGACTATCTTCCCCGCGCGCCCACGACGGCGCGCGGCCGGGGTGTTCCGGCGGCGCGGGGGCGAGCAGCAGCGGGAGGCCACGTCCATGAGCACCAACGACCCCACCACCGACTCCACCAGCACGACGCTCGCGCGCTTCGGCGTGGACGTGCCCGCGCTGGACAAGGCCCTTGGCGAGCTCCTCGCCCGCGGGGTGGACGACGCCGACCTCTACCTGGAGCACGTGGAGAGCGAGGCCTTGTCCCTGGAGGAGGGGATGGTCAAGCGCGCCGCCCGCTCGGTGGGCCAGGGCGCCGGGGTCCGCGCCGTGTCCGAGGACCGCACCGGCTACGCCCACTCGGACGACATCGCCCCCGAGCGGCTCCTGGAGGCCGCGCGCACGGCCCGCGCCATCGCCCAAGATCCCACGGCCAAACGTCGGTCCGTCGCCCTGGCCACCTCCCCCCGCCCCCACGACCTCTACCCGCTCACCGACCCCACGGTCGCCCGGCCCCTGGACGTCAAGCTGGACCTCCTCAACCGCATCGACGTCATGGCCCGCGCCTTCGACCCCCGCATCAAGACGGTCATGGCGAGCATCACCAGCCAGCTCCGCACCGTCGTCATCGTGGGCGCCGATGGCCGCGTCACCGTGGATGAACGGCCCCTGTCTCGCCTCAACGTCACGTGCATCGCCGTGGACGGCACCAACCGCCAGGTCGGCAGCTCGGGCGGCGGCGGCCGGGGCGGCTTCGCCTTCTTCCTGGAGGACGACCGCTGGGAGACCTACGTCACCGAGGCCGCTGGGCGCGCCGTGCGCAACCTGGAGGCGGTGGACTCGCCCGCAGGCGTCATGGACGTGGTCCTGGGCCCTGGCTGGCCGGGCATCCTGCTGCACGAGGCCATCGGCCACGGCCTGGAGGGCGACTTCAACCGCAAGGGCACCAGCGCCTTCGCGGGCCTCATGGGCCAGCAGGTCGCCAGCCCCCTGGTCACCGTGGTCGATGACGGGACCATCCCGGGGCGTCGCGGCAGCCTCAACGTGGACGACGAGGGCACGCCCACGCGGCGCAACGTGCTCATCGAAGGCGGCAAGCTGGTGGGCTACATGCAGGACCGCCTCAACGCCCGCCTCATGGGCGTGGAGCCCACGGGCAACGGCCGCCGCCAGTCCTACGCCCACGTCCCCATGCCGCGCATGACCAACACCTTCATGCTGGCCGGCGAGTCCGACCCCGAGGAGATCCTCCGAGGCGTCAAGCGCGGGATCTACGCCGTGGCCTTCGGCGGCGGCCAGGTGGACATCACCAGCGGCAAGTTCACGTTCACCGGCTCCGAGGCCTACCTCATCGAGGACGGCAAGGTGACGGCGCCGGTCAAGGGCGCCACGTTCATCGGCAACGGCCCCGACGTCCTCACGCGCGTGAGCGCCGTGGGGCACGACCTGGCCCTCGACCACGGCGTGGGGACCTGCGGCAAGGACGGCCAGAGCGTCCCCGTGGGCGTGGGCCTGCCCACCATCCGCATCGACGGGCTCACCGTGGGCGGCGTCCAGATGGGCGCCTGATCCCCCAGCCTCCCCCTCCCCCCTCCGTCGGACGCGCCAGCGGTGAACAAGAGTGGTGGATACAACATGAAAGAGAAGGCGGTTTTGGATAGGCAAAGAAAGGGCCAG
>CAYZID010000168.1:0-12913 GCA_964478315.1 uncultured Myxococcales bacterium | reverse complement strand
GTGACGTTGGGGCTCTGTCTCCGAATGGCCTTGGCCCCCACGAAGTTGCGCCCGGACTCAGCCATGGCCTCGGCGACCTGGGCCTCGGCCTCCCGCGCAGCGGCGCGTGAGCATGTGGGTCTTGCCGGGCTCGATGGGCAGGGGGCGGGACCCCAGCGTCGCCCTCCTCCGCGCCCTCCAGCTCATGGCAGGCCGCCCATCCACGCCCGTCGCCCGTCCCGTTGGCGAGCCCAGTGTTGCCGTGGTTCGCCGGGATCTCCCCCCGTGCCCGCGCGCGGTGGCCGCGTGTCGAGAGACGGCTACGGGTGGTAGGCCGCTGGCACCAGGCGCCGGATCTCGTCGCGCCCCACGTCCCCCACGACCGAGTTCGTGAGCCCGCGATCCCGATAGGTGATCACGCGATACCCCGCGCGGTCCTGCACCACGGGCGCGCCAGAGCCGGACTGCTCCGCGCCGTCCGCCCCGTCCGCCACCTGCAGCACGCTCACCCGCCGCCCGTGCGCGTCGAAGTTGAACAGGACAGCCGACTTGCCGCGGTACTGAGTGAGCCGCGCGCCCACCAGGTTCACACCCTCCACCCCCTCAAAGGGGATCTTCACCGCGAAGGGCACGTTGTCCTGAAGGAAGCTGCGCACGCGCTCGGCCGAACCCCGGACCTCCATGGGCAAGGCGTTCTGGTGGGCCGCGATGGCCTCCTGCACCACCGGCGCCCGATCCTGCCCAGCGGAGCTCATGGCGAACACCAACACGGCCGCCGCCGCCGCCGCCACCGCCATGGGCACCACCCAGCGCCACCGCCCACGCTGAGGCTCCAGCTCCCGCATCTCGGCCAACAACCAAGGCGCCGGCGTCACATCCAGCGCCTGCTCCACCCGCTCGCGGAGCCCCTCGGGCGCCTGGGGCACCTCCAGCGCACCCCGAAGGTCGCGCAAGAAGGACCGCTCCTGCCCCGCCAAGGCGCGGCACGACGGGCAAGCCTCCAGGTGAGCCCGGAACTCGGCCTCCTCAGGGGCCGCGAACTCGCCGTCCAGGTAGACGTAGATGGCGTTTCGGACGTCGGTGCAGTTCATGACGGGTCAGGGGGTTGGGGGGGATGAGAGGCACCCCCGGCGACCACCGGGAGCGCACGCCAGCGAGCATCAGCCCGCACTGGCCTTCTTGTTGGCGCGGTACGCCTCCAACGAGATGGCCCCATCGGCGTCCGTCGCCTGGGACCGCTCGATGATACCCTGCTCCACCGCGCGGTCGAAGAGCAGCTCCTGCAGCCTCTTGCGACCGCGGAACAGGCGCGACATCACCGTGCCCACGGGGCACTCCATGATCTCCGCGATCTCCTTGTAGGAGAAGTCCTGGAGGTCGGCGAGGATCACGGGGATGCGGAAGTTCTCCGGCAAGGACTCGATCGCCTCTCGGATGTGCTCGGGCAAGACCTGCTGGAGATAGCTCTCCTCGGGGCTCTGATAGAAGCTCGAACGCTCGTACGCCGGGCTCTCGGACGCTCCCAAGGGCACGTCGTCCACGTCCACGTGCAGGTGCTTCTTGCGCCGGTTCCGGTTGATGAAGGTGTTGGTCTGGATGCGGAACAGCCACGCCTTGCAGTTCGTGCCCGGCTTGTAGTGGTCCCAGAACCGGTACGCCTTCATGAAGGTCTCTTGGACCAGGTCCTCGGCGTCACCCGGGTTGCGCGTCATGTAGAGGGCGGCCCCGTACAGAGCCTCCATGTGCGGCAGCGCCTCGTCCCGAAACGCCTGGCGCGACGCGTCGTCCCTGCGCTTCTTCTCGGTCCTGCCCTTACCGAAGATCATGCCTCACCCGCTCCTCGCGATCCGCCGGCGTGCCCCGCGGGCCGACTTCATCGTCCTCGGCCCCGTGGGCGCGCTCGCCGTCACCGCGTGCTGTCAACATCACCCCATCGGAGGCTATTCCCCCAACGCCGATCGCCAAGCGACCGGACAAACAACTAGGCACCTGGAGAGTGCAATCCAAGGACAACGTCTCCCCCCCAGGTGCCTTCAACGCCCTCACTGACGCGGGCGACCGACCGACATTCATCCATCTTCCGGGGCCGCCCGCGCGAGGAGCCACCCAGGCGCCCGGGCGATCTTTTTTTGACCCCAGCCCGCCAGGAGGAAACCCTTGCGGCGTGCGCCCCACCCGCCCAGCCATGATCGCCGCCTTGGCCGCCTCGTCCGTCGCCCTGCTGGGCGCATCCTCCCTGGGCGGGACCACGTCCCTGCGGGGCCGGTGGCGAGCCACGGTCGCCGCCTCCTTCGTCGCCGCCCACGCCCCCATCCCCAACCACGACGCAGAGTTGGACCGCGCGGCCCAGGGCCTCCTCGACGCCGGCGCGGGCGTGGACGTGCGACGCCGCCTCCGCGCCGAAGGCGTCCGCGACGGCCTCGCCGTCCCCGTCGTGGTCGACGGCCCCGCCACCGCCGGCGTGGTCCAGGGCTTCGAAGGCTACGTCCGCGATCACGTCGCCCCCCAAGGCGTCACGCGCTACGGGCTCGCCACGTCCCCCGAGCGCGTCGTGCTCATCTTCGTGCGCCGCGTCCTGGAGGTCGAGCAAGCCCCGCGCCGCGGGAAGGTCGGCCACGTGGATCGGATCGTCGGCCGCCTCGTGCCGCGCGACGCCTCCGCCTACCGCCAAGTCCAGCTCGTCGTGGGCCGCCCGGACGGCCGCGTGGACACCATCCAAGCGGACCGCGAAGGGGATCGCATCTTCGTGAATGTCCCCTTCTTCGGCGGCCCGGGGCGCTACGACTGCGAGCTCGTCGCCCAAGGGCCCCGCGGCCACGAGGTCCTCGCCCTCTGGCGGCTGCAAGCCGGCCTCCTACGAGATCCCCCCGAGCCCGCCGGTCCCCGGTCGAACGCCGGCGCCGTGCCCCCCCTCGCCTCCCCGGAAGCCCAAGCGCGGCGGCTCGTGACCCTGCTCAACGACGCGCGCAAGCACATGGGGCTCCGGCCCCTGCGATGGGACCGGAAGCTGGCCCGAACCGCCCGCGCCCAGGCCCGCGCCATGGCCGCCGCGGGCATGGCCGCCCACGTCCTGCCAGGCGGCCGAGGCGCCACCGAGCGAGCCGAGCGGGCCGGCATCACGTCCTCGCGCTTCTACGAGAACGTCGCCATGGCGAGCTCGATCGAGCAAGCCCACGAGGACCTCTGGGGCAGCCCCACCCACCGTCTGGCGCTCATCGACCCGCTGGTGACCCACGTGGGCGTGGGCGTCGCGTCCGTGGACTCGGCCGGCGGGCGTCTGCTATTCATCGCGGAGCATTTGGCAGCGCGGTAGGGCGGCGCCGTGAGCTGCCCCGTCGCCGTCGCGCGCGGCGGCGGAGAGCGACGCTGCCGGAACGGAAGCGAGAGCGGGGGCCGAGACATGATGCAGAGCCGCACGTCGCGGAGCGCACACATCCGCCAACAGACCGTGATGAGAGCCCTCCGGTGGGGGATGCTCCTCGGGATCGTGGCGGTCGGCGGCTGCCAGGCTACGCTGACGACCATCGACCTGGACCGCTCGTCCACGTCCAAGGTGTCGGGCGGGACCATCTTCGAGGACTGGGCCAACACCTGGCTGGACGTCTTCGGGTTCGGCGACTTTCTGGACATGGACCTGACCGAGGCCCAGGAGCTCAAGAACCAGGGCGTGGCGCCGGGCGACATCAAGAACACGCACCTCGTCCGGTTCGAGTTGGAGGCCAAGAGCCCCGCCGGCACGGATCTGTCGTTCTTGAGCGAGATGCGCGTCTTCGCCAGCGCCCCCGGCCTCCCCGAAGTGCTCCTCGCCCAAGCCGATAGCTTCCCCGAGGGACAGCCCCTCGTGGCGTTCCATGTGGATGGTGTCGATCTGACACGCTACCTCACGTCGGAGAAGATGACCCTGACCACGAAGGTCAAGGGACACCGCCCCCGGGACGACACCCAGGTGGTGGCGCGCTTCCGGCTGCGCCTGGACGTGACGCTCCAAGGCGCGGCGTCACAGATCTAGTGAGTTCCCATCCTGAAAAGCCTCCCGTCGCCGCGACGGCCGCTGCACGCACCATGCGCGTCCCCGCAACCACTTGAAGTAGCGCTGCTACTCCGGCGGGTTGCGTGAACGCACCTGGCACGCACATCGACTCGCCGTGGCTCGGTCCGCCTTTTCAGGATGGGAACTAGTGAGCCCCCTTCCGGCGGCGGCACAGCGCCCAGGATAGGAGCGCGAGCAGGGCCGCCAGGGCGGCCCCTGTGCTCCCCGGGGCGCCCGCTGGGCCACCCTGGCAGCCACCGCCCTGGGTCCCGGACGTGGACGTGCCCACGCTCGGATCATCGGGGCCGAGCGTCACGCACTGGCCGTCGGCCGCACAGGTCTGCTCGGCGCCGCACGCGCCGCAGCTCCCGCCACACCCGTCGTCGCCACACTGCTTGCCATCGCAAGCCGGCGTACACGCCACCGGCGGCTGGCACTGCCCCGCGCCGTCGCACGTCTCGCCCGCCGCGCAGCTCCCGCAGCTCCCACCGCACCCGTCGTCGCCGCACGCCTTGCCGTCGCAGGCCGGCGTGCACGCAGGCGCCGCCTGGCACAGCCCGTCGGAGCCACACTGCTCGTCCGCCCCGCACTCGCCGCACGTCCCGCCGCACCCGTCGTCGCCGCACTGCTTGCCCTGACACTGCTGGGTGCAGCAGGCCCCCGCGAAGCACACCTTGCCGTCCGGGCAGCTCCCGCAGCTCCCGCCGCACCCGTCGTCCCCGCAGAACTTCCCAGCGCACTGGGGGTGACACTGCCCGTCGGGCACGCACTGCCCCTCCGCGTTGCACAGCTCCCCGTCGGCGCAGGCACCACAGCTCCCGCCGCACCCGTCCGGCCCGCAGATCTTCCCGTCGCACTTGGGGTCGCAGGGGCCCCCGTCCGTGCACGTGCCGTCGTACTTGCAGCTCGCCCCCGGGGCGCAGCCGCCGCAGGTCCCGCCGCACCCGTCGCCACCGCACTCCTTGCCGTCGCAGTCGGGCACACACGACCCGCTGCTCACGCACGTCCCGTCGTACTTGCAGCTCACCCCCGCCGGGCAACTCCCGCACGTCCCACCGCAGCCGTCGCCGCCGCACTCCTTGCCCGTGCAGGCCGGCACACAGCCCGTGCCGCTCACGCACGTCCCGTCGTACTTGCAGCTCACCCCCGGGAGGCAGCTCCCGCAGGTCCCCCCGCAGCCGTCGTCGCCACACTGCTTGCCCTCGCAGTCGGGGACGCAACCCGTGGGCGTGTAGCAGACCCCGGCGTAGGTGCAGCTCTGGCCGCTGGGGCAGCTCCCACAGGTCCCCCCGCAGCCGTCCGAGCCGCAGCTCTTGCCCGTACAGTCGGGGACGCAGGTGCCCCCCTCGGTGCACTGCCCCATGTAGTTGCAGCTCGTACCCGTGGGGCAGGCCCCGCAGATGGAGCCGCACCCGTCGGGCCCGCACTGCACGCCCTCGCACTGGGGGACGCACTCGGACGGCGCCACGCAGGTGCCGTCGTACTTGCAGCTCTGCCCGTCGGGACACGTCCCGCAGCTCCCTCCGCAGCCGTCCCAACCGCAGGTCTTGCCAGCGCAGTCCGGCGTGCAGCCGGCCGGCTGGAAGCACTGGCCCAGGTAGTTGCACCCCTCCCCCGCCGGGCACGTCCCGCACGTCCCCAGGCAACCGTCCGAACCGCAGTCCTTGCCAGCGCAGTCGGGGACGCAGGTGGTGGGGTTCACGCACTGCCCCTGGGCGTTGCACGAGGTGCCCGCCGGGCACGTCCCGCAGCTCCCCCCACACCCGTCGCCCCCGCACTCCCGACCGATGCACGACGGCGTGCAGCCCCCCGTCTGGACGCACTCGCCCGCGTAGTTGCACACCTCCCCGGCGCCACAGGTGCCACAGCTCCCGCCGCACCCATCGCCCCCGCAGACGCGCGTCCCGCAGTCGGGCGTGCACGAGCCGCTCCCCTGGCACTGCCCGGCGTAGTCGCAGCTCTCGCCCGCCGGGCACGTCCCGCAACTCCCCCCGCACCCGTCGCCGCCGCACTCCTTGCCGCTGCACGCGGGCGTGCAGCCGCTCTTGGGGACGCAAGTGTAGTTGTAGCTACAGCTATGGGTCGGGGGGCACGTCCCGCAGAACCCGCCGCACCCGTCCGTGCCGCACTCCTTGCCCGCGCAGTCGGGCTCGCAGGTGTACTTGGGGACGCACTGGTGGCTGTAGCTACAGCTCTCGTCCGCGGCGCAGAAGCCGCAGAAGCCCCCGCACCCGTCGGTGCCGCAGGTCTTGCCCTCGCACGCAGCCTCGCACACGCTGGCGTCCACGCACTGGAAGTTGAAGTCGCAGCTCTGTCCGGGGCCGCAGGTGCCGCAGCTCCCGCCGCACCCGTCGCCCCCGCAGAACTTCCCCTGGCAGTCGGGCGTGCAGCCGCCGGGCTCCACGCAGCGCCCGTAGACGTTGCACACCTGGTCGCCCGGACACCCGCCGCAGCCGCCGCCGCACTCCACGAGATCGCACGCCGACACGCCGTCGATGCAGGCGTGCACGGGCAGGAGCCCGAACAGCGACTTGACGCCGCAGGTCTTGCCGAAGAAGGCGCAGTTCACCTCCACGACGTAGTCCGCGGCGCAGTAACGCAGCGTGTCACCGCTACACTGGCCGTTGAGCGGGATGCCGTCGCACGAGGCGCGGGCGTCCGCGGGCGCGGCCGCCACCGCGAGGACGCCCCAGGCGAGCCCTGCGAGGGACGTCCACAAGAGCCGAGCCAACACCGAGCGGGCACGCCCTCGCCGGGCCGCCCGCGCATCCATCGACGTGCGTGCGATCTTCATGGCGGCCAGTCTACCGCCTGGTCAGCCCCAAGACCACGCCCATCCGCCGCTGAGGCGCTGGCGCCAGCCAGGGTCCCGCGAACGATGTTTCAGGGCTTGGGCTCGACCTTCTGGTCGTCCACATAGGTGGCCTCGCCCCCGCGGCGCCCCTGCTCGTCGTAGAAGATCCACCGCCCGTTCTTCCGATTGTTGTGGTACGGCCCTTCGGCCGCCTTGGCGCCGTTGGGCCAGTAGTTCACCCAAGTCCCCTCGCGCACGCCGTTGCGGTAGGGCCCCACGGCACGGCGGCCGTCGGGGCTGAAGACGGTCCACCGGCCGTCCCACTTGCCACCGCGCACGGGGCCCTGGGCCTGCTTGAACCCGTCGGGGCCGAAGACGCTCCAGTCGCCCACGCGGCGCCCGCCCTCATAGCGCCCCTCCAGGCGCACCTTGCCGTTGGGGTGGAACTCGCGCCACAACCCCGCGCGGCGTCCATTCACGAAGGTCCCCTCGGCGCGCTTGACGTCCCCGGCCCACAGCGTCCACAAGCCCTGGCGCTTGCCGTTCCGGTAGGCGCCCTCCTCGGCGCGGCGCCCCTGCTCGTCGTAGAAGACCCACCGCCCGGCCATGGCGCCGCCGTCGTAGCGACCCTCGGCGCGCTTGCCGCCGCCCGGCCAGAACAGGGTCCACACCCCCACGCGGCGCCCGTGCTCGTAGCGCCCCTCGGCGCGCGTGCCGTCCTCGCGCCACTCCACCCATGCGCCGTGGCGCTGGGCGTTCTCGTCCAGGGCCCCCTCGCCCTCCTTCTGGCCGTCCTCTCGGAAGAACGTCCACGATCCCACCTGGGCCTGCCCGTCGTACGTGCCCTTGGCCAGCACGGCGCCACTCCGATAGAACAGCGTCCACGGCCCGGCGCGGCGATCGTCCACGTACGTGCCCTTGGCGCGCACCCCCGACGGCAGGGTCTCCTCCCACCCTCCCTCGCGCCCCCGCGGCCCCATCTTCCCCCGGGCGACGAGCTGGCCCGCGCGGTCGAAGTAGCTCCAGGTGCCCACGGGCTTGCCGCACTTGAAGCGCTGGCGCGCCTTCACCTGCCCGTTGGGGTGGTACTCCACCCAGACGCCGTCCTTCTCGCCCCCCTTGTACTTGCCCTCCGCGACCTTGCGCCCCCGCGCGTCGTACTGCGTCCACAGCCCCACGCGCTGGCCGCCCTTGAACTTCCCCTCGGCGCGCGTGCGGTCCTCGCCCCAGAACTTCCAGACCCCGGTCTGCTTGTCGCCCTTGTAGTCCCCGCGCGCCAGCGGGCGCCCATCGGGCCCGTAGGTGGTCCAGGTCCCCACGCGCTTGCCCCGCGCGTACTGCCCCACGGTCTTCGAGCCGTCCTCGTCCACCATGCGATAGCGCCCATCCAGCACACCATCTCTGTAGTAGCTGTCGATGTGCGTGCGGCCATCGGCGTACCACTCGACCCAGTGGCCGGTCATGGCCCCCATGTCGTAGGTGCCCTCGGCCCGCCGCTGCCCATTCGGGAAGTAGCGGATGGAGGGCCCGTGGCGCACGAACTGGCCGGTCTTGGGGTCCAGCGCCTCGCACCACACCTCATCGTCCTCGGGGGGCACGCCGCCCTGCATCTTGCCGCCATCGGGGCAGCGCACCTGCGCCCGCGCCTCTCCGGCGGCGAGCGCGCCGCTCGCGACCACCAGGACGCCCGCCGCCAGCACACCCCAGCCCCTGCGACTCCACGAACCCGACCCCACCGCACGCTCCTCGCTCGAAACCCCGACGACAGGCCCACTGTAGCGGCTCTCCGGGGGCCCGCACAGCCCCCAGGCCCCGCGGCGCGGCAACCAGCCCCCACCGCGCGCCAGCGAGGCCGGTTCGGGCTATCCTCCGAGCGCCGCCGCCGCGGTGGCCCCGTCTCTCGCCCTCCCCCCGCCCCCCCAGGCGTCGATCGTGCGCAAGATCATCCACGTGGACATGGACGCCTTCTTCGCGTCGGTGGAGCAGCGCGACGACCCGGCGCTGCGCGGGCGCCCGGTCATCGTCGGGGGCGATCCCGCCAGCCGCGGCGTGGTCGCCGCCGCCAGCTACGAGGCGCGCGCCTTCGGGGTGCACTCGGCCATGCCGGCGTCGCGGGCGCGGCGCCTGTGCCCCGACGCGGTCTTCCTGCGGCCTCGGTTCGCGCGCTACGTGGAGGTGTCACACCAGATCCGCGCCATCTTCCACAGCGTCACCGACCTCGTGGAGCCGCTGTCGCTGGACGAGGCCTACCTGGACGTCACCGACAACCACCTGGGCGTCCCCCTGGCGCGCGACCTGGCGCGCTGGCTCAAGGAGCGCATCCGGGCGGAGACGGGGCTCACGGCGTCCGCCGGGGTGGGACCCAGCAAGCTCGTGGCGAAGATCGCGAGCGACTACGACAAGCCCGACGGGTTGGTGGTCATCGCCCCCCAGCGCGTGCAGGCGTTCCTGGCCGCCCTCCCGGTGGAGAAGCTCTGGGGCGTGGGGCCCGCGACGGCGCGGAGGCTCCACGCGCTGGGGTTCCGCACGTGCGCCGAGCTGGCGCGGGCCGACGTTTCGGTCCTGGGGCGGGCGTTGGGCCAGCACGGCCTCTTTCTGCATCGCCTGGCGCGCGGCGACGACCCGCGCCGCGTGCAGCCCCAGCGCGCGCCCAAGAGCCGCGGCGCCGAGCGGACCTTCGCCCGGGACGTGCGGTCGCTGGAGACGCTCGCCCGGGCGCTGGAGGCCCAGGCAGAGGAGGTAGGGGCGGCCCTCCAACGCCTGGGGCGGCGAGGACGGACGGTGGTCCTCAAGGTGCGCTACGACGACTTTACGACCATTACGCGGAGCCGCACGCTGCCCCACGCCACGAACGACCCCGACGACATCACCGCCACGGCGCTAGACCTCCTCCGCACCGCCACCGAGGCCGGTGCCCGCCCCGTGCGCCTGCTGGGCGTGGCCGTGCAAGCCCTGGACGACCCGCACGCCCCCACGCAGCTCGATCTTCCGCTGGACCTCGCTCGCTGAGACCGGGCCGCGCGGACCGCCGACGGATCGGGGCGCTCCCCCGATCCGCCACCTGCTCTGGGATTCGGCTTTGGATCCCGCGTGTGGGCGGCGTCGGGCTGCGCGACTGGGTGCTCGACGTGACGCCGCCACGCCTCCGCGCCCAGCCGCTTGGCTCCTTGCCCAAGCGCGGCCTCCCGCGCCTCGGTCCGCAGAGCAGGTGGCGGATCTGGGGGCTCGTGGGTCGGTTGCTCGAAAGAGGGAGGCATGTTAGAAGCAGTTGACCATGCGGTCAGAACACGCGACACGCGGGGGGACGAGATGGCGGATCGAGGGACGGCAGCTCAGGCGACGGCCCAGGAGGCCTCGAAGCGGACGGAGACGGGCGCGGAGGTCGAGGGGCCCCGGACGATGGTGGGCGGCGAGCTCGTAGCGGCCATGCTGGCCCAGGAGGGCGTGGACACGGTCTTCGGGATCGTGGACGGCACCTACATGGGCCTGTTCGTGGCCTTCGAGAAGTATGGGATCAAGCTGGTGACGCCCCGCCACGAGACCAGCGCCGCGCACATGGCCGGCGCCTACGCCCGCGTCAGCGGTCGCCTGGGCGTCTGCATGGCCTCCAACGGGCCCGGGGTCGCGAACATCCTGCCCGGGGTGGCGGTGGAGAACGCCGAGGGCAACCGCGTGCTCCTGCTCACCAGCAGCCGGCGGGTAGGCATCACCTACCCCGACCGCGGCGGCGCCTACCAGTACTTCGACCAGGTGGGGGTCACCGCCCCCATGACCAAGTGGAGCGGCGCCGTGACGTCCTCCGAGCGCCTGGGCGAGATGACGCGCAAGGCTCTCCGCGCCTGCTTCGACGGCCGCCCCGGCGTGGTCCACCTGGACGTCTCCGAGTCGATCTTCAACGGGCCCGTCCCCGTCTCGCCGTTCGACATCCGACCGCCATCCGCATACCGCAACGTGGAGCCCCAGCCCGCCCCGCCCGCCCAGGTCGAGCGCGCCGCCGCCCTGCTGCGGGAGGCCCAGCGCCCCGCCATCCACGCGGGCAGCGGCGTCCTCCACGCCGGAGCCTCCCAGGGCCTCGCGCGCCTCGCCGGCCTCCTCCAGAGCCCGGTCGTCACGAGCTGGGCGGCCCGCGGCGTGATCTCGGACACCCACGCGCTGGCCCTGCCCATCTACGCCCTCGACGCGGTGAACCGCGCCCGCTCGGAGTCGGACGTCATCCTCGTCCTGGGCTCCCGCCTGGGCGAGACCGACTGGTGGGGCAAGGCGCCGTACTGGGGCGACCCCGCCACCCAGAAGCTCATCCAAGTGGACATCGACGCCGCCGTCCTGGGGCGCAACAAGCCCACGACCGAGGCCGTCGTCGCCGACGCGGGCGTCTTCCTGGACCAGCTCTGCGAGGCCCTGGAAGCCGAACCCGTGCCCGCCGAGGCGCTCGACGCCCGCGAGGTGTGGTGCGCCTCCCTCGCCGAGGATCGCCAAGCCGCCCGCGCCAAGCTCGATATGGCGCTCCAGAACAAGAAGGTCCCCATGCACAGCTCCCACGTGCCCGCGGCGGTCCGCGAGGTCCTGGGCGAGGACGACATCCTGGTCGTGGACGGCGGCAACACGGCCGTGTGGAGCAACTTCTTCGTGGACGTGCGCGCCCCGGGCGGCGTGCTCTCCACGTTCAAGTTCGGGATGCTGGGCGCCGGCGTCTCCCAGGCCCTGGGCGCCCAGGTGGCCCGCCCCGACGCCCGCGTCGTGTGCGTCCTAGGCGACGGCGCCATGGGCTTCCACGTCCAGGAGCTCGAGACGGCTGCCCGCAACCACCTGCCCGTCACCTATCTCGTCCTCTGCGACAGGCAGTGGGGCATGGTGAAACTCACGCAGAAGATGGGCGTGGGCGGGCTGCGGAAGGCCATGGGCCTCAAGGGCTACGACCCCATCAACGCCGACCTCGACGAGATCGACTTCCGCACCGTGGCCCAAGCCATGGGCTGCCACGGCGACCGCGTGGCCGATCCGGCCGAGCTCCCCGCCGCCCTCCAGCGCGCCGCGGACTCCGGCAGGCCCGCCGTCATCCACGTGGACGTGGACCCCAACATGCACCTGTTCGCCCCGGGGCTGCCCACCTTCAAGGCCATGCACCAGGAGCCCGGCGCGTGAAGCCCGCGCCCGCCCAGCGGGGGCGGCGGGCCCCCTCATGACCCCCACCCCCGAGGTGCTCGACCAGCTCCAGCTCAGCTTCGACCCCAAGAGCCTCCTGGTCCTCAACGCCATCCTCGGCACCTTGATGTTCGGCGTCGCCCTGGACATCGAGGTGGCCGACTTCCGCCGCATCGCCCAGGACCCGCGCGGGGCGCTCGTGGGCGTCGTGGCCCAATTCGGCCTCCTCCCGGCGGCCACCTGGGCCCTCACGGTGGCCCTGGAGCCGCCCCCCAGCGTGGCCCTGGGGATGATCCTCGTGGCCTCCTGCCCCGGCGGCAACGTCTCCAACGTCATGACCTACCTCGCGGGCGGCAACGCCGCGCTCTCCGTGGGCATGACGGCCATCTCCACGTCCTTGGCCGTGGTCATGACCCCGCTGAACCTCACCCTCTGGGGCTCCCTCAACCCCCACACCGCCGCCCTGCTCCGCTCGGTGTCCATGAACCCCCTCGCCGTCTTCGGCACCGTGCTTGTAATCCTGGGGCTCCCGCTCACCCTGGGCCTGTTCGTGGGCCACCGCTGGCCCTCCGTCGCCGCCCGGGTGCGCAAGCCCCTGCGCCTCGTGGGCGGCCTCATCTTCCTCGCCTTCATCGTCATCGGCGTCAGCAAGAACGCCCGCTTCTTCGGCCCTGCCCTCCTCCCCAGCTTCGCCCCCATCGCCGCCCTCGTCGCGCTGCACAACGCCAGCGCCCTCACCCTGGGCTACCTCGCCGCCCGCGCCATCCGCGTCCCAGCCTGGGACGCCCGCGCCATCGCCATCGAGGTGGGCATCCAGAACTCGGGCCTGGGCCTCGTGCTCGTCTTCAACTTCTTCGCCGGGCTGGGCGGCATGGCCGTGGTCGCCGCCTGGTGGGGCGTCTGGCACATCGTCGCCGGCCTCACCCTGGCGCTCTTCTGGGGCGCCCGCCCCGTGCCCCGCCCCGAGC
>CAYZID010000167.1:0-13037 GCA_964478315.1 uncultured Myxococcales bacterium | reverse complement strand
GCCCACACGCGGGATCCAAAGCCGAATCCCAGAGTAGGTGGCGGATCTGGGGCCGCGTCACCCGCCGGGGGCTATCCGCCTGCCCCACCCCGGAGCAGGCGCCTGAGCTGGGCGGGATCGTCGAGGATGGCGCGGCAGGCGCGCTGGTCCTCCTCGGTGGGGGGCCGCGTCTCGGCCTCACGGCGCACTCGCTCACACAGCTCCGGGGACGCGCGGCGGCAGATCTCCTCGACGAGCGCCGCGCACTGGCCCTGAGCCGAACCGGCGCCCTCGCGCCGCTCCAGCAGGGCGTGAAGCGGCGTCGAAGGGCGCGACGCCGAGGCGAGGTCGACGACGCGCTGAGGCTCCGTCCTGGAAGGCGCGCCGGGAGGCGCTGGGGCACCGAGTAACCACACGGCGATGAGCACAGCGGGCATGGACCATCCTCCCCCGAGTAGGCCTAGAAGCATGATTCACAACGTCTCCCGTCGCCAGGCTTGCTCTTGTGATTCCAGGCGGTTCCGCTCGTCGGTCACGTGCCACCAGCACGCTCCCTCCTCGCGAAACCGCCTGACATCACGACGCGGCGCCTGGCTCGGTCCGCCCTTGTGAATCAAGCTTCCAGCGAGTTCATGGTGACAGATTCCCCGCGCTACGCCACCGGCGAGAGCGTCCGTTTGAAACCCTCCCCGTTTGGGCGCTGTCACTGGCGCTGGCTCTCGCGCGCATGGAGTCGCGCGTGGAGTGTTGGGCGCCGCGTGCCGCGCGGCCGGGGATGCGCTAAGGTGGGGCCCGTGGTGACGAGCTTCCCCAGACCCGGGTCGGTGCTCGCGGGCCGCTTCGAGGTCCGGGCGCCCATCGGAGCGGGCAACTTCGGTGTCGTCTACAGCGCCTTCGATCGCGAGGCGGGCGAAGACGTCGCCATCAAGACGCTCAAGCCCGCGGCCTTCGACATGCCCGACTTGGTGGAGCGCTTCCACCGAGAGGCGGCGATCTGCTCGGCGCTGCACCACCCCAACATCGTGAGCCTCCGGCACTTCGGGCAGGTGAGCCCCCCGGATGGCTCCCACACGCTGCCCTACATGGCGCTGGACATGGTGGCGGGGCTCCCGGTGGGGCCACTCCTGGAGGCCCGGGGCGCGCTGGAGTTGGGCGAGGCGGTGTCCATCGTCGCCCAGGTCCTGGACGGGCTCCACGCCGCCCACCTGCTGGGGATCGTCCACCGAGACCTCAAGCCCAACAACGTGCTCATCGCGGCCCCGGAGGCGGCCCGCACCAACCCAGCGGACGGCCCGCGGGTGTGCGACCGGCTGGGCGTGCCCCCGGCCCAGGACCCCGCGTGGGCGAACCTGGAGCCCCTCCAGGCGCGGGTCGTGGACTTCGGGCTGGGCAAGATGCTGGAGGTGGGTGGGCGCCGGGTGAAGCGGCTCACGCAGGCGGGGGTCGCGGCGGGTACGGCCCACTTCATGAGCCCCGAGCAGATCCAGCGCCCCCAGCGGATCGATCACCGAGCCGACCTCTATGGGGCCGCCATGTTGTTGTTCCGCGTCCTCACGGGGCGCCACGCCTTCGAGGGCGCGACGGTCTTCGACGTGGCGACCCAGCAGCTCACGGCGCCGCCACCGCCCCTGCCCGCCCCGTACACGGGCCACCCCGTGGAGAAGGTCTTTCAGCGCGCGGCGGCCAAAGCCCCCGAGGACCGCTTCGAGAGCGCGGCGCGCATGGCCTGGGAGCTGCGTCGCGCGGCGGACCCCCACGGGGACGTGGGCCCCCCGCCCGACGCCCGCGTCCCGGACCTCCCGGGTCGTCGGAGCTTCTTCTCGCGCATCTTCGGGCGATAGCGGCGCCCCGTCTCAGGCCTGTGCGGCGCGCGGGGCGGCGGAAGCGTCGTCGTCGCGGGCGTCCACGCCCGGTGACGGCCCAGGGGGCTGGGTGGCCGCGGCGGATGGCCGCGTGGACGGCGCGAAGGGCATCTTGTGGGTCTTCAACAGCTCCATGATGTAGGGGAACCCCACCTGGACGGTGTTCAGCGTGGGCGCGAGGTGGGCGGCGAGGCCGAACAGGATGACCACGGCGCGCTCCACGAAGAACCAGCCGGGCGGATAGGTGATGGCCCGCATGACGTCTCGGAGTTCGTCGCGACGGACCTCGAAGTCCACGAGCGCGGCGAGGGTCTCCCCTTCGATCTTGCCGAAGTTCTGGATGTCCAGGGCGAGGAGCTTGGCGAAGTACTTCCGCGTGGTGCGCACGAGGAGCGCGCGGTCGCCACCGGGCGCCACGAAGCCCATGCGCTCGATCCCCGCGACGACGAGGTCGTCGTTGCGGGTCATGTAGCCGGCGAGGATGTGCAGCATGCCGTCCACCAGCTCATCGGAGACCTCGCTCGCCGCGCCGAAGTCCAAGACGACGAGGCGGGGCTGCCCTTGGGGGCCCCGCTGGACGAAGAAGTTCCCGGGGTGGGGGTCGGCGTGGAAGAAGCGATCGAGGAAGAGCTGCTTGTAGAAGGACTGCACGAGCTTCGTGGCCACCGCCGTGGGGTCGAGCCCCAGCGCGGCGAGAGCCTCCTTGTGGCTGATCTTGACGCCCTCCATGAAGGTCATGGTGAGCACCGTGCGGGCGCTGCGTTCGGGGACCGGGGTGGGGAAGAGGACGTCGGGATCGCCCTGGAAGTTGGCGGCCATGCGGGTCATGCAGGCGGCCTCGTGGGCGAGATCGGTCTCGCGCCGCAGCATGTCCTGGAGCTGCTCGTGGACCCGCTCGAGCTGCTGGATGGGCAAGAACCAGCGCATGACGCGCACGGCGAGGGAGAGGACGCGCATGTCCACCGCGATGATCGTGGCGACGTTGGGGTAGAGGACCTTCACGGCGACCTCGGCGCCGCCGGGCAGGCGTGCCCGGTGCACCTGCGCGAGGGAGGCCGCGGCCAAGGGGGTGCGCTCGAACTCCTCGAACAAGGCATCCGGGTGCGCTCCCAGCGCTCGCTCGATGGAGCGGGCCACGTCCCGGAAGGGGTGGGCGGGGACCTCGTCTTGGAGCTTCTCCAGCTCGGCCGTGTAGGTCCGCGGCAAGAACGTCCCCATGATGGAGAGGACCTGCCCCAGCTTGATGTAGACGCCGCGCAGCCGCACCATCCCACGGTAGAGGCGACGCGCGTTCCGGGTGTGCACGCGCTCCCAGCGCGCCTCCAGCCGCCCGCGCCCCAGGCGCGTCGCCAGCCGCTGGAGCCCGAGCTGGAGCATGTACGAGCCAAAGATGAGGGCGAACACCCTCATGGCACGTATGAGCCGCCACGCCCCCCACATCCCCGTCGTCTCCCCGCGCGCCGTGTTGGTGATCCCCGCCGCCGCGCCGGACGTCCCCGGCGGCGCCCCGGCGCCCAGCTACCTTAGCGAACGGCGGGGAGGCGAGGCAACGCCCGGGGCCCCCGGCGCCCTGGACTCCACCCACGGCGCGGGCTACACCTTCCGCTGATTCCGAGGTTCCGCCCCGCGCAGGTACGCCGCCGCGTCCCACCGGCGCGCATCCTCTCCCCACCCCAACGACACGGGCGGGGGGCAGCGCGCAGGTCCCGACGAGAGGGCGACAACGCGCCGGGCGAGGATCTCTCGCCTCAAGTCTTGGAGGACCCCATGAGACACTTCCCTTGGCAGCGCATCCTCACGACGACCGGCCTCGTCGCCGCCCTCACTTTCGCCCCGGGCTGCGAGTTCACCAAGGCCGGCAAGGCCGGCAAGCTCGCCTTCTCCTACCAGGCCGAGGAGCAGCTCATCCCGCCCAGCTTCGGCGCCCCGCTGGGTGAGGGGCTCCGCGCCAACGTGCTCGTGAGCGACGCCGACACCAAGGACCCGGCGACCGTGTCCAGCGCCCGCAGCGCGGACGAGAGCGTGCTCAAGGTCGCCAGCACGTCCGGCAACCGGGTGACCGTCGAGGCGGTCGCCGAGGGCGCCGCCGAGCTCCAGGTCACGGCGGATGGGCTGGATGACGCCGTGGACATCGAGGTCCAGCCCATCGATAAGGTCGTGCTCAAGTACCCGGCCGCCCTCCTCGCCTCGGTGGAGCCCCCCGTGGCCGTCGTGAAGGGCGGCGACGCCTCCTTCCCCATGAACCTTTACGGGCCCGGCGCGAGCGCGCTCGCGCGCAAGGCCCTGTTCGGCTACGGCCCCGTGCCGGTGACGATCCAGCCCGAGGGCGCCGCCCAGCAGGTCACCGACACCGAGGATCCCTCCCACGCGGTCTTCCGGTTCACGACCACCGGCACCGTGAAGCTGCTCCCCAAGGGCGGCGACCCCGCCGAGCTCGAGATCCAGGTGGTGGAGGCCACCGACGTGGCAACCCTCGACATCAAGGCGCTCGGGACCAGCGCGAGTGGCGTCAAGGTGGGCTCCGAGGGCGGCGTCGCGGTGAGCGCCGAGACGACCGACGGCGTGACCGTGGTGGGGCTCGCCAACCTCGTCACCGTCCAGGGATCCCCCCCCGAGACCTGCTCGGTGCGCGCCCTGCCCATGTGGGGCGACGGCGTCTTCGGCGTCAAGGGCCTCGCCGCGGGGACCTGCACCGTCACCGCGACCCTGGGGGACAAGACCGCCGAGCTCACGGTGGAGATCCAATAGCGGCGCACGCGACGCCCGCGGCCGCGGAAGCGGCTGCGGGCGCCGAAGCGGAAGCGGAAGCGGGCGCGCAAGCGGGTGCGGGTGCGGAAGCGGCTACGGGCGCGCAAGCGGGCCCGGAAGCGGGCGCGGAAGCGGGCCCGGAAGCGGGCGCGGAAGCGGGCGCGGAAGCGGGTGCGGGTGCGGAAGCGGCTGCGGGCGCCGAAGCGGGCGCGCAAGCGGGCACGGAAGCGGCGGCGGTTACGGGGGCGGGCCCGGAAGCGGCGGCGACTGCGGGAACGGCCTCTCAGTGCGGACAGTCCGCTAGCTCTCGGGCCGTCTTGGCCTGGAGCACGCAGGCGGCCGAGGCCGGCGTCGCGCGCTCTCGGCACTGCCGCGGACAGTCCCGCTCCAGGGCGCGCTTCAGGCTCTCGCGCACGCCGGGCCGGGCGTCCTTGGGGAGCTCCCCCAGGCTCAGCTTGAGGGCGTGCGCGCAAGCCTTGGCGCAGAGCTCCTCAGCGGGCCTGGGCCCGGTGTCCGGCTCCGCCTGAGCGTCCACAGTCTGGGCGGAGGCCGTCGCGTCCCGGCCGACCGCTGGCGCCTGGGCGTCCTCCGCGGGCGCGGGCTCGCCTGCCGCCGCGTCCTGGCCCTGCTCCGCGGGTGCCGGCGCGGTCTCCACCACGTGCGGCGCCGGAGCGGCCTGGACGACGCTCTGCGGGGTCGCCTTGGGCGTGGACACCACCGCAGCGTCGCGCGCCGGGGCGGGCGCCGGCTCCGCGCCTCCCTTGCAGGCTCCAGCCAAAGGCACCATCAACCACGCCAGCAGCGACATCCGCGCCAGCGCGGACAGCGAGGACGGTCCCACCGCTCCCGAGGAACCCCCGCGGGCGCCGGCTGGACTCGTGAACCCCATGGCGACCTCCCTGGCCCCTCGGCTCCCTCATGGCCTCACCGCAGACCCGACGGGAGACCTACTTGCAGGCGACCAGCTCCTTGACGGTCTTGGCGGCCGCCATGCACTTGGCCTGCTCCTCCGGAGCCTTTTGCTTGCACTGCTCCATGCACTGGCCCTGGATCTCGTCGAGCATCCCCAAAGCCACACGCTTGACCAGCTTCTGCCCCTCGGCCCCCGCCTTGGCGGCGTCCGGGTCTTTCTGCATGGCCTCGTCGACCTCGCCCAAGGCCACCGTCGCCAGGTTGTCGCAGGCCGCCTTGCAGTCCTCGTCGCTGGCCTTGGACACGCAGCCCGAGGTCGCGAAGGTGAGCACACCCGCGAAGAGGATGACCGAAAACAACCGCATACGAGCCTCCTGCCGCCGGTGGACGAGGCGGCAGGTCCGCCCGCCCGCTGCGCCGGGCCAGTTTCGGGGTATAGTCAGCCCGCCAAGGCGCCGTTGTCAACGCTCCGAGCTACGCCGAGCCCCTCGGCGGCTCTCTCGCTGACAGCGAACCCCAAGGGAGGACCCCATGAGCAAGACCCGCGAGGAGAGCCCCAAGGACGCCGCCGCCGAGGCGGCCGGGGCGCCAAGATGGGAGCCAGGTTGGGAAGAGGTCGCGCGAGGCCCGGTGACCTTGCGCCTGGAGCCCATGGAGCGCTCGCTCCCTCCGGCCCCCGGCGCCGACGACGAGCCCAAGCCCAAGCCGGCCATGCGCGTGGAGACGGCCCTCATGGAGCGGCCCGCCCCGCGCGAGGACGCAGCCGAGGCCCGCAAGGCGGGCGAGCGCCCCAACATCGCCAAGCGTTTCGAGCTCATGGAGCGACGGGTGGGCGCCCGGCGGGGCCCCCCGCCCAGCATCGGCAGCATGGATCCGTCACGCCGGGCCTGAGCGCACGCGCGCGGCTTGGCCGTGGAGGGCGCCCGGCGCCGGACCGGACAGCCTACTGGGCCTCCCGAAGCGCCTGGTCCACCACGTCCTGGAGAGGGGCGTCCATCCCCGGCTCCCCGCGCCGCGCCTTGAGGAAGGCCACCCCCTCGTCGCGGTCGCCGCACAGCCGCACGGCGTTGACGAGGCTCGCCACGGCGGATGAACGCTCGCGCAGCTCCAAGAGCGCCACCCCCGCCCACCACCAGGCGTCGCGACGCTGGGGCGCCACGGTGAGGGCGCGGGTCGCGGCGTCCAGCGCCTGCTCCCAGCGGCGGCGGCGCGCCTTGGGCCCCGTGATGCCGCGCGCGGCATGGGCGTGCAGCCGCGCTAGGGCCACGAGGACCTCGGGGTCGTAGGGGTAGGCCGCGTCCAGGTCTTCGAGGCGGCGACGCGCCAGCCCCCACTGATCCCGCTGGATGGCAGCCAGGGCGGCGACGACCCGCTGGGCGTGGCGCCGCGGGAGGGCCACGCGGGCCAAGGTCTGGGCCCGCACGGCCTTGATGGCCTCCACCTTCTCCATGAGGATGGGCAGCTTGGCGCGGTAGTGATCGATGAGGTCGCCCAGCAGCGTGGGGAGGGTCTGCTCGTCGTGATAGCGCGGGAAGCGGTCCTCGGCGTTCACGAACTGGGTGCCGTCCCAGTGGTAGAGGTGGTCCACGTAGGTCCACTGATAGGCGGGACCACGCCGCCCCACGCGCTCGCGGATCACGATCTCGATGACGCCGTCCCGGTCCAGGTCCACGTAGTGCACGGAGTCCACGTGCCGCACGGGGAGAGACGCGAAGCTCTCCCCCGCCCGCCCCACGAGCTCGTGGAACTGATAGTAACTCCGACGCCCCGCCTCTCCCATGAGGAGCACCTCGGGCGCCCCTCCCCCGTCGAGGTCGCGGATGTCCACGACCCGATAGCGCTCACCCGGCAGGCCCCGGGCCGCCCACAAGACCTTGTACCCCTGGTCCGTCCTCGCCAAGACCGTGGGGGCGTACCGGCGCCCGTCGGCGATGGCGTCGTTGTCGGGAACGAGGAGCATCTCCCCCACGCCGTCCCCGTCCAGGTCCAAGCGGTAGACGGCGACCAAGCTGGAGGGAGCACGGTTCGGATAACGCTCGGTCACGCGCGCGACGACGACCGCACTCCCCTGGGGGTTCTTGGCCATCCAGTCGCTGCGCCTGAAGCGAAACAGCGAGGCCGTGGGCTCGGCCAGCACGGCGTCGGCGGCGGGCCCCTCCAGACGGTAGGGCTCCCCCCCGTTGAACCCGAGGATGTCGAGGTCGTACAGGGCCCCCGTGGGCTTGGGGCGCGGCGCCGCGGAGGCCCATGGGAGCCCCCAACCCAAGGACGCCGCCACGGCGATCGCCGCGCCGGCCGCTCCCATGCACTTCCGTATGCACTCGCGCTGTCCCATCCCTGCTCCCAACCCACCACGCGCGCCAACCCATTTCCCGGGCACACACCGTCACACCGGGCCCCGCGCCAGCCGCCATCCCACCAGCGCGGTGCGCTCGATGCAAGGGGCTCTACCCGCCGATGCCGCTCATGGTGACCGCCCCGTGACCCCCGCCGTCCGCCTCCCCGAAGCGGTGCCCGGGCCCTTTGGCGGCCAGCGCGTCGCGGATGACGTCCTCCAGCTCGGCGTCTGAAGCGCCCGCGCGGAGGGCGTCCCGCAGCGACAGACGACCGGGATAGGCGAGGCACTCCTGGAGCGTCCCCGTGGCGCTCAGCCGAACGCGGTTGCAGGTGGAGCAGAAGCTCTCGCTCACGGCTCGGATGAAGCCCACTCGCACGGGCGGCAGGCCGGGCGCGCGCACCTCGCGGTAGACCGCGGGCCCCTCCCCCACGAGCCCCGCCTGGGCGCCGCCCCCCAAGGGCTCCGAGACCTGGAACGCCCGCCGGAGGTGCTCGACCATCTCGGCGCCAGGGACGAAGGACGCCGGCCCCCAGGTGGAGGCCGAATCGCCGGCCTCGGCGGCGCCAGGCGCGGCCGAACCCAGGGGCATGTACTCGATGAAGCGCAAGACGGCGTCGTGGGCGGCTGCGAAACGCACGAGGTCGCCGAGCTCGTCGTCGTTCTCGCCCCGCACGACGACGGCGTTGAGCTTGAGCGGCGTGAGCCCCGCCGCGCGGGCCGCCTCGATCCCCGCGAGCACGCGCCCCAGATCGCCCCGCCGCGTGAGCCGCTGGAAGCGCTCCGGGCGGAGGCTGTCGAGGCTCACGTTCACGCGGTCCAACCCAGCGGCGGCCAGGGGCTCGGCGAGCGCCGGCAGCAGCGCGCCGTTCGTGGTCGCGGCGACGTCCTCGATCCCCGGGACGCTCGCGACGCGCCGCACGAGGTCCACCACGCCCCGCCGCACGAGGGGCTCGCCGCCCGTGAGCCGCACGCGGTTCACGCCCAGGCGCACGAAGACCCGCACGAGGCGCTCGATCTCCTCGAAGGTCAGCAGCGCCTCGTGAGCGCTGAAGCGCCCCCCTCGGGCGGGCATGCAGTAGACGCACCGCAGGTTGCAGCGGTCCGTGATGGACAAGCGCAGGTAGCGCACCTCCCGGGCCCGCCCGTCGAACAGCCCCAGGCGCCCGGCGGGAGCCTGCCCGCGCGTCGCGTGGACGCGGGGACGGTCTCCCCGGAATTCGTCGATCCGTGCGTCGCTCACAGGGGGCTCATACCACACGTCTTCGGTGGGCCTCGAGGGAAAGGCGCTCGCGGCCGACGGCCGTCGTTCGTGGGGCCCAGCGGCGAGGGAGGGGCCCGGTGCGTCCAACCCGCGGCGTTGTCTCGCCGGGAGGATTTGGGGCTAGGCGAGGGGGCGCTGGGGGGTGTATGACAGCCGGCACGCTTGCGGTCGGGGGGACCTCACGCCGCAGGCGCCCCCCCCCCGCGCGGGTGGTTCTCGGAAGTGCAGCGACAAGGGCAGACGGTACGGACGTGCGCGAGCGTAGGAGCGGAGTGATGGCGAACACCGGAAACCTCATTCAAATGTTGGACGGCCTCGACGGAGACACGCTCAAGGGCCTCCACAACCGCAGCATGCTCCTCACGACCGAGTGGAGCCGCCAGGAGTTGGAGACCATCGCTGACCTGGCCGGCCTCTTCCAGAACATGGATCGGCGTGGGATCCCCACGCGACTGTTCCCCAACGAGCTGTTCTACGCCATGTTCTTCGACCAGTCCACGCGGACCAAGTCGAGCTGGGCGGGGGCGGCGGCCCGCCTGGGTGCGGCCCCCCTCATCGTCGACGGCAGCTCCACCCAGGTCTCCCACGGCGAGACGGCGGAGGAGACGGGGGCCATGCTGGGCATGAACTCCCACGCCATGGGCATCCGGCACGACCTCATCCTGGGCGCCGGGAACCGCTTCATGCGCGACGCCGACCGGGGCATCCGCGACTACCTGGCCGCCACGGGCGACGAGCGCGCGGTGCCGGTGGTGAACCTCCAGTGCGACATCGACCACCCCACCCAGACCCTGGCGGACCTCGCGTGGCTGCGCGAGCGCTTCCCCGACGGGCTCGCCGGCAAGACCATCGCCGTGAGCTGGGCTTACTCGCCGAGCTACGCCAAGCCCTTGAGCGTGCCCCAGGGGCTCGCCACGCTGCTCACGCGCTTCGGGGCCAACGTCCGGCTCGCGCACCCCGAAGGCTACGAGCTCATGCCCGAGACCATGGCCGCGGCGGAGGAGGCCGCCAAGCGGTCCGGCGGCTCGTTCAAGGTCCTCCACGACATGGACGCGGCGTTCCGAGGGGCGGACGTCGTCTACCCCAAGAGCTGGGGCCCCTGGGACCTCATGACCGAGCGCGTGGAGGCGAACCGCGACAAGAACCAGGGCGCCCTCGCCGACATCGAGCTCCGCGCCCTGGAGCGCAACGCGGCCCACACGGACTGGATCTGCGACGAGCGGCGCATGGGGCTCACCAAGGACCAGGACGCCCTGTACATGCACTGCCTGCCGGCCGACATCGGCGCCGAGGTCACCCACGGGGTCATGGACCGCGCCCGCGTGGACCTGGCGCGGGAGGCGCAGAAGAAGGTCTACGTCATCATGGCCCTGGTGGCCGCCGCCAAGGAGCCGGCCCTGGCGGCGCGTCTGCGCTCCCTTTTGGCGAGCGCGTAGCGCCGGGCGCCCCGGCGTCCTCGCGACGCGGGCGGCGGGCGGCGAGAGGCGACACGGCCCGCGCCGAGCGACGCGGGCCCGGCAAGAGACAACCGGGCGAGAGACACCCGAGAGGCCCCACCATGACGACGACGACCGACACCACGGCCACCCTGGACCAGGAGATCATGCGCCTGGCCGAGACCTATCGCCCCCTGGCCGCGGAGCTCCTCCGCGAGGTGATCCGCATCCCCGCGGACTTCGTGGACCGGGCCCCGGAGGAGGGCGGCGACCCCCGCTGTGGGCTGTCCAACCACGAGGGCCCGCGCCTGGAGTACCTCAAGCGGCGCATCGTCGAGGTGGGCGCCGTGGCGCGCCCCGAGGACGTGTGGTTCGACGACTTCGGCAACCTGGTCTGGACGGTGCAGGACCCAGACGATGGGATCCCGGCGGCGAACAAGAAGGTCGTCTACTACGACGGCCACTCGGACACCGTGCAGGCGCTGCGCGACCACTGGCTGCCCAAGACCGGGGGGGTGGACGCCTACGACGGGGCCGTGAAGCCCGAGGCCATCGACCGCGAGTTTCTGCGAAACGAGCTGGGCTACCTGCCCCCGGACGACGAGTGGGAGCACCTCATCTGGGGGCGCGGATCGGCGGACCAGCTCGGCGGGGTCGTCTGCCAGGTCGTAGCCACGAAGATCCTCCGGGAGCTCGCGCCGCTGGGCGCGCTGCGGGGCGTCATCATCCGCAGCTACGCGACCGTGGCCGAGGAGGACAATGACGGCGGCGGCCCCATGTACGTCGTCCGCCACGTCCTGCCCGGCGCGGCGCCCGAGGTCATCCCCGACGCCGTGATCCTCACCGAGGGCACGGGCGACTCCGCGCGCGGGGCCCTGGGCATCTACCGCGGCCAGCGCGGCCGCATGCAGATCGAGGTCACCGTCACCGGCCGGAGCTGCCACGGCTCCATGCCCTGGGAGGGCAAGAACCCCCTGGAGTACGGGGGCGCCATCGTGGCCGAGGCGGCGGCCGCCTACCAGCGAGGCGACGGCTTCCTGGACCACGACTTCCTGGGCGGGGGGACGCGCACGGCGAGCTGGTCCCACCTGGACACCCCCAGCGACTGCGCGGTGCCCGAGCGCTTCACGTTCCGCTTCGACCGCCGCCTCACGGTGGGTGAGACGCCGGCCCAGGCGCTCGCCGACGTGGAGCGCCTGGAGGCGGTGGCCGTGGCGCGGCGCGACGGGCTGGAGGTGGACATCCGGGTGCCGGTCTACGACCAGCCCTCGTGGCGTGGGTTCGTGCTCGGCAACGATCAGATCTACGCGAGCTGGATCACACCGGAGGACCACCCCGCCATCCGCGCCGCGGTGGACGCCTACAAGCGCGTGGTCACACCGGCCGTCGTCCAGGAGGGGGTGGTCGAGGAGCGGGGGGCGCGCCGCCGCGAGCCCCGCGTGTCACGGTGGATCTTCTCCACGGACGGCGTGGGCTTCCCCGTGCCCGTGGAGGACACGTCGATCCCCGTCCCCGAGACCAAGCGCTGGGTGACCTCGGGCGCCTTCAAGCACCCGGCCATGTTCGGCTTCGGCCCGGGCATCGAGCAGAACACCCACAAGATCGGCGAGTCCGTGGACGGGCGCGAGCTCACCCACGTGGTCGCCCTGCTGGCCCGCTTCCCGAGCCTCCTGTACGCCCAGCCGGAGTAGGCTGGCGCCCCGAGAGCCTCGGCGTGGGGGCGCCGCCCTCCCCGACCTGGACCGGGTTCCTGCGAGCGTCGCCCTGGGGTAGCCTGTCGCCTCAGGACTGACCGAGCTCCGCGGCGAGCGGCGCTGGCAGAGCGACGGGGGGAGCATGGGCAGAGGCGGAGACCCCAAGGACGGCGAGACGACGATCGTCATCGACGCCGAGTACGAGAAGACGATCCCGGGCGGCCTCAAAGCCTACTCGGAGGACGAAGAGGCGGGCGTCGCGACGATGGGGGCCCAGGCCTGGCAGGACGGGGGGGACCCCGAGGCGGGGGTCCAGACCATGGGCGTCCCGGGGTACGACGGGCCCGACGCGGCGCGGTTCCCCACCGCCGCCCACGTCCAGGCGCGCATCGCGGCGGCGGAGGCCCAACGGGCGCCGACCCCGGACGGTCCAGCCCCGGGGGCCCGGGCCCAGAAGATCCTGCTGATCATCGGCGGGCTGGCGCTGCTCACGGCCGCGGCCGCGGGCGGCTACCTGCTGGTGCGCGACCGGGGCGGGGCCCCGCAGGCCTCCGCGCCCCAGGCGGAGGCGGCGGCGCACGCGACCAGCGCCGAGGGGGACGAGCCCCAGGCCGGTGGGGAGGACCGTGACGAGGCTCCCGGTGCCGAGGCCCAAAAGCCCAAGGACGAGGCCTCGACGGCGAACACGGCTCCGACAGACGCGGCGCCGACGCCGGCCCCGACAGCGGCAGCAGCCCCTGCAGCGGCTCCAGACACAGACACGCCAGCGGCCCCGGCAGCGGCCCCGGCAGCGGCGCAGGCGACAGC
>CAYZID010000166.1:0-13159 GCA_964478315.1 uncultured Myxococcales bacterium | reverse complement strand
CCCCTACCCCACCCGACTACGCCTCCCAGGCCCGCGCTCGCCTGCGCCTGGGGCCCTCGTCCGCCCTGGCCCTCGCCCTCACGGCGGCCGTGGCCTACCTGGTCGTCCACCACCTCGCGGGCCCCGCGGACTTCGCCACCGCCCTGCGCCGCGCGCGCCCCGGCCTCCTCCTCGCCGCCGCCGCCGTCCTGGCCGCCAACATCGGCCTCTCCTCCCTCCGCTGGGGCCTCATCGTCAGCGCCCTGGGCGCCCGCCTCCCCTGGGCGCGCGGCGTCCGCGTCATCCTCGCCACCTGGCCGGTCTCGGTCCTCACGCCCTCCCGCGCCGGTGACCTCCTCCGCGCCGTGGCCACCCGCGACCTCCTCCCCGTCCCCGAGGGCATGTCCGCCGTCGTCGCCGAGAAGCTCGTGGACGTGCAGTCCCTGGCCCTCCTCGCCCTGCTGGGGGGCGCCGCGGCCCACGCCCCGGCCGCCCTCTACCCGGCCCTCGCCGTCCTCGCCGCCGAGTGGCTGGCGGCCTGGCTCCTCCTCACCCGCCTGGAGGCCCTCCTCGCCCTGGGCCCGGTGCGCCGTCTCCCCCGCCTGGCCCCCCTCCTGCGCCGCCTCTTCGCCGCCTTCCACGCCCTGCGCGACCACCCGCGACGCTTCGCGGCGGTGGCGGCCACGAGCCTCCTCGCCTGGCTCCTGGCCACGACGATGGTGGCGCTCCTCCTCCACGCCTACGGCGCCACGGTGCCCCCCACCGAGCTCCTCGCTCGCTGGCCCCTGGCGGTCTTCGTTGGCATGCTGCCCCTGACCCTGGCCGGGGTGGGCACCCGCGACGCCGCCTTCGCGGCCCTCATGGCCACCACCGCGTCCCCGCCCGACCCCGGCGCCGTCCTCGCCGCCACGTTCACCTACGCCCTGCTGACGACCGCCCTGCCCACCCTGGCCGGGCTCGTCCCCATGCTCCACTTCCTGGGGACGCTGGGCACGCCCCAGCCACAGGCCCAGCCACAGGCCCAACCAGCCAGCGCCGCGATCCACGACGCGATCGCCGGCCGCCCCCGCGACCCCAAGAGCCTCCCCACCAAGGAGCCCGCGGTCGCCCCCCCCTCGGACCGACGCCCATGAGCCCCTCGCACGAAGGAGTCCCGCCCGTGACCCAACGCCACGGAACCCCCGCCCTGCCCTTCCCGCCCTCTGGCGCCCCCGCGGACGGCGCCCAGCCCCAGCGCTTCCCCGAGCCCCCCGTGGGGCACCGCGACTGGTACGCCTTCGAGGCCCTGCGCGCCCTCCCGCGCCTCATCCTCATGATCGACAAGAACCGCTTCTCGGACACCTACGGGTGCTTCGACCGCGAGTTCTGGCACTATCGGACGGTGGACTTCCCCTGCGGCATGTCCCAGGAGTTCTGCCTCCCCCTGGCCCTCGCCTACGCCCACGACTTCCCCCACAACCCCTACCGAGGGGCCGAGCGCCTCCGCGAGCTGGTCATCGCCTCCATCGAGTTCGCCCGCAAGGCCTCCCACCCCGACGGCTCCACGGACGACTACTTCCCCTTCGAGCGGGCGCTCGGGGCCCTGGTCTTCTCCACCTACGCCATGACCGAGAGCTACCTGGTCCTGGACCTCGACCGGCCCGACCTCGTGGACTTCTTCCGACTCCGCGGCGACTGGCTCGTGAACCACAACGAGACCGGGCAGCTCGCCAACCACCAGGCCTTCGCGGCGCTCGCCCTGTACAACGTCTACCTCCTCACCCACGACGAGAAGTACCGGCGCGCGTCGCTGCGGTTCCGAGACATCACGCTGAGCTGGCAGCACGACGAGGGCTGGTTCCAAGAGTACGAAGGCGCCGACCCGGGCTATCACTCGTGCTCCATCGCGTTCCTCACGAAGCTCTACGACAAGTCCAAGGACGAGGCGCTCGTGGACCCCATCCGCCGGGCCATCGAGTTCGCCGCCTACTTCATGCACCCCGACGGCTCCTACGCCGGCGAGTACGGCAGCCGCAACACCTACCACTTCTACCCGCACGGCTTCGAGTACTGGTCCGACCGCGTGCCGGACGCCGCGTGGGTGGCGCAGATGACCCTCGCGCGCGCCCTGCCCGAGCGTCGCCGCTACTTCAACGACGACAACCGCATGGCGGCGCACTACGTCTACGACTGGATGCACGCCTGGCTGGACTACCGCCCCGGCCACGCCGAGCTGCCCCTGGACCGCCCGCCGGAGACGCGCTACTTCGCCGACGCCAAGCTCCTGGTGAAGCGCACGGCCCGCTATCACGCCGTGGCGTCGGCGGCCAAGGGGGGCGTGGTGAAGGTCTTCGACCGCCAGGGGCCGGTGATGAGCGACACGGGGCTCATGCTCCGCACCCAGGGGGGAGACGTCCTCGTTCCCCACCTCGTGGACGACCAGCACGAGGCCGCGGTCCGAGGGGCAGCGCCCCAGGGCGCGCCCGGCGCTCCCACGGTCCTCAGCGCGCGCGGCCGCCTGTCCAAGCGCCGCTACCCCCTGCCGAGCCCCGTGAAGCAGATGGCCTTCCGAGGGATGAACCTCACGGTGGGCCGCTTCGGGGCGGGGGCCGTGCGGGCCATCCTCCAGCGCGTGCTCATCACGGGCAAACCCAGGACCGACGCGCGCTTCGAGCGAACCATCGAGCTCACCGACGAGGACGTCGTGGTCCGCGACGCGGTGGATCTCACGGCGGCGCCCGAGGTCCAGGTGGAGGCGGCGGCGGTCGGCTCGGACGCCACGAGCATCTACGTGGCCAACTCCAACACCTTCCAAGAGTCGGTCCTCCTCCCTTGGGTGGAGGTGCCCGCGCCCGACGTGACCCAGCTCAACCACGATCGGCGTCTGGAGCTGCCCCCCCGCGCCGCCTTCGGCGCGGACGAGGCGACGGAGTGAGCGGCGAGTCCCTGGCCCGCGCCCTGGCGGGCGCGGCGGTCCTGGTGGCCCTGGGGTTGGGCCTGGCGACCTTCGCGGGCGAGCGGGCGGACGTGGCCCGTGTGCCCACGGCCGAGGCCGTCGCCCAGGCGGTGGCGACCGTGCGCCGCGGCTACGAGCCCGGCGACATGGTGCGCGTGCTGCCGCCCTGGGACGAATCGCTGTGGTGGCCGCTCACGCGGGAGGCAAGCCCCTCGGAGCGTGCCCAAGGGGCCCCCCCCGTGGCCTTCGACGCCCTGTGGCGGGGGCCGCGGCTGGACCCCCTGGACGCCCTGCGCTTTCGCCGCGCCTGGGTCATCGCGACCTTCGACCACGCGCCCACGCTGCCGCCCTGGCTGGCCCCGGAGCCGGCCGAACTGGGCCCCGTCCAGGTGGCCCCCCACGTGCAACTCGCGCGCTACGCCTTGGCGCCGCTCGACGTGCGAGGGCGGCTCACGGACGACTTCGACGCCCTCCGCGTGGCGCGCGTCCCGCCCGGCGGCCGCCCCAAGCCCTGCCCACGGCGTGGCGCCGAGTATCGCTGCGGCGACAAGCCGTGGATGAACCCACGCCTGCGCACCCGTGACGTGTACGACCGGGACGTGCGTTGGCTGTACGCCGTGCCCGGGCCCGGGACGACGGCCCTCCACGTGCGCTGGAAGGCGCCGGCCGGGGAAGCCGTGGTGGTCCGGGCCGGCTTCACGCTGCTGGGCATCCGCCGCCCCAAAGGCGCCGCGACCACGGTGGAGACGTGGCTGGACGGTGCCCAAGCGGACACCTTCGTCCTGGCGCCACACCGCTACCAGCTCTACCGGCGGATCATCCCCGCGGGGGGGCGCGCCCACGAGGTGGAGTTTCGAATCCACACCACGGACCACGCGTTCCGACACCTCATGCTCCAGGCGGACGTCCTGGGCGAAGTGCCCGCCGCGGTCCGGGACTGGGTGGCGCGCAGCCCCGACTGAGAGACGGGCGGCCGCGCGGTGGTTCAGGCCCCCTGCCCGTCCTCGTCGTCCCCAGGCTCCAGCTTGGCCGGCGCGTCCCGCACGAGGAAGTGGGTGCGGTCCCTCGCCGCCTCCACGAGCGCCTCGTCGTCCTCCTCGGGCGCCCAGTTCACCATGAGGTCGGCCTCCCAGGTGTAGGGCAGCCCGTCGCGCCACACGCGCCCCTCGGCCACCGCCTGGGTCGCCTCCAGCAAGGACAGGCCTGCCCCCTGGAGGTCGCGCATGAGCGCCAGGAAGCGCCCCTGGCGGGCCGGGTCGGCGAAGCGCATGGTGCGCCGCGCCACGTAGGCGATGTGATACCAGGCCGGGCGAAAGGCGATCCCCGCGAGCCCGAGCCGCGTGGCCATGCGTCCCAGGAGCTCCGTCGCCTCCCGCGCGAGCCCCAGCCCAGGCCGCTCCTGCCCGGGGAGGCGCGGGTGGTCCGGCTGGAACTCCGCGCGGGGGTTCATGAGCGACAGCCAGTGCACGTACAGCGCCTTGCGCCCTACGTCCTCGATGGCGAGCACGGACTCGGTGAGCAGGTACTCGCGCCCCTCGGCCATGCCGTACAAGCGCGAACGATCCCCCACGCCGTCGCGGGAGATCTCCACGCGAAAGGGCCCATAGCCCATGCGCCGGAGCTGCTCCAGGACGCCGTAGCGGGCGAAGGCGAGCTCCAGCCCCTCCTCCGTGTAGAAGCCCAGCAGCCGGGGAGGCCCAGACGACGCCATGCCTAGCGCCTCCGCGACATCGGCCTCCGTGAGGTTCAGGGAGTCGTCCTCCGCTCCGAGGTCCGCCGGAGCCAGGGAGCGCGCGATCTGGGAGAACCGCGCGCGCATGGGCTCAAACCGCTCGGGCAAGGGCCTCCGAGTTCCCTGCTCCAACGCCAGCGCGGTGCCCGCCAGCACCTTCCACGCCCCGCGCGAATAGCCACCGCCAGGGAGCCACACCGAGGGCGTCCGCCCCAGACGCTCGGCCACGATGAGGTCCCGGCGACGCACGCCGTCCAAGGTGAGCGCGAGGCCCCCCAGGCGATCCCCCGCGAGCACGTCTCCCCCCGCCAGGACGAAGACCAACGCCGCCTTGGGCATGCGCCGCAGCAGCCGGCGGAGAGCGGCCAGGTAGGTGGCGTCGTTGCCCCCGGGCAGCGGGACCTCGTCCACCCAGGACGGGGCGTCCCAGGCCGTCCCCGAGATGGAGCCCACCCACGCGGCCGGGTCCTCGGCCAGGCAGGCCGCGGTCCCGTCCGGGGGGTGGGCGTCCAGATCCAACACGGCCACGGTGCCGCGGAGCCCCTCGGCCCGGAGAGCGGCCACCGCGATGGCGATGTCGTTGATGGGGCAGAACCCCGTCGCCCGGGCCGGCGAGGCGTGGTGCATGCCCCCCGCGAGGTTCAGGGCCGGGCCCCTGCGACGGCGCGCCTCCCGGGCGGCCTCCAGGGTCCCGCCGGCCATGAGCCGCACCGAGCGCAGCACCTCGTCCACGGGCAGGTCGCGCGCCCCGGTGTGGAAGACCTGCGCGAGCTCCTCGGGCCGAGCCAGGCCGTCGAGGAGCTCCTCGGTGTGCACGCGCGCCACGTGGGCGTAGCAGATCCGCTGGGGACGCCGGACCGAGGTTGGGCGCACAACCCGCATGGACAGGAGGTACCACAGCACGTAGTCCGCCCGCCGGGGCTCCAACCCCGTGGCGCCCCGCAGCCCAGCGATGGGAAGGCGATACCGCGGATCGTACCAGATGGGCACCCGCGCCCCCACGAGGCTCCCCACGGTCCGGTTCCGCAGGCGCCGCAAGAGCAGGCTCAACACGAGGCCCCCCGCGCCCGGGGCACCAGGCCCGCGGTGGCGGGACGCCCACGCCTCTGGGAGTCCATGATGTGCAAGGGCTTCACCCCATCCTCCTGGGCACGCGGGGGAGGCGCGCGAGAGCCGAGCGGGCCTCGTCCCGCACGGAGCACGGCCAACTCCCTACCAACCATACCCGACACGGCGCCCGTCCGGCTTGGGAAAGCGCCCGTGCGCGCCGTGCGGACGCGCAGAGATGCGGTCCCCCGTCCTCACGACAGTCCCTACCGGTCGGCCACCCGCGACCGGCCCGATGACGCGCCCGGTAACGCGCCGCGCGCCCCTCCTCTTGGCAGAGCCTGACCCAACAGCTAGACTAGGGGCCGTTCGGATGAGGGTCTGTCCCCTTCTCAGGCCTGGATAGGCACTCACCCGAGCGGCGGTTCTCTCCCTAGCCTGTCGGGGGAGAGCCGTAATTCTGGCCGATGGTTGCCTGCCCCCGGGCGCCATCGGCCACATTTCTATCCGCGCCAGGTGCACGACGCAGAGGCCGGGCCGAGCGGGCGCGCGCGAGGGGGCGGCCGCGATCGCGCGAACCCCCAGGGACGGGCTGTGCCAAGCAGACGCAGGAGGTCGCCGGGACCATGATCGTCTACCTCATCCGCCACGGCCTCACCGAGTGGAACGCCGTCCACCGCTACCAGGGGCAGACGGACGTGCCCCTCTCACCGGTGGGGCGCGAGCAAGCCGAGCGTCTGGCCGAGCGCCTGCGCGCCGTCCCCCTGGACGCGATCTGGGCGAGCGACCTCTCCCGGGCTCACGAGACGGCGCTGCGGGTGGCCGCGGGGCGGGACCTCGCCGTGCGCCGGGACCCACGGCTTCGCGAGCTCTCCCTCGGCGCGCTGGAGGGTCTCACGCGGGCTGAGGTCGCCGTGCGCTACCCGTCGTTCTTGGAGGGCTGGCGCTCGCAGCCCCACCTGTGCCGGGCCCCCGACAGCCCCACCGCCGGGCAACCGGGGGGCGGGCACCGGGGGGAGCACCTGGGCGACGTCCAGGCCCGCGCCTGGGAGGCCCTGGAGGACATCCGCCGGGCCCACGAAGGCGGGCGAGACGAGGCCCCGGGGGAGCGCGCGACGGCCGTGGCCGTCGTCAGCCACGGCTACGCGATCCTGACGCTCCTGTGCCGCGCCCTGGACCTCCCCCTACCCCACTTCCGCCGGCTGTGGCTGGATACGGCGAGCCTGTCGGAGCTCCGCACCACGCCCACCGGCTGGAGCGTACGCCGGGTGAACGACACCGCGCACCTAGACGGCTAGAAAGGAAACCGCTGCCGCAACCGCGACCGCCTCCGCAACCGCAGCCGCCTCCGCAACCGCAGCCGCCTCCGCAACCGCAGCCGCCTCCGCAACCGCGACCGCAACCGCCTCCGCGAACGCCTCCGCAACCGCCTCCGCAACCGCAGCCGCCTCCGCAACCGCGACCGCAACCGCCTCCGCGAACGCCTCCGCAGCCGCCTCCGCAGCCGCCTCCGCGACCGCGAACGCCTACGCAACCGCCTCCCCGACCGCCTCCGCAACCGCCTCCGCGACCGCGAACGCCTCCGCAACCGCCTCCGCAACCGCCTCCGCAACCGCCTCCGCGAACGCCTCCGCGAACGCCTCCGCGACCGCGAACGCCTCCGCAACCGCCTCCGCGAACGCCTCCGCGAACGCCTCCGCGAACGCCTCCGCGAACGCCTCCGCGAACGCCCGCAACCGCCTCCGCAACCGCCTCCGCAACCGCCTCCGCGAACGCCTCCGCAACCGCCTCCGCAACCTCGCCCGGGCGGGGGGAACAGGGCCTACCGGTCTGGCGGGGACCCCTCCGCCTTCTCGGGCGACGCGGGCCCCGTCTTGGCGGCGTCGTGGCCGGGCGGGCGCATGCGCTTCAGGGACTCGCGGAACGCGTCGCACGGATCGACCTCGTCCACCCGGGGCGTGAACCACAGGAAGTCGAAGCGGTCTGGCTCGTAACTCGCGACGTCTCGGGCGTCTTCCTCCACCTCGACCAGACCCACGGTGACGATGGACCACGCCGCGGCCCCGGCCGCTCCCTCCGCGAGCTGCCGCGCCAGCAACCGCGGCACGCCTCGGTCCCGACGGGCGTGCCCAGCGCCCGCCACGAGCACCGCGCCGTCCGGACCCGACCGCTCCACCAACCGGGCAGCCATCCACGCGTCCTTGAGCTCCTGCACGGCGGCCATGGCCTCCACCATCGCGCCGCTCGCGTAGCCGCAGTGAGAGGCCTCGATCTCGCGATCCAAGTCCGCGCGGAGCGCGCCGGACAGGCGCGGATAGACGTGGAGCCTGGCGAGCTCGGCCTCGCCGAGCGCCTCCAGCCCTTGACGCCCCACCCGCGCCCGCACCGCGCGCGTGGGGTGCGTCGCTACGATGCGCGCTCCCGCCTCCAAGGCGGCGGCCACGACTGGGCGGTACAGCGCGAAGGCGGGCCACCCCGTGTCCGCCCAGCGCACCGCGGTCGCGAACGCCTCGGGCGATCGCTCCCCGCGCGCGGCCAGGGCGTCGAGGGCGGCCTCCCGGTCATCGTCGAGCATCTCCATCCCCACCGCCAGCCGGCGCCCCCCCGCGGCCGCGGCGGTGATGAGCCAGCCCTCCAGGCGGTGGTGGTCGGGGTTGTCGTGGCGCTCGCCGAGGACGACGAAGCGGGCCCGCTGGACCACCCGGGCCACGTCGTCCTGAGTCACGAACCGCCCCAAGCGGGATGCCCACACCCGCCCGACGAGGGGGTGGTCGTCGCGCAGCGAGGACACCCACGAGGTCGGAGGAGGAGGAAGGCGCGTAGGCGCCACCGTCGCCGTGGCGCACGCGGAGAGCGACAGCGACGTAAAGAACCCCAGCGCCGCGACGAGGCCCAAGGCCGGGGGCCGCGAGCGCGAGGACGGCGACGGTGCGGCGGGGGGCCTTGGGCGAAACCTCAGCGATGCGGTCATAGGACCTCCAACGAAGGGGGGCGAGGAGACGCTCCCTGCCCGCGTGAGGAGCAGGGTAGGCACCCGCGGGACGGAAAGAACGACCGCCAGTGCGTCCGCCCTCCAGCTCGGTCGGTCGCCGCGTCGCTTGTTCTTGCCACCTGGGCGGCTCGTGGGCTCTATTCGCGCCCCCTGGCGGCACCTGGACCTCCAGAGAGCCCAAGCCACCGGAGTGCCACACCCGGAGGAGCCAGACCCGAGAGGACGAGGCCATGAGCAGACGAGGGCGCAAGACGACGACCGGGCCCCGTGAGGGCGGCGCGGAGCCAGCGGCGGGCGACACCCCCGGGGCCGGCCAGGATGAAGGGCCCATCACGCCCCGGTCCTGGCTAGGCCGCGCGCGGCGGCGGTGGTGGGTCCGCTGGGGCATGGACATCGGGCTCTTCGTGGCCGTGCTCTGGGGCGTGGGGGCCTGGCAGAGCCGTCACCTCCTCTCGAGCGACGAGCCCGCCCCGGCCTTCGCCCTCCCCGACCTGGACGGTCAGGTGCACCGACTGGAGGACTACCGGGGCCAGCCCGTGTTGCTGCTGTTCTTCTCGCCCGGCTGCCCCGTGTGCAAGGTGGAATCGGACAACTGGGGCCGCATCCAGCGCTGGCGGGAGGACGTCCGCGTCCTGGGGGTGGTGGGAGAGTACGAGGACCGCCAGGCGGTGCTGGACTTCCTGGGGAACGACCGCGCCGACGTCCCCGTACTCCTGGCGACCCCTGCGATGCTCCGCGCCTACCGCGTCCACCAGTACCCCACGCACTACATCCTCAACCCGGACGGCACCATCCACTGGCGCGGCGTGGGCTACACGACGACGCTGGGCCTCCTGGCGCGGCTGCCGTGAGCGCCTCGCGGCGGCGCCCCGAGACCGCGGGGGCTCCTCACAAGGCCTGCTCCAGGTTGTCGATCTGGTCGAAGAGCATCTGCTTGCTGCGCTTGCGCCGGACCTTGCGCTGAGGCTGCATCATCTGCTCGACGCTCGGGGCCGCCGCCGGGGCGTTCAAGGCCCCGCTGGGGGCGCCCCGGTGCCGCGCCACGAGGCCGGTGGGATAGTCCAGCGTGTACTCCACCCGCCAGCGTCGCGTCTGGCGAGGGGCCAGCAGCGCCGTCCAGCGCACGATCCCGTCCGAGTTCCGGCGCGCCCCCTTGGGGATGTGCACGTCGTCGAGCTCGATGTCGTCGCCCTGGACGACGGGCACCCGGTCGGTGAGCACCACGGTCACCGGGGCGTCCGACAGGTTCTGCGCGGTGACCAGGAAGGACACCGTGAGCTCCGTGCGCTTGCCGTGGCGGCGCTTGGCGCTGCGCTTCCGGTCCAGGGCGCGGGTGAGCTTGAGCCGGTCGTGGACCCCCAGGAACAGCGAGAACGTGTCGCCGGGCGGGACGAAGTCCAGGGCGCTGGTCCCCACGAAGGCGCCGTCCACGAACAGGGCCGCGCGCCCCGGGAGGATGGGCTGATCCGAGGTGTTGGTCACCTCCGCGCTGCGCACGGCGTTCAGGGACACCTCGGGGACGCCCACGACCTGGGCCTTCATGGCGAAGGTGGCGCGGGCGATGGGGACGCGGACCGCCTTGCCGTCGGCCCGGACGGTGCGCTGGGCGAGGGCGTCGAAGTGCGCCGTGGTCCCCCGCTTGCTCAGCGCCGCAAAGGTCTGCACGGCCCGCGCCTGGAGCTGCTGCTGCTGCTGGAAGTTGTTCATCATGGCCGCGTTGCCCTTGAAGGAGGCCATGTTGTCCGTGAGATAGCGCTGGTTCGCCTGGGCGAAGGAGTCCCCCATGCGCCCCATGACCTGGCCCAGCCCGCGGCCCCCCGAGCCCCCGATGAGGAGGGCTGCCGCCTCGGGCACGGCCAGCATCTGGCTGGGGCTCTGCGTGGCGAAGGACAGGCGCGCGCCTGTCCAGTCCTCGCCCGTGGTCTGGATGACCGAGGCGAGCTGCACGAGGGTCGCCTGCGTGGAGCCCTGGGCGCGGATCTCGCTCACGGGCTCCCAGCTCGCCCCGGGGGTGAGGTAGGTGAGCTCGACCCGAATCTTGCCGTGCCCCTCCACGGCGGCGGTCACGCGCGACTGCTGGAGCTTGGCGCGCGCCCGCAGGGCGTCCCGGGCTCGCTCCCGGCGGCGGAGCTCCGGCCGCAGGGCGCGCCGCTTGGCCTCGATCGCCCGGCGCGACGCCCGGACTCTCCGGGCGCGCTCCGCCACGAAGTCGATCACCTGACCGTAGGTCGCCATCTTGATGGGGCGCGTCGCCACGTCCCGGGGGATCTTGGCCACCGTGAAGGCCCGGATGGACTGCACCTGCTCCAGCTCCGCCTTGAGGACGGCGTCCTCGTCCGACAGCGCCGCGAGCTGGTCGCGGATCTCCTGCACCGCGGCCTCGGCCTTCCGCACGCTCTCCTCGCTGGCCCGGGCCAGGAAGGTCTTGTCCACCGACACGTCGTGGAGGCTCACCTTCCCGCTCCCGCCGGACAACACGCGGACCCGCACCGACCCCGGGTCGATCCACCCGGGCAGCCCCGAGAAGAACAGGCGCGAGGTCTCCCCAGCACCCTTGGCGGGCTCCTTGACCGTCACGGTCCCCACGCGCGTCACCCGGGCCCGGTCCGCAAACACGGTGACGGCCTGGATCTTCGTGGGGACCTCCACGCCCGCGGCCTCGTCCGGCGCGGCGGCCCGCGCCGGGAGAGCCCACGAGCCCACGGAGGCGACGGCCACGAGGCTCGCCACGAGGCTCCTCGCGCGGGGTGCGCGGCGCCCGAGGGCCGCTCCGTATGGGAGATGCGTGTTGGTACCTGCGTGCGCCTTCACGGGGGAACCTCCTCACCGTCCATCGTAGAGAGGATCGCGTGTGCGATCGCGTGTGGGTTCGTGCGCGCCAGCGTTCCCGCGCTGGCACCGCCGGGGCCGTGGACCCTCGGCGGCCAACGGCTGACCGCGCGGGGGCATTCCAGCGCGCGGACGAGAGCGCGCGGGACGTCGCCTCCGGCGGCGCTCAGGCCGCCGGGTGCAGCGTGCGGAGCCCCTCCACCAGGCGCCCGAGATCGCGCGCCTTGTGGATGAGCTCTACGTTCCGCGCGGCCCGCGCGAGGTCGCGCAGGCGCTCGGAGTCCAAGGTCGTGAACAAGAAGACGGGACCATCGTAGCCGAGCTGACGGAGTTCGCCCAGGACCTCCAGCCCATCCACGCGGGGCATGAGGACATCCAGGACGATGGCGTCCGGCGCGCCGTGCTCCTCCACCCACGCGAGGGCGGCGCGACCGTCCGCGGCGGTCTCCACGCGGACGCCGGCGTCGGCGCCCAGGATGGTGAGCACCTCCCGCATGGCGGGCTCGTCGTCCACGGCCAGCACCAGCGGCCCCCAGGGCGGCGGCTCGGGGGCCACGGGCGGCGGCCCTCCCAGGCGCCGCTCGATCCAAGCCGCCTCCACCAGGGGACGCATGGCCTCCAGGCGCTCGCGGACAGCCCGCGCGGAGGGAGGCCGCTCGTCGGGATCGCGCCGCAACAGCGACGCCAAGAGCTCATCGAGGGCGTCGGGGATCCAGGCCGCCTCTGGGTGCCACTTGGCCCGCGGGGCGGGCTCCGCGAGGCGCCGGAACAGGACGTCCCGCACGTTCTTCGCGTGAAAGGGATAGACGCCCGTGACCATGCGAAAGGCGACGCTCCCCAAGCTGTAGAGGTCGGCGCGGACATCCACGTCGCCGCCGCGCACCTGCTCGGGCGCCATGACGTGAGGTGTGCCCACGATATGGTGTTGGCGCGTGAGGTTGCGCGGCTCCAAGCTGGGCGAGGCTCCGGCGAGGACCTTGGCCACCCCGAAGTCCAGGAGGCGCACGACGTAGCCCTGAGGAGCCTCGGCGGTCTCGGCCAGGAAGATGTTGGCGGGCTTGAGGTCGCGGTGAAGGACGCCCGCCGCGTGCGCGGCCTCCAGCGCGTGGAGGGTGGGGATGAGCACCGCGTAGAGCTCCAGGCTCGACAGGGGCTCCCCGTCGCGCAGGCGCGCCTCGAGGTCGCGCCCCCGAAGCAGGCGCATGGCTGCGAAGTAGCCGAGGTCGGGGTCGAAGCCGCCGTCGTGGAGCTCGACGATGCTCGGGTGGTCGATGGCGGCGATGGCGCGGATCTCGCGGAGAAAGCGGTCTACCAGGTGGGGGTTGTCCCCGATCCCCTCGTGGAGCAAGAGCTTGAGCGCCACGTCCCGCCCCAGGGCCTCGTGCCGCGCGCGAAAGACCACGCTGCTGCTCCCCGCGCCGATCTGCTCCTCCAACCGATAGCGCCGGTCGACCATCTGGCCCACGAGCTCGCCCGGATCGAGGACGCGGGTGAGCTCCGCGCCGTCCCGCGCGCAGAACAGCTCGTCCGCCTCATAGCGGCGTCCACACTGGGGGCACTGACGCATGGCCGAACAGTAGCTCGCGCGTGCTTGCTGACAACGTTCGGGCCCGGAAATGGGGGAGGCAGCGGGACGGTGCAATTG
>CAYZID010000165.1:0-13175 GCA_964478315.1 uncultured Myxococcales bacterium | reverse complement strand
CGCACACATGAGTTGGCTTGAGAGACAGCGGCTGGCACCGAACGCAAGAGAGCGGAGATCGAGGGCAGCGTCAGAGGTGGACAAGAGGCAGGGCTTGCGGTTGGGGGGGCGGCGGGAGGTTCGGGACCTTGCCCGAGGTGCGGATGGCCTGGGCAACGACGTAGTAGCCCACCAGCGGGACCCCTGCCGAGTCCGTCCCCGCGCCCAGGCGCTCGGGCCCTCCCGCGGCGGCCACCGCCCGCTCGGCGCTCGTGGCGATCGCCGTGGCGTCCTCGTTCGTGAGCCCCTGGACCATGATCTCGAGGACCGTCTGCTGCAGGGCCGGGGGGAGCTCGCGCGTGGGGAGGTCCAGGGAGGCCAAGAACGATCGGGCCTCGGACGCGGACTCGAAGGAGGTCATGATGTTGCGCGAGAGGATCCGCAGCAGGATCTTGGGGTCCTCCCCGCCCGGACCGAAGCGCTGGATCGTCTGCAGGAGGCCGTGGAGCAGGGTGAGCTGCCGGAGCACCAGCCCCGAGAGCTGCCGGTCGGTCTCCACAGAGGGACGATTTGCCAGCAGAAGCAGCCGCAGGATGTGGCGGGAACCGAGCTTCGTCGAGACGTCGTGCCCGCCCATGATGATGGGGATACCCGCCGCCATGTCCTTCCACGATAGGCCCGGCAGCAACACGATGGCGCGGAGCTGGGCGCGCTCGAATACCGAGCGCGCGGCGATGACCATGCGGTCCCGGTCCCGCTCGGGGAGGTGGGGCGTGACGTCGAAGGGCGCGTCCGGCGCTCGGGTCATGAGCAGGGGCCCGGTGGGGCCCGGCGGAACCTCCAGGATCGTCGCGTGCCCCTCGGAGCTCGTGTGACGAAAGAGGTGGTAGGCCTCCTGGAGAGACCGCGCGAGGGCCATCTGGTCCTGGGCCGCCGCGAGGGCCTGGAGCAGCGCTTGGGCGAACTCGACCAGCGTGGGATCGGTCTGCGCCATGGGGAAGGGGGCTCCTCGTCGTCATGTCTGCGCTCTGGCGCCAGCGCCTCGCGCGCGCGATTTCAAGTCGGTTGCTTGCGCCCAGCGTCTCGGTCGCCGGGGGGAGGGCTGAGGCCCGGGCGAGCCCAGGAGCAGCGTGCCTCACGCGAACGAAAACGCCAACCTCACGTTGGCGGCCGGCGGAATCTCTCTAGAAACTAAGGTAGCCCGCGAGCAACGCGCCAGCGAGGACCGGTGCCCCGGGGCTGTCTGTCAACGAGCGCGGTCGCAGCGGGTCGTTGACCGTCTCCCCTGCGCGCTCGTCACGCACCACCCACGGGCGGCGCGGATCCATGTGGAATCGCCGCACCACCCCGCCCACCTCGCCGATGCAGACGATGACGCCGGAGGGGCGCACCTCCTCCACGACGGCCACGAGGCTCATGGGATCGCCAGGGCGCCCATCGCCGTCCACGTCCGCGACGCCGTCGAACAGGGCGATGTCCCCCGGCCTGGGGCGGTAGCCCTGGGGTTCACGCGCTCGCCCCGCCTCGCGCGCCGCCTCCCACGCGGCCGCCAGGAAGCGCCCGGCGGGGGCGCGCACGCGTAGGGGCGCCGCCGCGACCACGAGGAGATGCCGCAGCATGTCGCCCGGCGAGAGGGGCGCTTCCAGCCCCAGCAGGCGTCGGGCTCCGGCGAGCAGCTCGCTCCGCACGGTCCCGTCGCCCAGCACCGGCCGCTGGGCCACCCGCGTGGCCTCCGGGCGCACGGCCCGGTGAGGGCTCGCCTCGCCCCGTGCGGTCTTGTGTCGCCGCGTCCGAGGCCGGCGCCGGCCCGCAGAGGCGCGCGCGGCTTTGGGTGGGTGCTTGGAGGACCTCTTGCGCCGCCGCGCGGACCCGCCGGAGCGCGCCGCCGCGCGGACCGGGGCCCGAGCCTCGGCGGTCTTCTTGCGCCGCGCCTTGGGCCGCCTCTGGCGTCGCACCTTGGCGACTCTCTTGGCGTGCCGGCGGGCGAGGGCCCGACGCGCCCGGGTCGCCTCGCGGACCACACGGCGCTCTTGGGCCAGCCGGCGCTTGAGGGCCTCGATCTTCTCCACCGCCCAGCGCCGCTCGCGCGCGTACGCCGCGCGGGCCAGGCGGTCGCGGTCCACGGCGCGGCGCGGAGCCCAGCCGCCCAGGTCATCGTTCACCCAAGCCTGATCTAGATCGTACCACGGTGGGGCATAGACGGGCTGGGTCACGCAGGCGCCGACCGACGCTGCCAGCGCGAGTGAGAGGACGAGGCGCCGGTGGTTGACTCCAAGGGACATCGCCCGAATAGTCTGGGGCGAACCTGGCGGGCCCGCCAGGAATTGGCCCCCGCGCCTCGGCGGTTGAAGTCCGGCGGGGCGCGCTGGCACGAGGCCCCAGCAAAGGAGTTGTCATGAGCAGGCTGTCCATCTCCGCGTCCCGGCTGTCCTCCGCGGCCCTCTCGGGGCTCCTCGCGCTGTCCGCACCGTTGGCCCTGTCCTTGGGGGCCGGGTGCGGGAGCGATCCCGTGAAGCCCGGCTCCATCGTGGCGCGTTGGGACCTGGCGCCTTCCTCTTGCGACATGCTGCACCTCACGAAGATCAACGTGCGCGCCGAACAGAACGATGAGGTCCAGAACGAGGCGACGGTCGCCTGCACCGACAGCGGTGAGGTGACCCTCGACGCCCTCACCCCGGGCATCTACACGCTGGTCATCGAGGGGCTCAACGGGGATCCCACGCCCCGCGCCACGCACCGCGCCATCCAGGACAACGTGCGGGTCACGGAGGCCAAGGAGACCAAGAGCGACGTCCTGCGTCTGTCCAAGAAGCCGGCCCGCCTCCACCTGCGCTGGGTCTTCGCCGATGGGCTCCAGTGCGTGGACAACGACGTCAAGGAGGTGAAGGTCGAGGTCTTCGATGATGGCAACCAGCTCGTGGCCGACTCCAACAACCCGGCCACGGTGGACTGCGCGGCGACCTTCGTGGACAAGCTCGACGAGGGCAAGGAGAAGAGCGGCGTCCTGTTCGAGGAACTCCCCGGCGAGTCCACGCTCAACATCCTCGTCACGGGGCTCAACGCCGATGGCGACATCGTCCGCGAGGGGCAGCTCAACAACCTCCTACTCCTCGCCGGGGACAACAAGACCGAGACGGTCACCCTCTGCACGCAGAAGCCCTGCGAGTAGGAGACTTCAGCCGGAGGGCGAGGGGGGCCGAAAAGCGGCTTGCGGGCGGACACCGGCGGGCATAGGCTCTGCCGCTATGAACCCGACCGAACTCGACCTCTCGTTCACGCCCTCCGAGGCGTTCCTCCTCAAGCTCCCCAAGACCGACCTGCACGTCCACTTGGATGGCTCCGTGCGGCTCAAGACGATCCTTGAGCTGGCCGAGCGGTACAAGGTGGATCTCCCGGGCAACGATGAGGAGTCGCTGGCTCGCGCCATCCACATGGGCGAGACCTGCGAGGACCTCAACGACTACCTCACGGCCTTCGACGTGACGCTGTCGGTGCTCCAGGACGAGTACGCCCTGTACCGCACGGCCTACGAGCTGGCGGAGGACGCGGCTCGGGAGAACGTGCGCCTCATGGAGGTCCGCTACTCGCCCATCCTCCACACCACCAAGGGCCTGCCCTACACCCGCATCGTCGAGTCCGTCCTCGAAGGGCTCCGGGACGCCCGGCGGGACTACGACATCACCTGCAACGTCATCATCTGCGGCATCCGTCACATCGGAGCCGAGCAGAGCCTGCGACTCGCGGAGCTCGCCGCCGCCTACAAGGGAAAGGGCGTGGTGGGCTTCGACCTGGCGGGCGCCGAGTACGACTACCCGCCCAAGGCCCACCGCGAGGCCTTCTACCTGGTGCGCAACAACAACGTGAACTCCACCATCCACGCCGGGGAGGCCTATGGCCCGGCGTCCATCCACCAGGCCATCCACGTCTGCGGCGCCCACCGCATCGGGCACGGGACGCGCCTGCGCGAGGACGGCGACCTCCTCAACTACGTCAACGACCACCGCATCCCGCTGGAGGTCTGCCTCACCTCGAACGTCCAGACCCGCGCGGTGAAGAACTTCGAGAGCCACCCCCTGAAGTTCTACTACGACTTCGGGGTTCGCACGACCATCAACACGGACAACCGAACCGTGACCGACACGACGGTGACGGCGGAGTACCAGCGCGCCGTCGAGACCTTCGACCTCACCGCCAAGGACGTGCGGCAGCTCGTCATCAACGGCTTCAAGTCCGCCTTCCTGCCCTTCCACGAGCGCCAGGTCATCCTCCGCCGCATCAGCCAGGAGCTGGATGACATCATCGCCCACGAGGCGCGCGCCCTGGAGCACGTGTCGGCGGAGGCCGCCGCGGCCAAGGCGGCGCCCCCGAGCACGCCCACGAAGAAGGCGGCCAAGGGCGGAAACGCCAAGAAGTCCAAAGCGAGCTGACGAGCGCCTCCGGCGAGGGGGGCCCGGAGTCCCACGGACGAGAGAGGGGACGGGGGCGTCCGGCCCCCTCCCCCCGCCCGGGGGCACACACGGTCGCCCATGGGCGCTACTGCGCAGGTGCTTCCACGGGCTGCTCCCAGCAGGCACGCGTGCAATAGAACCCGTTGATGCCGGCGTCGGCGTTCTCGATGTGCGTGCACCCGTATCCCTGGGGGCACTTGTCCAGCTCGTCCTCGGCGCACGTGAGCAGGCAGAAGTCACCCTGCTCCACGCTCTCCCCCGTGTTCTTGTCCTCGCTGGACATGGTGACGCACAGGTTGGGGTCGCCGCCGCACTGATCCTCGGCGTCGGCGTCACAGGGGGCGCAGTGGTCCCGCGTCATGGGGATGCACTGGCCCGTCGCCTTGTCGCACTCCTGCTCGAAGGCGCACTGGTAGTTGTGCGTGCATCCCTTGGGGACGCAGGACTTGTTCTTGCACTCCATGGCGGCGTCCTTGCAGTCTGCGTCCTCCACGCAGCCGTCCGCGCACATCCCCGTCGTCTTGTCACAGTAGGTCTCGGGCTCCACGCAGTCGGCGGAGCTCTCGCACGACCCCGGGATCTTGCAGTGTCCCGTGGGGTCGCATTCCGCCGGCGCCGTGCAGTCCGCAGTCGAGGCACACGGCTGGACGCAGCGCGCGGCCACGCACACCATGCCCGCCGGACAGGCGTCGTCGTCGGGGCAGCCCGGCGCGCAGACCTTGAGCGTGTCGCTGCAGATCTGCCCCATGGGGCACTCGCCGTCGTCCGCGCACAGCCCCAGGTCCTCGCAGTCACCCGACTTGGGGACGCACTGCTTGTCCGCCGCGCTGGCCACCTCCACGCAGGCGTAGCCCGTGGGGCAGCCGGCGTCGGTCACGCACGCCTCCACGCAGAAGGTCCCGCCGGACGCGAAGGGCAGACACGCCCCCCCGTCGGCACAGGCGCCGCTGTCCGTGCAGGGCTCGCACAGCCCGGCGCGCGGCGCGCAGTGGCCCACGCAGGGATCGCACCAGTTGCCCGGCGGGCAGTTCTTGGAGCTGGCGCAGGCGTTCCCGGCCGGCACCACGCACTGTCCCGTGCAAGCGCACACGGCGCCCGTCTCGGTGCACTGGTCGTCGGACGTGCACAGCGGCGTCACGGGGCCCGCGTCGGGCGCCCCCCCGTCGGGGCTCGCCGCCACGTCGCCGGGGGCCGCCCCGTCCGCCCCGTCAGCGCCCCCTCCGGCGTCGTTGAAGGAGGCGCCATCCGCGCCACCAGCAGTGGAAGGGCCAGCCGGGTCCGAGCCGCACCCCGCCCCCAGCACCAAGGCCAGGGTGAGGCCCACCGCCGTGAGGCCCGCGAGGCCCCCGCGCTCTCGGCGCATGCCGTGCGTGACGCTCATCGCCAACCTCCTCGTTCATGGGCTCACTCGTTGGGGCTCGACCGTGGGCGCAGTGTGCGGTGCCGTGCGGGTCTAGTAAAGACCCACGGAGTACAGCAACCCGCTGTTGGCCAGCGCGTAGACCGTTCCCCAGGCCACGACCGGGGGCGCGTCGAAGCCTCGCGCGTCGCGGAAGTTCTCCACGGGCCGGCCGGCGCCTCGGTCCAGGAGCACGAGACCCTGGCGCGTGGGGGCGAGCACGTAGCGGCGGCTCACGGCGACCGGACCCAGGGCGCCATCCGCGACGCGGACCGTCCAGAGGACCTCCCCGGTGTCCACGCGGATCGCCCGCAGGGTTCCGTCCGCGCTGGGGGCGTAGAGCATCCCCTCGAAGGCCGTGGGCGTGGCGATCCCCTCGCCCTTGACCGTCCAGCGGACCTCGCCCTCGCGGGCGCCCAGCCCGAACAGCCCCACCGAGTAGCAGCCCGCCACCAGGACGCCGTCGACCACCTGGGGTGTGGTGTCCACGTCCACGAAGCCGCGCCTGCCCCCAGTGAGGTCCGTGGTCCACCGCGTGGCGCCGTCCGCGGCCCCGTACGCGACGAGCATCCCGTCGGAGAAGCCGGTCGCCACGGTCTGGGCGTCCAAGACCGCCACGCCCGCCTGGCCCGTGACCGTGAAGCTCCCCTCGTGGGGCCGCTTGTGGTCCCAGAGGAGGGCCCCGCTCTGGGCGTCGAAGGCCGCCACGCGGTTGCCGATGCTGGAGGCGAACACCCGGCCGCCCGCGACCGTGGGGCTCACGGTGATCGCTTGTTGCCCCGGGAACGGCACCTTCCAGCGCACGGCGCCGTCCGCGAGGGCCACGCGGTAGAGTTGCCCGTCCATGGATCCGAAGATCAGGTCTTGCCCTTGGGCCCCCCCTGCGCCGCCCACGAGCGCTGGGCGGCCTACGTTGGGGCCGTCGGTCTCGAGGTCCCAGAGCGTGCGTCCCGAGGCCCAGTCCAGCGCCCGGACATGGCGGTCGCGCGTGGGCACCACGAGGCGCCCGGCGCCCGAGGGGCCGCCTGCTGCGTCTACGAATAGGGCCTGGCCCGGCTCGCTGGGGCGATAGGCGAAGGGCTCCAGGGGGTAGAGGGGGCGGACCCAGTCCAGGCTGAAGCGGGGCGCTGGGTCCAGCTCCATGGGGGGGAAGATGGCGCAGCCCGAGGCGAGCGTTGCGGCGAGCATCAGGGCGCCGGGGGCGACGCGCGCCCAGCGGCGCCACACGCGTACGGCCCCAGGGCCGGCCCCATGTCCGGTGAGGAGGCGCCCGACCTGGTCCGGGCGATGCGTCACGCGGCCCCCGTCACGGCAGCAGGGCGAGCTTGTTGTCCAGCTCCTGGTAGAGGTAGGGCGCGGACATGGCCACGAAGGGGTTGTCCCCCTGGGGCTTGGGTCCCAGCGCCTTCTGGGCCTCCTCGTAGCTGGCGCGCGCCTTGGCGGCGTCCCCGCCGGGGGCCACCAGCGGGTTGTCGAGGTCTCCGAGGGTGGTGAGGGCCAGGGCCTTGGCGGGGCCGGTGGTCTTGGCCGCCAGATCCGTGAGCGTCTTGCGGGCCTCGTCGCGCTTGCCGGCGGCGAGCTGGGCCTGGGCCAGCGCCTGGAGCGCCGCGGGGACGAGGGGGCTCTCGGCGTGCTGGGCGAGCCAGGCTTGGAGGTCCTTGGCGGCGCGCGCGGCGTCGCCCTGGCGGAGCCACACCTCCGCCCGCGTGAGGGACACGACCTGGGCGGCGTCCATGTCCGGGTGGGCGGCCAGGAAGGCGTCCAGGCGCTTGGCGGCCTCGGTGGTGGCTGCGGCCTCGCTTGGGAAGACCTGGAGCCCGCGGATGGGCTTGGGCTCGGGTGCGTCGGCGCCCTCGGCGGGGGCGTCTACGAAGGCGGTGAGCGGTGCCATGGCGTCTCGCACGGCGAGGGCCGCCTCAGCCTTGGCGCTGGCTCGCATGTTGTGGAGGATGGCCCAAGAGACGCCCCCCACGACGAACACCGCGATGCCGCCGATGATCCACTTGCGGTAGGTGACGAGGTTGTCCCAGGTCTTGTTGAGGGCCACCTCGACCTGATCGGGCGCCTGAAGCTCCTTCTTGGACATCCGCTTCTTGATCTTCGCCACCGGCTCCTCCGTGGGGTGTCCGCCGAGACCAGGCTGCCGGGCTCCGCGTCGCGTTCGGGCGCCTCGGCGCGCGGCCCCGAGCCTCGGGGCGTGCGTCGCGAGGCGACGCGGCGGAATAGCCTAGGGGCCGCGGGCTGTCAATGCCGACCGCCGCGGCGTCGGTGGTTGCCCAGGGGGGCCGGGGCGACTAGCCTTGCGCTCCGATTGCGAGAGGACCCACGAGGTGCGGGATGCGGAACTTCGACTTCGAGGCGCCCACGAAGATCGCCTTTGGGCGCGGGCGGATCGCCGCCCTGGACGACCTCGTACCCCGGGCGGCGCGGGTCCTCGTGACCCTGGGCGGTGGCTCCGCGCGGCGCAACGGCGTGCTCGACCAGGTCATGGCGGCGCTGGGAGGCGGGGACACAGGGGGCGGCGGCCGGCACGTCGAGGTCTTCGAGGGCATCGAGCCCAACCCCACCTACGAGACGCTCATGGGGGCCGTACCGCGTTGCCGGGAGGGAGGCTTCGACCTGCTCCTGGCCGTGGGCGGCGGCTCGGTCGTGGATGGCACGAAGTTCATCGCCGCGGCCGCGCGCTACGAGGGCGAAGACCCCTGGGACCTCTTGGTGGCCGGCGCGCCGGTGCGCGACGCCATCCCCTTGGGCTGCGTCTTGACCCTCCCCGCCACGGGCTCCGAGGCCAACGTCAACGCGGTCATTACCCGGGCATCCGTCCAGCAGAAGCGCTACTTCGGCAGCCCCCTCGTGCGGCCGCGCTTCGCCGTGCTGGACCCCGAGACCACCTTCACGTTGCCCCCGCGCCAGACCGCCAACGGCATCGTGGACGCCTACGTGCACGTCCTAGAGCAGTACGCCACCTTCGACGTGAACACCCCCCTCCAGGACCGCCAGGCCGAGGCCGTGCTCCTCACGCTCCGCGAGGAGGGGCCCAAGGTGCTCGCCCAGCCCCGCGACTACGACGCCCGGGCCAACGTGATGTGGGCCGCCACCCAGGCCCTCAACGGGCTCCTGTCCTGCGGCACCGTGGGGGACTGGGGGACGCACCTCATCGGACACGAGCTCACCGCGCTGTGGGGCATCGACCACGGGCGCACGCTGGCCGTCGTCCTCCCGGGCCTCTGGCGGTACCAGGCCCACAACAAGCGCGCGAAGCTGCTCCAGTACGGCGCGCGCGTCCTGGGCATCACCCAGGGCTCCGAGGACGAGCGCGTCACCCGGGCCATCGACGAGACGGCCGCCTTCTTCCGGCGGCTCGGCGTGGACACCGATCCCGCCGCCTACGGGCTGGGCGATGCGGAGTTCGAACTCGTCGCCGAGCGCCTGCGCCAGCGTGGCGTGCGCTTCGGCGAGCGCGGCCAGCTCACGGCCGACGACGTCGTGGACATCCTGCGGCGGTGCGCTTGATGCGCGGGGCCACGAGGGGGCGCGCCGCCCGGGTCGCCGCCGTCACGGTGGCGCTCGTGGGCTTCGCGTGGGGCCCGCGCGCTGCCCGGGCCGACCAGGGAGAGCTGGCCCTATCCCTGGGCCTGACGACCCTCCAGGTTTCGGCCTCGGGGTTGTCGGACGGCGCCGGCGCCGACGACCTGAGCGCGGGCCGGTTGGGCTTCCTGGCGCACGCGGGCCTCACCTACTCGCTCACGGACTATTGGCAGGTGGCGGGGCTCGTGGAGGGCGGCGCGGGGCTGCTGGGCGGGCCCGACCCCGAGGGGCTCTTCCAGGTCCTCGTGGATGGGCGCTTCGTCCTCGACGCCCTCACCTGGGTGCCCTACCTCACCGCGGGCGGCGGCCTCCTCGTGCGCACGCTGGGCCCCGACGCCTACTACGACCAGGGCGCCCCGAGGCCGCGCCTGGATGCCACCATCCACGTGGGCCTCGGCGTGGACTACCGCCCGCGCCGGGACTGGGCCCTGGGCGCCGTGGCGCGCTATCACGTGGTCCTCACCGACCTCGCGCGCACGACCGGGCCCGTGGCCCTCACGCTCACGGGCAGCCTCTTCTTCTGACCCGCGCGGTGCCCACGCCCACGCTGGCGGCGGGCTCAGCCCTTCTCGAGGCGCTCGACGACGATGTCGTACTCCTCGATGTTGGTCTTGTTGCCCTTGCCGTCCTGGTCGAACCCGCCCGCCTTGGCCGGCCAGGCGCCGAAGAAGTTGTACCGGCTGATCTCGGTCCCGTCGTCGGCGCAGATGATGATGGCCCCGGAGCGCCGCTGGACGTCGCCGCGGGTCACGGCCATGCGCCAGTCCCACAGCTCGTTGTTGTCCGTCCAGCCGCGCTTGAGGGTGATGTTCGTGTACTTATGCCGCCCCGGGCGCTTGCGCAGGATGAGGTCCTCGGAGTCCTGGAACTCGATGATCTCGGTCTCCGAGCCGAGCCCCTCGACGTTGGTGAACCGGCCCACCGTGAGCCCTTCGATCTCCACGCGGAAGTTGAAGTTCCCGATGTGATCGTAGCCGCGTCCCCAAAAGCCCATATGACGCCCTCCGCGAAGACGCGCGGAGTCTACTCCTCCGACGTTTTCGCAGGAAGCCCCCGGCGGGGCGACACGATCAACGCCCGCGGCGCGTCTTGCGCTTGCGGAAGACGAGCCGAATGGGCGTGCCTTCGAAGGCCCAGCGTTCCCGGATGCGGTTGGCGAGGAAGCGCCGATACGAGAAGTGCACGGCCTGAGGTTCGCTCGTCATGATGAGGAAGGTGGGCGGCCCCGCGCTCACCTGCGTGGCGTAGAAGAACCGCGGACGCTTGTTGCGGTGCACGGGGGGCGGCTTGCGCGCCACCGTGTCCGCGAGGAAGCGGTTCAGCGCGGCGGTTGGGACGCGCGTGAGCCACGCCTCGCGTGCCCGGTCCACCGCGGGCAAGATGCGGTGCGCCCGCTGCCCGGTGAGCCCCGAGATGAACACGATGGGGGCGTAGGAGATGAACGCCAGGTCCTCGCGGAGCTGCTTCACGAACCGCCCCGCCGTGTAGGTGTCCTTGTCCGGGACGGCGTCCCACTTGTTCACGAGGAGCACGCACGCCTTGCCCTTGGCCCGGATGAGCCCTGCCAGCTTGGCGTCCTGGGCCACCACGCCCTGGGTGGCGTCCACGAGCAGCAGGCACACGTCGGCGCGGTCGATGCTCTTGAAGCTCTTGACGATGCTGTAGCGCTCCAGCGGACCCTCCACCCACTTCCGGCGGCGCACGCCGGCCGTGTCGATGAGGAGATAGCGTCGCGGTGCCTGGGCACGCACCAGGGCCTCCTCCAGCCGCTCGCGAGCCCGCTCCCGCTCGGCGGACAGCGCCGCCGACTCCGGCTCCACGTCGAAATCGCGCTCGCTGGCTGGCGCTAGGAGCTCCACGACGTCCGCCCCCGCCTCGACGTCGAAGTCCACGGCGTCCCCTTCGCCGCCGGCTCCCCACAGGCCCTCGACGTGCTCGCCCGGCGCATCACCCGAGGGCCCGGGCGGCGTCCCCTCCAGGGCGTTCGGGGCCTCGTCCTCGTCGGCTGGGGCGTCGAAGGCCGCCAGCGCCTGGCGCGCCCGCTCCACGGCCGCTGGGTCCGGGGGCAAGGTGAGCCACGTGTCGATGGCGTCCCGTGTGGTCCCCGGGGCGTCCGCGGTGAGCAGCCTCTCCTCGCCCAAGAGCCGGTTGACCAGCGTGGACTTGCCCACGTTGGGCTTGCCGATGATGGCCACGCGCGTGGGGCTGAGGGGGCCGTCGTCGGCGGGCTCGTCCGCGGCGGGCGGGAGATCGGCGAGGGCCGCCTCCATGAGGTCCAGGTAGCCCGAGCCGTGCTGGGCGGATAGCGGCCACAGCATCTCCACGCCCAGCTCCCAGAACTCCGCCACCAGGGGGTCGTGTCGGGGGCCGTCGATCTTGTTCACGCCATAGTGGACGGGCTTGCCCGAGCGCTCCAAGAGGCGGACGATCTCGCGGTCGGCGGGCAGGAGCCCCTCGCGCCCGTCAAAGAGCGCGATGACCACGTCCGCCTCCTCCACGGCCACCTCGGCCTGGCGGCGCATGGCCTTGAGCATCCCGTCCTCGGCCTCGGGCTCGAAGCCGCCGGTGTCCACGACGAAGAAACGCTCGCCCAGGACTTCGGCCTCTCCGTAGTGGCGATCCCGTGTGACCCCGGGCACGTCCTCGACGATGGCGGCGCGCCGGCCCACCATGCGGTTGAACAGGGTGGACTTGCCCACGTTGGGGCGACCGACGATGGCGACGAGGGGCAGGGCGGAGCGCATGACGCCGCTACTACCCAGGACGGTCGGTATAGCCAAGCTTTTTCAACCCGGCGGCGCGCTCGTTCCAGCGCGGCTCCACGCGCACGTTGAGCTCCAGGTACACGCGGCGCTCCAAGAACGCTTCCATCTCCAGGCGGGCGGCGCGCCCGATCTCGCGCAGGCGCGAGCCTCCCTTGCCGATGACGATGGCCTTGTGCGACGAGCGCGACACGTGGATGGTCGCCAGCACGTCCACGAGCCCGTCCGGGCGCTCCTCCCAGCGCTCCACGGCCACGGCGACGTGGTAGGGGAGCTCCTTGGAGAGCTGGAGAAAGAGCTGCTCGCGGATCATCTCTGCGGCGAGAAAGCGCAGGGAGCGGTCGGTGAGCTCGTCCTCGGGGAAGAGCGGCGGTCCCGCGGGCAGGCGTGGGCGCGTGGCGGCCTCCAGGGCCTCGACCCCGTCGCCCGTGAGGGCGCTTACGGGGATGACCTCCTCGAAGGGGTGGAGCGCTGCGACCCGCTCGATGATGGGCAGGAGCGCTTGGGGGGTCTTCAGGCGGTCGACCTTGTTGAGTACGGCGATGGCTGGCGTGCCCGAGGCGGCGAGGGCCTCGACGATGGGGGCGTTCACCGTCATGGCGTGCTCCAGCTTGGAGGCCGCGTGAGGGACGTCGATGAGGAGGTAGACGAGATCGGCGTCCCCCAGCGTGCCGATGGCGAGCTCCACCATGTAGCGGTTGAGCTTGGTGGAGGCCTCGTGGATGCCCGGCGTGTCCACGAAGACCACTTGCCACCCGGCGTGTTCGGGCGTCGGCTTGTAGGTGCGCACCCCGCGGATACGATCGCGCGTGGTTTGGGGCTTGGGCGTGGCGATGGCCAGGCGCTCACCCACGATGTAGTTCATGAGCGTGGACTTGCCCGCGTTGGGGCGGCCGACGATGGCCACGAAGCCAGCGCGGTGGACGTCGGGGGACGCGGGCGTCGCGGCGCTCGTCTCGTCGGGTGGGCCGGCGTGAGGGGCGGGGCTCACCTGGGGCT